>JBAXKQ010000006.1:0-51487 GCA_037135275.1 bacterium
ATGATGACCACCACCTTGATGGTGAGATTAGCACTTTCGGGTTGGGAGGGAAGGATAAAGTGGAGCTTCCTACGCCACTTGGTGGGACGCGGGCAGAGCTCCGCCGTAAGACTGCCGCCGCAGGTTGCCGGTTCGCGGGTCAATCGCCGCCAATGGCATGCCGAAACGATAAGTAACGGGCCTTCACGTGAAGGCGCAATGACCGATAGAAGAGGCGGATTCGCTCGCCGATTGAAAGGTCAGGCGGCTCAAACGGCAGGGCTACAGGGATATCCGGCCCCAGCTCAGGTAGCGCGGCTTCGATGGTTGTGAGCGGACTGACGGCACCGGCCGGCACTAGGCACCGCAGGTAAAGCATTGCGCTGTGGATACTGCGCAGGCCGAGGGCGTACTGGACCTCACGGATGGTCGCGCCATCCTGCAGGCTGTGCACAGCATAGCTGTGCCTCAGGGTCATACAGCAGGCCGGTGTGTCGATCGCAGCCAGTGTGGCGGCCTTCCGCAGGACATATTCGGCCATACGCGGGGAGAGATGCGCTCCGGCCCTGTTGCCCCTGAAGACGTGGTCCGTGGCGGCACATATCGCCACACCCCTGGCCAGGAGGGGAAGGAGCCGGGTCGGTATCGCCACGCTCCGTGCGGTCCGGCCGGTCCCGACCCGCATTTGACTGTTCACGGTATCGATATCGGCCCATTTCAGGGCGCACACCTCGGCCACCTTCAGGCCACAGCCGTACAGCAGGCCGAGGAGGAGTTGGTCCCTCGGGGTGTCGGCGGCGGTGAGGATGCGCAGTATGTCAGGCCTGCCAATGATGTGCGGCAGGTGTTGCGGCCGTTTCGGGGTCACAAGGCTGGCGCAAACAGACATGCCGGAAAGGTGGTCGAACACCGTGCGGAGCACGGAGATGTTGGTGGAGGTCCATGACCACGAGCAGTGCCGGTCGGTCAGCGCAAGGATATAGGCTTTCACAGCCCTGGCGGTGACACGTTCCGGGGTCGAATAGAACCATCGGCTGAATGAACGCAGAACGTGCCGATAGGTCCTGAGGGTGCCGATGGTATAACCTTCAGCCCTGAGCGGACCCTGGACACGAGACCACAACTGCGGCCAGTCGAGGCCGGCAAGGCATATCGCCGGCCTGTTGCCTGCCAGAGGTCCCGGGTAGCGGATGTTGTTCATTGCGGATATCCAATCCGTGCCAGGAATGCATTCACGCAGTCGGCCGAAGAGATCGGGTTTATCAGGATCGCCTGCCGCGCCCGGGTGTGACTTGACTGGGCGCCTGTTCGGGCAGTAGTAGACTCTTGCACCTGTGTCATGATGCATTCCTCCTTTTGCATGCAACAGCCGGCGTTGGATCTGTATGGGAACTATAGTTCTCATGCCATGGGAGATTCGTCAAGGGTTACTTGCTGAAAAGGCAACATGAGTGGAAATACATTGCCGGATTGTTGAGTTACTGGGCTGTTGGTTGGGGGGATGCGCTGGGCCAGCCGCCGTGGTGAGGGCACCACGGCACCAGCGGAGGATGCGGCATGCCGCCGCGGGGACTTCGAAATCGCTGTCGGGATCGGAGTCGGAGTCGGAATTGAGACCCGGTAGCGATACCGATAGCGATTTCGATTCAATCAGGCGCCTGACGGGGCAGAGGTTGTTGGGTTGTGGGACAGCGTGGCTAGTGGGACGAACGACACCACCGCTTGATTTCATCTGACCGGCATGGTAGCGGTATGACGAACGGGGAGATACTATGGTCATGTTTCCAACAGCACTTATGGCGGACGAGAACGGCACGGTGACCGATGTGCCTGAGCTTGCCGCCGCCGGCCGGAGCGGATCAACGATCCGTCCGCTCGACTCGTCATCACTCGTTCCCCTGCCCCGCGGCAGCACTCTCTATCTGCTGCCGGGCAGGCTGGCGGTGGGCTACGGGGCGCACGGCAAAGCAATACGAACGACTGACGGCACGGCTATCGCCGCCTTCCTGCCGCCCGGCTACACAGCCACGGCACTGGCCGCGTTCGACCGGCAGGACTGCGCACCGGTCCTGCCGCTCTACTGCTACTGTGCCGTTTGCTGGCACCGTGGCCGCCTCCATGTACCAGCCGTGCGCGTGGACAAGGATCCGAAGCACGACCCCGGCAGCTTCGATGAGGCCGAGGTCAGACGGCGAGTGAAGCACATGCTGGGGAAAGCCCCGCACAACCGTCTCCTGAGACACCACGGCCTTGTGTGCGCGCTCCGCTACCACTGTCCAAACGCGGCCAATCTCTTCCTTGGCCGTTGGGAGGCGCCTGTTGCCGTCACCGGCACGTGCAATGCCGCGTGCCTCGGCTGCATCTCGAAGCAACCACGCGGAACCATCAAGTCACCGCAGGAGCGGATCGGGTTCACTCCAACAGTTGCCGAGATCGTCCAACTCGCCGTGCCTCATCTCGAGCATGCGCCGCGTGCAGTAATCAGCTTCGGCCAGGGGTGCGAGGGCGAGCCACTCATGAAGTGGAAACTGATCGAAGACGCCATCCGCGCGATCAGGCAGGAAACCGCGCGCGGCACCATCCACCTCAACACCAACGGCAGCAGACCGTTGGCAGTCGGCCGCCTTGCCGATGCGGGACTCGACAGCATACGCATCTCGCTGAACAGCGCCCGCGGCCCGCTCTATGAGGCCTACTACCGCTGCCGGGACTACTCGTTTGCGGATGTGGAGGAAAGCTTCAGCGTCGCCCGCAAGTCCGGACTCCGGGTATCGGCGAATTACCTCACTTTCCCCGGTGTCACGGACGATCGGGCCGAGTACTCGGCATTTTCAAAGTTGCTGGCACGGTTCAGTCCGGACATGATCCAGTGGCGGAACCTGAACATAGACCCTGACTTGTACATGGACACCGTGGAACGTGCGCTACCATCGCACAAGGCCAATTGCCTGGGCATCGGCTGCCTGATCACGCGCATCCACGCGGAATTCCCGGCCGTCCGCCGGGGTTACTTCAACCAGCCGGTGATGCGCCGGCGGCGGGGCTAACTACGGCGCCCGGCCTTCTGCATCGAATCATTCCCAGGCAACCACCGCCGACTTGCGGCACACGGCCGGAATGCAGGCTGTTGGGGGCTTTCGCTGCAGGAGCGGCTCGTGACCAGCCACGCAGGCGGGGACTGAGGCGGCATCCAGTATCAGAGTTCAACCTGCGAACCGAGTTCCACCACACGGTTGGCCGGCAGTTGGAAGAACCTTGTGGCATCGAGGGCATTCCGCGACATATGGCCGAACAGCTTCTTGCGCCACCAAGCCATGTTCCTGCGGTGCGTGAAGACCATGCTCTCCCTGCCGAGGAAGAAGGTGGTATAGATGGGCTCGAACTTGATTTCCGACTCCGGCGCCAGCTTCAGTGCCGCGGGCACGTCAGGAGTCTCACTGAACCCGTACCGGACAATAGCCCGGTAGAAGCCGCTACCGAGGTTTTCAAATTGCAGCCTGTCAGCAACACTGACGAACGGTTGCTCCTCGGTTCGGACCGACAGGACTACATTGCGCTCGTGAATCACCATGTTGTGCTTGTAGTTATGAAGCAAGGCACGCGGCGTGCCGGCCGGGTTGCCAGAGAAGAAGACAGCGATGCCCGGCACCCTCACCGGTTTCTGCCTGTTGACATCCACAATGAAGCCCTCGATGCTCACAGACTGGGAATCCGCCTGCTCAGCGAGCAACAGCCTGCCGCGCCGCCACGTGGTCATGAGTATGAACACCCCGCCAGCTATGATCAGAACCAGCCAGCCGCCTGACCGAACCTTGATGACATTGGACCCGAAGAAGCACACATCCATTACCAGGAAGAGCAGCGGAATCAGGTACACGAGGACCGACTTCACGTTCAGGATCTTGTGTATGATCACGGTAATGAGCACCGTGGTGATGAGCATGTTGCTCGAAACCGCAATACCATAGGCGGATGCGAGATTGCCGGACTCACGGAACATGATTACCAGAAAAACAGTGCCAGCCAGAAGCGCCCAGTTGACAAACGGCAGATATACCTGCCCAACCTTGCTTTGCGAGGTATGAATCACCTGCATCCGCGGCCAGAACCCAAGCTGCATTGCCTGCCGCGCAATCGAGAACGCCCCGGAAATAACAGCCTGCGAGGCAATGACAGTGGCAAACGTGGAGAGAATGACCATCGGATAGAGCGCCCATGACGGAGCCAGACGATAGAAGAGATTCTCCACGTCGCCAGGCTCAGCAAGCAGGTGGGCACCCTGCCCGCAGTAGTTCAAAATCAGCGCCGGAAAGACCACAAACAGCCAGGCGCGCGTTATTGGCTTCCTCGCAAAATGGCCAAGATCGGCATAAAGCACCTCTGCACCGGTCAAGGCGAGAAAGACAAAACCAAGTATCCAGAACCCCTGCCGTCCGTTCTCCAAGAGAAAGGTCACTCCATACGACGGGATCAGCGCCAGAAGAATCGAAGGATTCCGCACAATTGACACCAGCCCCAGGAGTCCGATTGTCACAAACCACAAAAGAAGAACAGGGCCAAAGAGGATGCCGACCGTGGCTGTACCCCGCCGCTGAAGGAGGAACAGGCAGAGAAGGACAAAGATCGTCAGTGGAACGATGTATTGCTGGAACCTGGTCGTGGCTACGTTCAGGCCTTCAATTGCGCTGAGGACTGAAATGGCCGGCGTTATGACACTGTCGCCGTACAGCAGGGCTGCACCAAGCATGCCCAGCACCATCAGCACCAGATATCCGCGCGACCCGTGCGCTTTCCCCTTGCCCACCAGCGTGGCCAACGCCAGGATACCGCCTTCGCCGCGGTTGTCCGCGCGCAAAACCAGAAGCACATACTTCGCGAGAACCACCACTACCAGCGACCAGAACACCAATGAAACCACACCAAGAACGTTGTCAGGGGTCGCACTCAGTCCATTCGCAGGGTTAAAACACTCCCTGAGGGCGTAGAGCGGACTGGTTCCAATGTCGCCAAAGACAACTCCAAGTGCCGCCAGAACCACGGATCCCCTGGCTACAAGACCCATCGGTTGACCGGCTGTCGATTCTGTATTCTCTGTATTCATTACGGAACCCCGCACAATCTGCACACAGCGGCGTGAAAGGACGGGTATTAATACAGAACAAGTCCCCACAAACAAGAAGAATTAGCCCCCCCCGCGCCTGCCAGCAACAGCCACCAGTCGGCCATTGAACTCAGCGGCGAGACGGACCACCAGGATCCACACACCACCTTCCACGACCGACTCTCAGATAGGAGCTTGAGTTTCTGCCTCACCAGCCCTATGCTCGCACAATTATGAGCCTTGAAACGCATAGTGAGCCAGAATGCGGGCAGACGGCAGCCACTGCGTGCTGCGATGAACCCGCCGGGCCTTTCGGCAAGTATGCTGACCGGGTAATCGGCAACCGGAGCCTGACCCGGTTGCTCAGGTACGAGTTTCTCACCTGGTGGCTGGCATACAGACCTGGCTGCGCCGGCCTCTTCCTCCGTCGCATATTCTACCGCGGACTGTTCAGAAGCATGGGCAAGGGCGCCATAATCGGGGTCGGTGTATCCCTCAGGCAACCCGGCAAGATGTCGCTGGGGCGTGACTGTGTGATCGAGGACCTCGCACATCTGGGGGTAAGGGGATCCGACGACGCCGCTATCCGGCTCCACCCGCACGTGATCATCGGCAGGGGCGCCATCCTCAACGCCCGGAACGGGGAGATCGAAATTGGCGAACACTCCAGCATCGGCGGCCTCGCACGCATTGCCTGCACAGATGGCAAGGTGACCATCGGCCGTCATGTGCTGGTTGCCGGCTACAGTTACATCGGCTGCTGCGGCCACAAGATTGACCGGCTTGATGTCCCCATGATGCTCCAGGGATCGGACACGAAGGGTGGTGTCACAATCGGCGACGACGTCTGGATTGGCGCCGGGGCAATAGTGCTGGACGGCGTCACTATCGGCAAGGGATCCGTTATCGGAGCCGCTTCACTGGTAACTCGCGACATTCCCGACTACTCCGTGGCGTTCGGTTCGCCGGCCGAAGTGAAGAGAAAAAGAACCTGAGGCTGCCTTGACGAAACCAACCGAGTCAGCAAAGCCCTGGGACATAGCCGCCGACGGCCTCTGTGTCCGCTGTGGCGCATGCTTCAACGTCTGTCCCATGAACCTGATCACAAAGGACGCACACCTCTTTCCAGTTAGAGGCCCGGATGCCGGCAAATGCACCGACTGCGGGCTTTGCATGATCCCCTGCCCCGCCCATTTCGACTTCCAGGCTGCATACAAGAAACTGTTCAATACCGCGCCTGAACCACTCGACGCCGTAGGTCATGTGCTGGATTCCTTCGTCGGCCACGCGATGGAGCCGGCAGTCCGCTCTGCCGGCAGCAGCGGCGGGGTTGTTTCCTGCCTGCTCCGGCATATGCTCAAAACCGGCGCAGTCGAGCAGGTTCTCGTGTGTGGGATGGACCCGCGGCAGCCATGCCGGGCAACTCCGCTGCTGACGGGCAATATTGATGACGTCCTGGCCGCCTCCCAGTCCAAGTACACGATCGTCACTCAGATGGAGAAGCTCAGCGAGATTGCCAGGTCCGGCCTCAAAACCGCCGTCGTGGGACTGCCCTGCCATATACACGCGCTCAGAAAACTGCAGAATGCCCGCAGGCCGAAGGCCGACAACATCGTTCTGGCCATCGGTCTCGCCTGCAACAGCACTTTTGAGATGGAAGCCTCTGAACAACTGCTGAAGGTGTGCGGAGTAAAGCCTGATGACGTGGCAAGGCTGGAGTACCGTGGCGGGCAATGGCCAGGTGGCGTGACGATCACGCTCAGGAACGGCGAGGTGCGTCGCCCCCGCAGCGCGGACATTAAGGCGACATTCAACTACCTCAAGACCTTCTTCCGGCCATCGCGATGCCTGACGTGCATCGACTTCTCCGCTGAGCTTGCGGATGTGTCAGTCATGGACCCGTGGATCCGCGACGCAACCGGCAGACACCCATATGAAGGTGGCTGGTCGCTACTGCTCACCCGGACCGACGCCGGCCGATGCACCGTTGACAGCGCAGTGAAGTCCGGTGATCTCCACATCGAGCCTATCCAGCGATCAATGCTCCCGTCCCAGTTCGACTCCATTGTTCGCTACAAGAAAGTTGGCGCATCGATCCGGCTCGGTCTCCTGAGGGCCGCCGGCAGGCCGTATCCGGAGTACAACATCGTTTTCCCTCAGCCCTCGCGCGCGGATGTCTCTGCCGAAAAGACCGCGGCGCTGGCGCGCGGCCCGGGCAAATGGGCCATTGTTCGCGGCCTGTTTGTAAGGCTGGCGTTCTCGCGACTCGGCGATGCCATCATGCGCCGCCGCGACACCCAAAAACGTGCCCGGTCGGCCGCGCAAAGCCGTCATAGCGAAGGCTGACTCTCTTCCCGGCAGGTTTCCAGCCGGAGCCACCGGCCTTGATTCCGACTCATTTGAGGGACAACCTGTTCGCAAATGGCTGATGCGTCAGATGTTACAATTGCAGAGGAGGTGGAGAGGTCTGTCCCTTCGGGAGGTGGTGGAGAGGTCTGTCCCTTCAGGTGTCCCTTCAGGTTTCCTTCAGGTTTCCATTCAGGAGGTCCAGAGGTGGTGGAGAGGTCTGTCCCTTCAGGAGGTCCAGAGGTGGTGGAGAAGTGGTGGAGAGGTCTGTCCCTTCAGGTTTCGGTCCCTTCAGGTTTCGCCTTCAGGCTTGGCTCATCCGATTGACACGATCGCCCGCAATCTGTTAGAGGTGGTGGAGAGGTCTGTCCCTTCAGGTTTCGTTGCTCATTTTCATGCCCTCATTGTCTTCGGTGTCATGATTGTGAGGCAATACCCTTATTCAGCCCTTTTCACCTTCTCGGTTTCGGTGTCATTAATTGTGAGGCAATGCGCCTTCAGAGGTGGCTTGGCTCAGCCGATTGACACGATCGTCAGCAATCTGTTACGGTGAAGGACATCCGGATGGAATTTGAGTTTGCGGCCAACAGGCAGAGGGTGCAGACATGGCTGACATTGCCGTAAGATGCGGGGAGTGCGGTGCTGAGACGTCCATCTCGGAATACGTCGACCCTGAAATGGCAAAGTGCCGGGCCTGCGGCGTAAAGCTCTCCGTCCCGAACATTGCTCCGGCCGGCCCCAAGCCGCCGCCGCCAAGAGAGAAGGCCCCTGAAGGCCCATCACCTCTTGAACGCAGTACCATGACAGCATTTCGCGCAGCCCACGCCAGGCGCGAGCGGGTCAGGAAGCGCAAACGGATCATATCATGGACGCCCAGTCTCCTTACCATCTGGCTGATTTTCATCATCGGCATAATCTTGCTGGGACTGCTCAGGTTTGTGCTTCTCGGCCAATCTGATCGCGAGTTCATTGTCAAAGGCGCACTGGCGGCCCTGCTCGTTCTCCACTTCACGGTGGTGGTCGATGCTTTCGCCGACAACATCATGACGGGACTTCTCTGCCTGTTTATCCCCTTCTATTCCCTGTTCTACCTCTACACCATGTGCGATTCCTACATCCTGAGGCTGTCGGTGGGAATCCTTGGTGTGCCATTCGGCCTTGATGCCGCTCTGGCCACATACAAGGCCGCGGAGTGGGTCATCATGTCGCTGCGCAAAGCAGCAATGTTCGAGGATTACTAGAAACACTGGAAGCGCCGTCAGTCGGCGCCCATGAAAACCAGCAGCATCAATCCGGTTTTGCCTGGCAGTCCGCCAATAATGAACGGTTTTTTGTCCTTCAGCTGAACGCTCGCCGTCTTGAGAACCTGCTTCCCGAACCTCAGTACCGTCACAGACAGGTTCTTCCGGTTCCCGGAGCACTTCACGGTGTATTCTCCCAAGGTGAGTGTGTCATCCGCCGGAAGCTTCACTGTGCAGGAATCGACAAACCGGTATCTGGCCGAAACCAGATGTCGCTTCAGCATGTCAATGACATCTTCGAGCCCCACCCCATCCTGCGGATCGGCACCACCGCTCTGCCTCGCCTCAACAAGCCTGATCGAGAACTGGCTCTGGGCAAGGCACGGCGCGGCAAGCATCGCGGTAAACAGGATCGTTGCAAGCAGGGTCGTCTTCATGCTCTGTCTCCGTTGCTCTCCCCATCCTCCATGCCAACTATCCACACGATAGTCCCCTGACTGGACTCATCCTCGATCACCAATACTGCGCTGTGGGCCGCCGTGACGTCAAGAGTCATCTGGCCGGTTGGCTCCTCTCCAGGGTCACCCCTGAACAGGAACAGCCCGCCGGCCGCCACCACAACGGCGGCACAGGCCGTTGCAGCCACCCTCCACCGAACTGCGAACGGCACAGCCACCGGTTCGCCAAGCCTGTCCTGGTTGACCAGCTTCGCCCTGGCCCTGAAGTCGGACCAGAACTCCACGGCATCAGGAGCCTGCGCCGAAGCCCGGCCACCCAGCAGTTCCTTGATCCGTCCTGATGTAAATTTCTTCATCATGTTGGCTCCGCTTCCAGTATCCTTCGTAACTTCCGTTTGCCGTTGAATAGCCTGGACATGACGGTTCCTATGGATACGCCAGTGGCCGAGGCTATGTCCATGTAGCTCAGGCCGTCCGAATACCTCAACTCGAGAGTCACCCGGTGCTCAAATGGCAGGCGCGCAAGCGCAGACGACACTCTTTGATTCGTCTCCGCATCGCCCAGAATCTCGTCCGGCGTCCGGCTGGCCTCGTCCTCCATTTCGGCCGTGCGCCCGTCGCCGGCTGCGGGATCCGTCAACGGCTCCTCGCCACGGTGTTGCCGCATCCTCAGGAAATCGATCGCGCAATTGTAGGTAATCCTGTACAGCCACGTCCTCAGCGACGACCTGCGGCCGAATCGGGGAATCGCCTTCCACGCCTTCAGGAAGGCTTCCATGACAACGTCTTTTGCGTCCTCTGTCCCCACAAGACGACATGCCACCTTGAAGACATCCGGCCTGAACCCCTCAAACACTGTGGCAAACGCGTCCATATCACCCTCCTGTGCCTTGAGCACAAGCTGATCTACACCCTCTCCCATAAGTTTGGACGCTTCAGGCATGGCTCTTATTCACCACAAACTGCAGAAAACGAGTCTCTTGCGGCGTACCCGCACCGTTTGCGCCCTAAACAGGCACAGATCCGGCCTCTCTCACTACCAGACAAGATCATCATTACAACCCGCTCCGGCAACTGCAAGCAGTGTATCCGATACGAGATCACGGTCAAAACAAGATTGGGTGTGAATAAACCAGGGAGGCGCTACGTCAGATCAAGTAGAGGGGCAATAGCAATCAGACGAGAAAGGAGTCAAACATGAGAACGATGATAATCGCTGCGGCAGTACTGCTGACGGGTCTGCTGGGGTGCCCGGCCGGCACAGCCGGAGCCGCCAACGCGGCAGACAACGAGGCCGACGGCATAACCGACGTCCAGGCGGTACAGGCCCTGCGCGACATTGGCCTCCCTCCGGAGTCCCTGCTGGCAATGATAAAAGAAACGATCCAGGAATCTGCGTCAGCCGGCGACAGCGTGGACTACACAGCCACGGACGGGACAGGAATGACAGATGAGCAGGCGGTCCAAGCCCTGTACGACCTGGGTATTCCGCCAAGGACAATACTGGCCATGATAAGGAAACAGCTTCTTGCATCCATACAGGAAGGCATGGGCTCCGCTCCTGCACCTGCAGGCGGCGACGGCTCCTCAACCCGCGCAATCATCGTGCAGAACCTCGCGCCAGCGGCTGTGGCCCCACCGGTGGTCAAGACCGTCGACGACTTCTACGGCGCCCTGGCACCCCACGGTGTCTGGATTACCGTGGCCCCTTATGGTCGTGTGTGGCAGCCACTGGTGACGGTATTTGACAGCTCCTGGCGGCCGTACTACGACAACGGCTCGTGGGAGTGGACTGACGATGGGTGGTGCTGGCGCTCGACGTACTCCTGGGGATGGGCGCCGTTCCACTATGGGCGCTGGACATATGTGACAGGTCGCAGGTGGGTCTGGGTGCCAGACATGGTCTGGGCACCGTCGTGGGTGCAGTGGCGGCATTCTGACTCCTATGTCGGCTGGGCGCCACTTCCTCCTGAGGCCTACTACAACCCCGGACTGGGGTTTACGTATCACGGCCGCGGTGTTTCCGTCGACTGCGATTTCGGACTCACCGACTGGCACTACTCGTTCGTTCCGTCCCACTGCTTCACCGAGACGAATCCGCGTCGTGTCGGTGTTCCACGCGAGCTTTCACGCAGGATCTTCAGCGACACCGTATCCGTTCGCGAGACGCACACGGCACGTGGCAACGTAACGCTCCCGGCGCTCCCGCGCACCGTTGTCTCAAACACCGGCCGCCGGACAGAGAGCCTGCAGCGCATTGTGACCGGCGGAAGTGCGGCAACAGCGTCACGAACACCGGCCTCTACACCGACTGCCTCGCGCGTTGTCACGCGCAGCAGCACCACCGGGCACAGCACGCCGGTCCCCGCCACCGTGACTCCAGCGCAACCGGCGACAGTCCAGGCCCCGGCCACCACACACACAAGGTCCACGACCACGTCTGACAGGAGATCTTCCGCCCTGTTGGATATCCTTCGCAAAAAGACAGGGACCACAGTGCAGCCACCGGCCAGCACGGAGACTCCTGCCACGCCGAAACCACAGTCGCAGACCAGGTCAGCACCGACATCAGCCATTAGCAGAGGCGGTTCCAGCTATGGCAATACAGCCCGGGTCTCAGGAACTCCGGCGGGAAACACCGCCGGCACGCCGTCCGTCTCTACTGGCAAGACACCGGGTGCTTCACCTGTCACCGGCGGCAACCGCAGCAGCCGCCTCAGCTCCTTGCTGCGGGACAAGTAGGACGGGAATGAATCTCTCAACTTCGTGTCGGGTATCAGCGGAACATCAGAGCAACACAGCAAAGGAGGCGTAGGATGAAAACAGCGAAGGCAGTATTGACAGCAGCACTGGTAGCGGCGATGCCGGCAATCACGGCAACGGCAGAGGTGCCCAAACCTGATGTCGTCACCAGGCTCCAGGTGTTCATGCCACAGCGTGCGGAAGACTGGGATGGGGGCAGCGGTGTCGAGCTGCAGGCGCGGTTCTGGGCCAATGAGTCGTTCGCAACCGCGCTCAGCATCGGATTCGCGTCGTGGACGGCAAAGAGCGAATTCTCGGAAGCGTCTGACGAGGCTGGCTACATGTCGACCTTCATCTCGGGCGACGTGGACATCACGCCGGTCGGAGTTTCCGCCATCTACCGCAACAATGTTTCTGACCGGGTGGCGATTGTCTTTGAAATGGGGCTGCGCTACCTGTTCATGGAATCCAACATCAGCGCCGAAATCACAACCGACGACGGATACGACACATCCTATCTCAAGGACAGGATACTGACCGATAGCGCATTTGTCGGCCTGCTGGGTGTGAACCTGGAAAACGAGATAGTGGACGGCATCAGGTTCCATCTCGGCGTCGGTTACCAGTTCGACATCACCGAGACCCGCGAAACCTTCGGCGGCCAGGACATGGGCACAACGAGCCTCGACAGCCCCATGGTAAACGTGGGCCTCACCTGGGCCTTCTGACCGGGGGGGCTACAGCAGGCTTGATCGACGTATCGCCGCACCGTATGCTGAAATCATGAGAAGGTGCTGCAGGGTTGGAGAGACGGTCTTTCGGGCTGACAACGCCGGGAACCCGCCAACACGCCCTTCCGGGCTGAACCGGAAGGGCGGTCAGGCTTTAACAGAGTACGTGGTGATTGCGGCCATCATTGCCATCGGCGTTGTCGTAACGGTGTCGCTTTTCGGAGAAGCCACCCTCGGGGTTCTTTCCCAGCTCGGCACCACGATGAAACGGGATGGTGAGGCCCCGGACAAGACGGCACTTGACGAAGCCACGGCCGCGATGGAAGTCGATGCGGGCGTTACGAGGAATATGCGGAATTTTGACCTTGCGGACGGCGGAAGCTCGCAGCCGGACACGTCACCCGGCACCCCGCAGCAACAGCCTTCACCCTCGCCGTCGCAGGAGTACGCCGGCATCCATCACCTCGGCAACAGCGGAACGAACCCCAACGGCAACGTAATCAACGAGGGCCTCAATTACAGAATAGCATTCACACTCACGCCGGAGATGATTGCTTATGCCAACTACGCGGATGGCGGGGCATTGTTCCTGTCATTCTCCGCCGGCGATCGTGCCGGCGACTACAACAATTTCATCGACAACGAAGGGGTGAACGCCATCCTTCTCGACGGACAGGTAGCGGGCTACGCGGCAAACGGACAGAACTCAATCGCCCTCAACATCGGCAACCTCAGTCCTGGCCAGCACACGGTGACATTCACATCCGGCGACCTGGCAACCACGCCGGACGACTTCAACATCTCCGACATAGCAGTCGGTCACGCCGGACAATAGCTCAATAGGACTTCTCGTAGGTACCTTTGTCGCGCTTGACCAGCTTGTGAAAGCCCGCATTCTTCGCCCTCGCATCGAAGCCGCTCTTCGACGCACCCACGGCGTGTGTCGAGATCATCCGGCTTACCGCCGCCCCGCACTCCGGGCACTTATCTAGGGGCTGGTCGGCCATCTTCTGGAACACCTCGAACACGTGCCGGCAGCTGTCACAACCGTCAGCACCATCCCTCACCTGGTATTCATATATCGGCATGGCGTGAAACCTCACTGGATACGTCACATCAGGCGTCAATCAGCTCCAACATATCGGCATCGACATCTACACGCACGCCCTGGCCTATCATGTTGATATTCAACACGACCCTCGTCACCCCGCGGGCCGTTACGACGACACCCTCGAGGCCCTGGAATGGCCCGGCGGTGATACGCACCGGCTTTCCGCTCTGGATGGCAGCCGTGGCCCCAAGCGTGGCGTCCACCTGAAGGGCCTGCCGCACCTGCTCTATCTCGCGAACAAAACGCTCCTGGGCAAGAACATCGATGATACGGACAAGATTGCTGCTTTTCAACACGGTCAAGCGCTGGGCTTTGGGCACGTCGGCAAAGACGTAGCCGGGAAACACCGGTTTGTCTACAATGACCTTTCGCCGCTGGTACACCTTTGTCTCACGCCGAAGCGGCAGATAGTGGTCGATCGAATGGGCGGCGCAATGGCCGGCCATTTTCTTCTCGCACTTCGGCCTCACATGTAGTACGGTCCATTCCATTTGCAGCTACAATAATGCAGTATTGTTCGTCACGCAATACCCTATGAAGATTTCCTTCTTCGGCGCGGCTGGCACGACAACCGGATCGATGCACCTGATCGAGATTGACGGCGTCAGGATCCTGCTCGAATGCGGTCTCTATCAAGGCAGGCGGAAGGAAGCGTTCGAGAAGAACCGGCGCCTCCCTCTTGACCCCAGGACCATCGATCTCGTCCTTCTCTCACATGCTCACATAGACCACTCCGGGAATCTACCCACCCTTGTCCGCAAGGGATTCAAGGGAGAGATCCTGTGTACGCCGGCCACACTTGACCTGTGCAACATAATGCTGAGGGACTCCGCTTACCTCCAGGCAAAGGACGTTGAGTTCGTGAACAAGAAGCGCGGGAAGCTCGGAAAGAACCCGTTCGAGCCTCTCTACCTGCCTGAAGATATTGATGGCACGATGGAGGCGTTCAGGGGTGTTCCCTACGGCCAGTCCTTCGCGGTAACACCGCATGCCACGGCGTCTTTTCATGACGCCGGACACCTGCTGGGATCCGCCGTCGTTTCGATTGATTTCGAGGAGGATGGCAAGCGACGCAGGTTCCTTTTCACCGGCGACCTGGGCCGACCGCACATGCCCATTCTCCGCGACCCGGTTGTAGTCAAGGACGTCAACATCCTGATTACGGAGAGCACATACGGCAACCGCATTCATCCGCCGGCAGAAGATGTGGCAGGACGCCTGAAGGGATTCATTGAGGATATCACCACCCAGAGGTCGAAACTGATCATCCCAAGTTTCAGCGTGGGCCGTACGCAGGAGATCCTGTTCATACTTCACGACCTGCGCACCCAGGGCAGGATCGGCACGGTGCCGATATTCGTCGACAGTCCGCTGTCTTCAAAGGCCACGGAAGTGTTTCAAAAGCACACGGACTGCTTCGACAGCGAGGCCTACAACAGGATTCTCAACGGGCATGATCCGTTCAGGTTCCGCGGCCTGACCTTTGTCACCAGCCTTGATGATTCGAAGAAGCTCAACGAAATGCGCGGACCGGCCATCATCATCTCAGCCTCAGGCATGTGCGAAGGCGGCCGCATCCTTCACCATCTCAAGCACGGCGTCTCTGATCCGCGCAACATCATTCTTTTTGTCGGGTTCCAGGCCGAGAACACCCTCGGCCGTAAGCTTGTTGAGCACCAGAACCCGGTCAACATCTTCGGTGAGGCCTACGATGTCCAGGCGCGGATTCACACAATCAATGCCCTCAGTGCGCACGCCGACCGGAATGAATTCCGCGACTACTTCACCGCCATGGGGCCAAAGGTAGACAAGGCTTTCGTGGTGCATGGCGAGACTGAACAATCACAGACGTTGGCACAGGATCTCCGCACGCTCGGCGCTGGCGAAGTTGTAGTCCCCCAGCCGGGAGAGACGTACATCGCTTAGCATCTATCCGGCCTCAGTGCGGATGCAGATGGCGCAGGATGTGGGGAGTCTCGAGGCCGTGCGCCAGCATCAGGGCTTCGTTGCCGAGGATTTCCACAGTCGGCCCAACCGCCGCTACTGCGCCGCCATTCATGACCATCACCCGACTGCACACCTCCACCACGAGTTCAAGGTCGTGAGTTGCCACTATCCGGGTGTGCTCAAATGCCTGCAGAAGGCCGATCAGCCGCCTTCGCCCTCTTACATCAAGGTTCGACGATGGCTCGTCCATGACAAGCACGTCCGGCGACATGGCGAGCACAGTCGCAATGGCAACCGCGTGCTTTTCACCGGCCGACAGCCTGTACGGCGGCCTGTCGCGAAGATGCCCCATCCCCACCCGCTCAAGGGCTGCCACCACGAGGCGTTCCACCTCCTCATCAGGGAAACCGAGGTTCAAGGGACCGAAGGCAACATCCTCAAAGACAGTGGGCATGAAAAGCTGGTCGTCAGGATTCTGGAACACAAGCCCCACCGCCCTGCGGGCAGCAGCGACTGTCTGCCGCGTAATCGGGCAGTCACCGATTCGGATCTCGCCACGTTTCGGTGCCAGACAGCCGTTCAGGTGCAGCAGAAGGGTTGACTTGCCTGCGCCGTTGCACCCGACAATGCCCACAGCTTCCCCATGCGTGATGAGAAACGACACCCCCCGCAGCGCCTCCGCGCCACCGGGGTAATCAAACCAGACATCCCGCGCCTCTACCATGTGATGGCTCATTGTTACAGTCCTGTTATCAGTCCGCCCAGCAATAGGGACAGGTTCCATGTTCGCGCCGCAATGAAAAAGATCAACCAGCCGGCAAAGAACAACACGTCTGCAAACCTGATGGCGGTGGGACTCATAACCCGCACGGTCCCGTCGTAACCGCGCGAAACCATAGCCTCATAGATGCCCTGGGCCCTTTCGAGCGAACGGAGCAGGAGGTGCCCAGTCATGGATGCATATACCCCGAATCGCGGTGTCGACGGCCCAACTGATCTCATTTCGAACGCACGCACCATTCTCACCGCATCATCCGTCATTACAAAGAGATAACGGTGCAGCAACTGGATCTGCACGGCAAACACACGGGGCATTCCCAACCGGATAAGTCCCGCTCCGAGCCGGTGAATGCCGGTACACGCCACCAGGACCAGCGCAGCGCTGACCGTCAGGATGAACCGCAGGATGATAGAAGCGAAGGACAGCCAGCCGCCGGATATGTCGAACACTCCGGCCGTCATCACGATCTGCCTTTCCAGAAGCGGGTTGAACACCCCCACCACGAGGGCAAAAGGGGCCGCAAGCATCAGCTTGCGGAGAATAAGGCCGGATGGAATGCCGGCGATGTTCATGAGGACCAGCGGAAAGAGGAAGAAGGGCATCAACGCCGACACCTCGTATCGCGGAAACGACATCACCGCGACAATAAACGCCACGGTGGTCAGCACCTTGGTCCGCGCGTCAAGCCGGTGAACTGGCGAGTCGAGCCTCGCCAGATCATCCATTCTGCCCACTTCAACGTATCTTCCAAAACCCATGCGCCCTTTCCCGCCCAGCCCGGAGTGCCCCGAACCGCCTGAGCCCATACCCGATCGATCCTGAAATCAGAAGAACCAGGCCCCCGCCAACCAGGCCTGCTACCGACCGGCCGGCGCTGACAGCAGGCCAGCGGGACGACTCATTCGAAGCCTCAGCGCCCCCGACCGCCGCGCCACCCTCCGCCGCCCTGAATTCGTAGCCTGGCAGCAGTGTCACGCTCTCCTGGACCGCTGCAATCTGGCCATGAACGCTGGAACCGGGCGCCTCATGCTCTTTCCCTTCCGTGATCTTGTTCATAGCCCATTCAAGACCGTCCGGCCGGGTTGAGGCAAACCAGCTCAGCACACCCGCCGTCAGCACCGCCACTGCCAGGAAGCTAGCAACACCCCACCGGCTACTGACTCCGGACACCCCTGCCATGGCCGTCGGGCGGGCTTTCAGGACAAACGCCGCCACGGCAGCGGTAGCCACCCCCTCCACAAGCCCTATCACCAGGTGAACAGGCTGCATCAGAGCCACAAACGACTTGAAGGGCAATTCAGAAACACCGGACATCGTCGTTTCGATGACTACAGCAAGCGATCCCATCTGCAGGCCGGCGACGGCGCCCAGTACAGCGCCAAGCCACAACCTGCCGCCTCCGCGTGCCTGTCCCACGATTGGCCTGCATATGAGCGGATATGCGACAAACACGGGAAAGAAACCGAGGTTCACGACGTTGCAGCCAAGGGCCAGCAGCCCGCCGTCGGCAAAGAACAGGGCTTGAACCATCAGCACTGACGCAATCACGATGAACGCCGCATGTGGCCCCAGCAGGATGGCAAGGAGGATACCGCCACCAAGATGGCCGCTTGAACCAGTCAACGGGATGGAGAAGTTGATCATCTGGACGGCGAACACAAACGCACCGAGAACGCCCATCAGTGGAACCAAATGATCATCACCGGAACGATTGAGCTTGCGGCCACACCAGAGGATCAGCCCGGCGCCCGCCGCCATCATGGTGCCGCCGACTGCCGGCGAGACCAACGCATCAGCCATGTGCATGTTCAGAACTCCCGGCCTGTCGTGGTCACAGTAAGCTTGCCGTGCTTGATCCCCCTGGCGGCAATCAACTCATCCGCGAGCCCCTTGACTTGACCCGCCCGCCCCCTCAGCGCCAGCACTTCCATGCAGTTGTGGTGGTCAAGATGCACATGCAGCGTGGCGATAATTACGTCCTGGTGATCGTGCTGGATATCCGTCAATAACGCCTGGATGTTGCGCTTGTGGTGATCATAAACCAGGGTCACCGTGCCAGCTATCTCATGGCCGCCGATCTGACCATGGTGCTCGACGAGCTGCGCCCTGACCATCTCTGCAACAGCCTGCGAACGATTCGCGTAGCCCTTCACCCTGACCATGTCGTCGAGCCTGCGGACAAGTCCGGAAGACATTGACACACTGAACCGGCTGACAGATTCCTTCTTCATCGTGTTACCTCCCGTCAGAAAGGTAACACTCCCGGAAAACACTGTCAAATGCCAGCCATGGATGTCGAGGCATGGAGTCCCGGCGACGATTTGCCACCACCGGCGTATCAGCATCATCAGAACCCTGATATGCTCCACCATTGAGCGCGCCGGGTACAACGTGTTGTCTGCGCGTGACAGCCCCGGGGCGATGCTGCTGGCAGAACAGCACGGAAGCGGCACCTGCCACCGGAGTCATCTCTTGTCAGCTCAACCGACCGGTGAGCGAAATGGCAGGACCTGATCGAGCGAATCAAGGCCGGCGAGGAGCATGACAAGGCGGTCCACACCGAGCGCGACACCGGCCGAAGGCGGCATTCCGGCAAGTGCTTCCAGGAATCCCTCGTCCGTCGGGTAGACTTCTCTGCCGCCCGCGCTGCGCCGGGCCGCGCACTCGAGAAACCGCTGGCGCTGTTCCACGGGATCGACCAATTCACTGAAGGCGTTGGCGATTTCTATCCCTCCGACATACAGCTCCCATCGCTCGGCAACCTTGTCGTCACCAGGCTTTCGACGCGCAAGGGCGGCACAGTCTGCAGGATAGTCGGCCAAGACCACCGGGCATCCGCGCTGCTGGAGTGCTGGTTCGACCTTTTCCACCATGTCCAGGTCAAACCTGTCGGCATCGAACATGAGCTCCGGCTTCCATCCCGCATAGTGTGCGAAAGCGTCCGAAACCGTCCGGTATTCCCATTCCCCGCCCAGCTCTACCGTCGTCCCGCGAACGACAACAGACGTGCCGCCAATCACTTCACGCGCCACCGCCTTGATTAACACCCGCATGTCGACAAGGATATCGTGGTAGTCGGCATTTGCGCGGTACCACTCAAGCATAGTGTATTCGGGATTATGTATGCGGCCGCGTTCGTGCCGGCGGAAGCATGGCCCTATCTGAAAAATGCGATCGCAACCCGCGGCAAGCAGGCGCTTCATGTGCAATTCGGGGGAGGTTCGCAGGTATTCGCCGTCGCACGGGACAGCATCTATGTGGAGTTCAAGCGCAGGGGCCGGGATGCGAACCGGCGTCTCCACTTCCACAAACTGGCGATCCGCAAAGAACTTTCGAATTGCCTGAAGAGTGGCGTTGCGAAGCTTGAGAACCGGTATTGCCGCCCGTAGTCCGCTGCCGCAGTCATTCCGGCTGGAAATGCTCACGCTGCACCAGGCTGATCGGACGGCATACAGTTCACATCAGGTCTTCCGCACCCTGTCCGCGTATTCACCTGTTCGCGTATCAACCCGCACGATGTCGCCGATGTTGACAAACAGGGGAACCTGAAGCTCATAACCGCCGGCAAGCTTGGCGGGCTTGAGCACGTTCGTCGCGGTATTGCCGCGGGCGCCCGGTTCGGTCTCCATGACTTCCTTCTCGACCCAGGTTGGGAAGATGACCTCTATCGGCCTCGAGCCGTGAAACAGAACTTTGACCTCCATGTTCTCGGCGAGGAAGAACCTACCCCTGCCTAGAGCGTCCTCCTTGAGGGAAACCTGTTCGTAATCCTCATCCATGAAAACGAAACTATCCGCCTCAGCATAGGAATACGTCAGCTTCCGTTCTTCGAGCTTCGGCTGGTCAAGCTTGTCAGCCGACCGGAATGTCCGTGTTATTACTGACCCGCTTATCATGTTCTTGAGCTTGCAGTTGTACATAGCCTGGCCCTTGCCGGGCTTCACGAAGCTGAAGTCCACAATGTCGTAGGGCACCCCCTCAATCTCTACCTTTAGTCCCTTCCTCAGGTCTGACGCGTCGTACATGGTTCTCCTTCTGGTCTATCCTGTATGCAGCGGCCAGCTACCGCTGTCCGGTGCCGTTCCAATTACGGCGGTCAGCAGTGTAGGCAGGCACCATTCACTTTTCAATACCGAATTTTGTCGCAATCACGGATTTGCCGGCCCACGGAGCATAGAGCGCCAAAGAGCTCCGCGCCTTGCTGATTCGGAGCGAGTTGTCCCCGCCGTCCATTGCGTAAACCCCGCCCGGGCTATCAGGATCAAACAAAGCACGGCAGGAAGTGTTGCCCCGGAGCATGGCGTGACGGATCGACCCCAGAGACGCCTGCCGTCACCTGAGACGCAAGCCCCGCTCATTTCGCGCGATAGCACCATCAGTCGGAACGCCGAATGTTTCCCCGACAGCTCACAGCCCTGTCATAATGCCGCGGAAATGCTTCGTACGCTTCTTGATCTCATGCTTCTTGAGGCGGGCAAGGCGGTTTACGCTGAAGGCCTCAACACCGAATGATGCCATCACGCTCCCGTGAATCATTGCCTCGCAGATTGTCTTTGTATCCGCTTTGCCTTCTCTTGCCAGGCTACCCATGAAGCCGCCGGCAAAAGTGTCACCAGCCCCGGTGGGATCGCGCACATCCTCCACGGGGTACGCCGGCACCATGAACATTCCAGCCGCAGAGAACAGAACGGCCCCATGTTCACCCTTCTTTACAACCACGTACTGCGGCCCCATCTTGAGAATTCCCCGAACAGCCTTCACTATGTTGTGCTCACCCGAAAGCATGCGGGCCTCCGAGTCGTTGACCATCAGCATGTGAACCTTGCCGACTACCTTGTTCAAGTTCGGCCTGTCGGTCTTTATCCAGAGATCCATCGTGTCAGCCGCTACAAACCTGGCCTTCTTCGCCTGAGACAGAACGTGGAGCTGCAGTCCCGGCGAGATGTTGGCGAGAAAAAGGAACGGGCTGTTCCGGTAGGACTCCGGCAGGACAGGCTGGAATCCCGCGAAAACGTTCAGTTCCGTGGTGATCGTACGCCGGTTGTTCATGTTCATCTCATACTCACCGGTCCACCTGAAGGTCCTGCCTTTCTCGGTTTTCAGCCCGCTGGTGTCTATCCCCGCGCGCTTGTACGTCTTGACACAGGCCGATGGAAAATCCCTGCCGACAACTCCGACCATGCCGACCGGGCCGAAGAACGACGCCGCCAGGCATGCGTAGCTGACCGACCCGCCAAGGACGTTCGCCTTCTTCTCGAAGGGAGTGATCACAGTGTCGAGCGCAACCGAACCCACAACCACAAGCGGAATCTTCCTTTTCACTGCCTTTGCTGGTTTAGCCATATCATCCCCTCATGTCTGCCCGTTCTTCAGCGGCGTCACCTCGGACGCGCCGAATTCCTGTATTCTATCGTCCTCGAGACGTACCTTCACTTTCTGCGCAAGAATGTTCTTTTCCACGACACAGCCCCTGCCACCAGGACAGGAGACCAGTCCCCCGTCGCGCGGCAGACGGGCGCCCATTTCCGCATAGGTCTCGTTCTCGTAGCGAAGGCAGCACTTGAGACGGCCGCACATTCCGCTGATGGTGTTGGGATTCAGCGAAAGCCGCTGTGTCTTCGCCATGCGCACACTGACCGCGGCGAAGTCGCGAAGCCATGAAGCACAACACAGCTGCCGCCCGCACAGCCCCATGCCGCCAACCACACCGGCGGCATCCCTGATGCCTATCTGATTCATCTCGACGCGCGCATTAAGTTCGCCGGAAAGAACCTGTATCAGGTCCCGGAACTGCAGGCGTTCTTCCGAGGTGTAGGCTATTGTCACCACTTTCCGGTCAAAACTGTGGCGGACACTTATGACCCGCATATTCAGCTTCATGGCCTCTGCCTTCTCGTAACAGGTATCGGTGGCCATCTTGAGGTACAAGGCATTCTCTTTTGCCCTGGAGTGATCCTGAAGCGTCGCCCGGCGCAGCAGCCTGGGCAGATCCCTGGCATCCTGTACGGACACATCCTCGTCCCAGATACGGATTATCCGGCCGAATTCCAGCGTAGCCCCGCAATCGACAACGCAATGATCGCCTTCGTGGATGGCCAGCTCGGCCGGGCTGGAACACCGAAGATGTATGTCCATGTCCAATTCAACCGACGCAAGGCGCATTGTCACTTCTCCGCTGCTATGCAATGGAATGCCATCGAAAAGACCGACGTCTCGTCGAGGTTCCGGTCCAGTTGATTCTTGAGGGTGCCGACGGCCTCAACCTTCCTGATGGCCGCTCCAAAGCCGACACCAACGGCATTCTTTCTGATCTGTTCGACGCACTCTCCATTATGCAAGTGCGTCTCGTCAACACCGAACACGCTCAGCATGATGTCACGATACCACAGCATCATAAAGCGTAGAATTGCCGACCTCGCCTCACGGTAGCGAGCGGTACCCCTTGCCACAATGGTATCTTCATCATCGCCATCGGCAGAAGTACTCCTGGCTTCCTCCTCAAACTGCTTCTTGAGTTCGTCGAGTATGGCCATAAGCCGTCTGGCCGGGACAATCCCCGACAGGGTCTCACCGCCTGCGTTCCCGGAAAGGATCAGCACCAGTTCCCGCCTGAGCTCCTCATGGAGGCTGTCGTGGATGTTCACCAGGACTATCTTCTGGCATCGCGATGCAACCGTGGGCAGGAGTGCTTCCGGTTGTTCTGTGAGGAGCAGAAAGACGGTCTGTCCTGAAGGTTCTTCCAGCGTCTTCAGGAGCGCATTTGCCGCCTGGTCGCCCAGCCGGTCTGCGCCGATGATGACGCACCCCTTCCAGCCTCCTTCATAAGACGTCCGTGCAAGACGCATGCAGAGGTCCCTGACCTGTTCAACGCTGATCACACGGGACTTCTTCTCGGGCTCGACCCAGATTATGTCAGGGTGGGAGGCAAGGTCGCGCGTTCTGCCATCGCCGTCAGGAAAGAGCTCGGACAATACCTTGATTGCAAATTCACGGCCTTCGGATCGCGGGGGGCCAACCACAATGTAGGCATGCGCCATCCTGCCCGACTTCAGGCCGTTCTTGAAATCATCGAATGCGGCCTGGACAGGATCAATCGAGGGCATCTGAAACAATCTCCCACACGCTCCGGGCCACAAGCTCCTGGCTCCTCGCCCCGTCAACAACCCTGATCCGGCCGGAAGATTTCCTCGCAAGCTGCCGGTACCCATCCCTGACCTTCTTGTGGAACATGGCATTCTCGCGCTCTATACGGTCGCTTCGCCCCCGGCTTTTTTTCGATCTTCGATGCACACGCTTGAGGCCAAGTCCCACCTCAACATCCAGGAGGATCGTGATATCCGGGACTGCCTTGCTCATCACAAGACGGTTCAGCGCGGCAATATCGCCGGTGTCCAATCCGCGGGCAATGCCCTGGTAGACTGTGGTGGAATCGGCGAACCGGTCGCTCACGACCACGTCGCCCCGTTTCAGCGCCGGCAGGATAACCTCCCTCACAAGCTGGGCACGGCTCGCGGCGAAGAGCAGCATCTCCGTCTCGGGACATATGGCCATTTCCTCGCCCTCGCCCTTGACGATCTTGCGGATGGCCTCACCGGCAGCTGTTCCGCCGGGCTCGCGGGTCAGGACCACGCCTCTTCCCGCCGCCTTCAGCCGGTCAGACAGGATGGCGACCTGCGTGCTCTTGCCGCTTCCCTCCATGCCCTCAAAAGTAATGAACGTGCCTCGCTTCACACGACTTCTCCAAGATTCTCTGCTGACTACCCCGGTGGAGCGGCCGACGCGCTCCCGATTGACAGGCCTCACCGTGTCATCAACAGGCACCGCGCGAGACCCCGTCCGGCCGTCTATCGCCCGGAATCCAGTGTCTCTTTCTTCCGGAGTTTCTGCCCCTGAGGTGTATCCTTGACGATCCAGCCCAGCGCCGCAATCTCGTCACGCAGCCCGTCCGAGGCTTTCCAATCCTTCGCCTTCCGCGCGACCTCCCTCGCGTCGACGAGGCGGAGTACGTTCGCATCGGCCGTCTCCTCGGGCTTCTTGAGGAACCCCAGCACACGATCAAGGTCGTCGATGAGGCCCAGGACGGCCCGGGCTGAATCTGATCCGACTTCGCCGGCGTTCATCGCGCGGTTGCCGGCGTGAATCATGTCAAAGATCGCACCCATCGCCTCAGGAGTTGCGAGATCCTCGTCGAGAGCCGCAACGAAGCGGGATCTCCCCTGCTCCGCCCATACCGGCAGCTGACCAGCCGCCACGCCGGTCGTGCCAGCCTTTTCGATCAACCTCGCCGCAAACTCATCCACTCTCATAAGGGCGCTGCGTGCCGAGTCCAGCGCCTCCATGGTGAAATTGAGCGGCTGGCGATAGTGGGCCGAGAGCAGCACATACCTCATCTCCCTGCCGTTGTAGCCCTTGCCGAGAATGTCGCGCAGTGTATGGAAATTGCCCAGGGACTTGGACATTTTCCTGCCGTTCACAACAAGATAACCGCAATGCATCCAGTACTTGACAAAGGGCTTGCCAGTTGCGGCCTCGCTCTGGGCAATCTCGTTCTCGTGGTGCGGGAACATATTGTCCAGGCCACCGGTGTGAAGGTCAAAACTCTCGCCGAGGTACTTCATGCCCATCGCCGAGCACTCGATATGCCAGCCGGGCCTGCCCCGACCCCACGGCGAATCCCACGCAATCTCGCCATCCGACTCGTCCCAGGCTTTCCACAGGGCAAAATCGGAGGCGTTTTCCTTGTCGTACTCGTCCTGGACCACCCTTGCCCCCGAGCGAAGTCCGCCCACATCGATGTGGGCCAGTTTGCCATAGCTCTTGAACCTGGCGATCTCAAAGTATATCGAGCCATCGTCCGACTTGTACGCAAAGCCCTTATCCATAAGCCGCTGGATCAACGCGACCATTTCGGGAATGTGGCCGGTCGCGGCAGGGTAGACTTCGGCCGGCTCGATATCGAGGGCTTTCAGGTCGACGAAGAATGCGTCCTTATAGGTCCTGGTGAAAGCATCGAGAGATACCTTTTCACGCAGCGCACCCTTAATCGTCTTGTCATCGACGTCGGTAAGGTTCATCACCTGAATGACCTTGAAGCCGGAGAATTTCAGGTAGCGGCGGAGGAGGTCCTCGAACATGTAGGCGCGGAAGTTCCCGATGTGGGCGAAGTTGTAGACCGTCGGCCCGCACGTGTACATTCGGACATTCCGTCCGTCCTGCGGCACAAACTCCTCAATCGTACGTGACAGGGTATTGTAGATCTTCATGGTAATGCCTGGTCAACCGTCGCCACCGCCATGACCGCAATGCCTTCACTTCGGCCCAAGGCGCCCATCATCTCAGCTGTCGTTGCCTTCACGGAAACCCGCCCTGCAGGTATGCCGATTGCATTGGCAATGTTCGACCTCATTTTCGCCGCATGCGGCGTAATGCGCGGCTCCTCCGCAATAACGGTCGCATCCACATTGTTGATGGTCGCTTCCGCGTTCTTCACGCACACAGCCACCTTCCGGAGCAGGTCAATGCTGGAAGCATCCTTCCATGCCGGATCGGAATTCGGGAAATGCGTCCCTATATCGCCGTCCTCGATGGCGCCAAGCAACGCATCGGCCACGGCATGGCACAGGACGTCCGCGTCGGAGTGTCCGTCCAGTCCCACCTTGTGCTCAATGGCCACCCCGCCAAGCACGAGCTTGCGGCCCGCCTTGAAGCGATGGATATCGAATCCTATGCCAGTCCTGATCATGAGTAACAACCCCGATAACGTTCACAGCTTCTGAAAGGCAGTCATGATAACCGTGCACTCCTGAATATGCAACTGCTGTGATTCAGGCCCATGCTCCATATTGGACAAACCTCCGATTTACCCATGACAACACCGAAGCGACCAATGATGCGTTTGCCTCGCAAAATAGCGCTCCAATGGCTTGACTATTGCCGAGACACCAAGTAGAAACCGCAATAGCTTGGCCGTGTGGCTTACACATGAGTCCTAGTCCGCAACAAAACAGAAGGGAGAACCGCAATGGCAGACGAAACAAGGAAAGCGATGTCCACCGACTCTCTGATGACCGAGAACAGGACCTTCCCCCCTGCCGCCGAGATTGTAAAGCGGGCGCACATCGACAACAAGAAGTACATGGAGATGTACGACCGGTCGATCAAGGACTCCGACGGCTTCTGGCTCGAGCAGACCAAGACCCTCGAATGGTTCAAGGCCCCCAAGTCCGGGCGCAAGTACACATGGGACACCGACAAGAAGGTCATACAGCACACCTGGTTTGACGATGGCGAGTTGAATGTCACGGTCAACTGCCTTGACCGGCATCTCAAGACCATCGGCAAGAAGACGGCCATCCTGTGGCAGGGCGAGCCGGAGGACGACGTCAAGCGGATCTCCTACGAGGAACTGCACCGCGATGTCTGCAAGTTCGCGAACGTCCTCAAGGGCGCGGGCGTCAAGAAGGGTGACCGCGTCTGCATCTACCTTCCAATGATTCCCGAACTCCCGGTCGCCATGCTGGCATGCGCACGGCTCGGCGCGATCCACTCCATCGTGTTCGGCGGATTCAGTTCGGAATCTCTGGCTGACCGCATCAATGACTCCACGTGCAAGGTGCTGGTGACATCAAACACCTCATTGCGCGCTGGCAAGTCCATACCGCTCAAGGCCATGTCGGACGAGGCGCTGAAACGGTCGCCATCCATCAAGACAGTGCTGGTCGTGAAGCGCAACGTGGAGCCCTGCAGCATGCAGGCTGGCCGCGACATCTGGTACCACGACGCAATGGCGAAGGCCGGCGCCGAGTGTCCTCCGGAGAAGATGAACGCAGAGGACCCGTTGTTCATCCTCTACACCTCCGGTTCGACGGGCAAGCCGAAGGGTGTAGTGCATACGACGGGCGGGTATCTCCTCCATGCCTCCCTCACCCACAAGTACATCTTCGACATACACGACGACGACATGTACTTCTGCACGGCCGACATCGGCTGGGTAACGGGACACAGCTACATCGTCTACGGACCGCTCTGCAACGGTGCAACCAGCATCATGTTCGAGGGTGTACCTACCTTCCCCGATGCCGGCAGGTTCTGGCACATCATCGACAAGTTCAAGGCAACGGTGTTCTATACCGCCCCTACCGCGATACGCGCGCTTATCAGGCTCGGTGACGACTGGCCGAAGAAGCACAGTCTGGCCAGCCTGCGGGTCCTCGGCTCTGTGGGCGAACCTATCAACCCCGAAGCCTGGATCTGGTACTACCAGATGATCGGCCACAGCAAGTGCCCGATCGTGGACACCTGGTGGCAGACGGAGACCGGCGGAATACTCATCACGCCCCTCCCCGGCGCCCATACCCTCAAGCCCGGCAGCGCCTCGCGCCCGTTCTTCGGCGTGGAACCGGTGGTTCTCAGGGACGACGGCTCGGAGTGCAACAGGAACGAGGGCGGCAAGCTCTGCATCAAGAAGCCGTGGCCGGGAATGATGCGCACCATGTACGGAGACCACGCGAGGTTCATCAACACGTACTTCACCACCTACAAGAACCTGTACTTCACCGGTGACGGCTGCCGTGTCGACAAGGACGGCGACTACTGGCTGATGGGCCGGGTGGATGACGTGGTCAACGTCTCGGGACACCGGATTGGAACCGCCGAGGTGGAAAGCGCGCTGGTCAGCCATCCCAAGGTGGCGGAAGCAGCAGTCGCGCCGATGCCGCACGACGTGAAGGGACAGGCCCTGTACGCCTTCGTCACGCTGGTTGACGGCGCCCATCCGAGTGATGAACTCAAGAAGGAACTCTGCCTGCATGTCCGCAAGGAGATCGGCGCCATAGCGGTGCCGGACAAGCTGCAGTTCGCCCCGGCCCTGCCTAAGACGAGGTCCGGAAAGATCATGCGGCGCATCCTCCGCAAGATCGCGGAAAACCAGGTCGACCAGATCGGCGACACAACAACCCTTGCGGATCCGCACGTGGTCGAGGATCTGATCAAGAACAAGCAGTAATACCGGTATGTTTTGCTTCATCTTGCAATGATCTCGCGCACGGGCCGGGTGAGCAACACACCCGCCCGGCCCGTGCCTTTCCAGGCAGCAAACAGGAGGGTACAGCATGACTACCGGCGATAACTCCCCCATCAAGAACCACGGCTGGCAGGTGGCATTTGCCGGCATGGGTATAAACCTGGCACTGGGCATTCTCTACACGTGGAGCATGTTCAAGGGGGCGATCGAGACTGAATTCGGCTGGAAGAACAAGCAGCTCAACGATCCGTACGCCCTCTGCTGCCTCGTCTTCGCGTTCACGATGATCCTGGCCGGACGCTGCCAGGACAAGTTCGGGCCGCGCCTCACCGCCACCATCGGCGGCCTGCTGGTGGGCGCCGGGTTTGTACTTATCTCGATGACCAGCAGCTACGCAATATGGCTGCTTGGCTTCGGCCTGCTGGTGGGTGCCGGCATCGGCTTCGGCTACTCGTCCGCGACACCACCGGCCCTGAAATGGTTCCCGCCTGCCAAGACGGGCCTGATCGCCGGGCTGGTAGTGGCCGGTTTCGGCCTTGCACCGGTCTACCTCGCGCCGACATCCCAGTACCTGCTCGGACATTTCGGAGTCCAGAAATCCATGCTGTACCTTGGCATTGCGTTTGTCGTGATCGTGTGCAGCCTCGCACAACTGCTGCGCAGCCCCCCGGCAGGCTTCACCCACCCGCCGACCGGAACGGGGCCGGCCAAGCCTGCGCCGGCCGGCATGACGCCCTCAATGATCCTGCGCACTCCCGGCTTCTACCTGCTGTGGGTCATCTACTTCATCGGCGCCGGCGCCGGTTTGATGGTCATAGGCAGCATCAGCGGTATGGCCAAGAAGAGCATGGGTGCATCGGCCTTCATTGCCGTGGCCGTGATGGCCATAGGCAATGCCACCGGCCGCGTGGTCGCCGGCATCCTGTCCGACAAAATTGGCCGCCGCTGGACGCTCATGATTGTCCTGCTCTTCCAGGCCATCCTCATGCTGGTGGCCATTTCTGTCACTGGAACACAAGGACTCGCCCCGTTTGTGATCGTGCTCGTCGCGACGCTCTTAGGGTTCAATTACGGCGCCAACCTGTCGCTATTCCCCTCTTTCGCCAAGGATCTCTGGGGATTGAAGACATTCGGCATGAACTACGGCATTCTGTTCACTGCGTGGGGTGTCGGCGGACTCGTTCTGCCCCGGTTGCAGCAGATGCTGACGGCCCGCAGCGAGGGAAGCTACACATCGTCGTTCTTGACAGCCGCCGTCCTGTTGGTGGTGGGCTCAGCCCTGACGCTGCTCATCAAACCGCCGGCGCCGAAGGAAACTTGATGCCGGAATTGAGGGTTGCCGCACAGAGCATGGAGAATCATGAACGGTCGCAAGTCGGTTTTTCTGCATTCGCCGGAGATTGAGAACCTCGCCTATCCCGAGAGTTCGCCCTTCAAGACGAGCCGGGCGGCACAGACACGCCGCACCGTGCTGTCGATGGGCCTGCTCAACGGAGACGGCCGCTCGGAGCGCAGCCCTGTTCCGGCAACCCGGTCACAGCTTGAGAAGTTCCACACCCCGCGGTACCTGGACGCAATACGGGATGCCGAAGGCGGCGACCTCACGGCTGCGGCTTTTGCAATGGGGCTTGGCACGCCTGACTGCCCGGTATTCAAGGGCATGCTCGACTACGCCACCCTCGCCTGCGGCGCCACACTGACCGGGGCCAGGCTGATTCTCTCGGGCGAGGCCGACATCGCGTTCAACCCCTCGGGCGGCTATCACCACGCGTTCCCCGGCCGCGCTGCCGGATTCTGCTATGTCAATGACGTCGTCCTGGCAGCCATGATGCTGGCCGACACCGGCAGGCGCGTGGCCTTTCTTGATCTCGACGTCCATCATTGTGATGGCGTCCAGGCCGCGTTCTATGACCGGGCCGACGTGCTGACCATGTCCCTCCACGAGAGCGGCAAGACGCTCTTCCCGGGCACCGGATTCGAGGACGAGATCGGCACCGGCGCCGGCCGCGGATACAGCGTCAATATCCCGCTTCCTGTCGGCACCTACGATTCCGCATACCGGAAGGCGTTCGACCAGGCCGCATTTCCCGTCCTCAAGGCCTACAATCCGGATGTTCTCATGGTCGAACTCGGAATGGACGCGCTGGCGGGAGACCCGCTGGCCCACCTTCACCTCACGAACAATGTGTACGCCGACATCCTTGAGGAGCTTATCGGGCTCGGCAAACCGATCCTGGCGGTCGGCGGCGGCGGCTACAACGTGGAGAACACGGTGCGCGCATGGGCCCTGCTCTGGAGCGTCATGTGCGGGGACCATATCGAGGATCTCAGCATTGGGATGGGCGGCGTAATGCTTGCCAGCACCGAATGGGCCGGCGGCCTGCGTGACCGCATCCTGCTGTCAGACGCCGGCAGGCGCGGCGAGGTCGACAATGAGATCAACCGCGTGATCGAGCGGGTCCGCGCCACCGTATTCCCCATTCACGGCATCCGCTGAATCATCCACGGATTGCCGGCTTGCCCACCTCGCCGTCCATCCGCTAAGCTGGGAGAATGGAATCAGGAACCGACAGTGGGCACAATACTCCCCAAGTGATCGAGGCTGTTGGACTGCGGAAGACGTATGGCGACGTTGTCGCCGTACAGGACATCTCCTTCACGGTCCGTAAGGGCGAGTTGTTCGGGTTGCTGGGGCCAAACGGCGCCGGGAAGACATCCACCATCCGCATGCTCTACGGATTCTCGCCCATGACCGCCGGCAGCCTCCGTGTCATGGGCATGGACGTCACCACGGACTGGCGCGCCATAAGGGCCAGGATCGGGGTCTGTCACCAGGAGAACAACGTCGACCCGGACCTGTCGGTGAGGGAAAACCTCGAGGTGTTTGCGAAGTATTTCGGACTGCCTCGCCGGATTGCCGGCGAAAAGATCGATGCCATGCTGAAGTTCATGGGGCTCGAGCACCGGGAGAAGTCGGCGGTGATGGAACTCTCTGGCGGCATGATGCGCCGCCTCATCCTCGCCCGTGCGTTCATGAACGACCCTGAGTTCGCCATCCTCGACGAGCCGACTACCGGCCTGGATCCGCAATCACGTCAACTCGTGTGGGACCGGCTTGCTGAGCTCAAGAAGAAAGGGGTGACGATCCTTCTCACCACCCACTACATGGAAGAGGCCGCCAGGCTTTGTGACCGGCTGATCATTATCGACCACGGCAAGATACTGGCCGAGGGGGCCCCCCGCGACCTGGTCCACAAGCACGTCGGTCGCAATGTCATTGAGAGCAGCCCGGTAAGCGAAGAACTTCGAACATTCCTGGCCGGGCGCAGCCTCGAATTTGAGGACCTGGGAAACCGGATACTGATTTACTGCCGGGATGAGGAACCGCTGTTCCAGGAGATCAGCCGCCGGTTCTGCCAGGAGAACTGCATACTCAGGACCGCCACGCTGGAGGATGTATTCCTGCGGCTCACAGGGAGGGATCTCAGGGAATGAAAATGCGCCCCATGGCCATAACCTCGCGATTCTACCCGGTCTGGTACCGGAACTGGCTTGTCTACCTCCGGACATGGAAGGTAAGCTTCCTGCCACCGTTCCTCGAACCCATACTCTATATTGCCGCCTTTGGCTTCGGACTCGGTTCGCTCATAGACTCGATAGCATACGCAGGCATGACACTTTCCTACGTTGAGTTCATTGCCCCTGCCCTCCTGGCAGTGAGCATCATGAACAGCTCGTTCTTTGAAACCACCTACTCATCGTTCGTGCGGATGTATTACCTGAAGACTTTCGATGCAACCATGTCGGCGCCTGTTTCTGTGGACGAGGTGACAACCGGCGAGATTATGTGGGGGGCAACCCGTTCGTTGATTGCTGCTGCAATCATGCTTGCTGTACTCATCGCCTTCGGGCTCATCGGGTGGCGCTACTGCCTGCTGATCCTCCCCCTGGCTCTTCTCGGCGGACTGGGATTCGGCTCAATCGGCATGATGTTCACCGGCATAGTCCCGAACATCGACCTGTTCACACTGCCCACATTCCTGTTCATTACGCCGATGTTCCTGTTCAGCGGCACATTCTTCCCTCTGGACACCCTCCCAGGCTGGGCGCAGGTCGCAGCCATGACGCTTCCACTCACCCATCTCTCAAACCTGTCGCGCGAAATCTGCCTCGGATTTCCGTGCGGATTGAGTATACTGTGGTCCGTTCTCTACCTGGTTTGCTTCGCCGCGGTGTTCTTCCTGGCGGCAATCATCACGATGCGCAGGCGCCTGATCAAGTGACAGCAGGCCGGCAATCAAGACAATGTCTCCGCTTTCCTGCGCGCTGGTCTAGAAGCGCCGCGTGATGGATATGCTGGCGGCAACTGCCCCGAACGCCTCGCTGGCATACTGTTTGAAATTATCGATCACGTGGCCCGAGACTTTGAGCATCCAGTCGCTGTATGCGCCGACAGCCACATCGACATCAGCGCTCCACCCGAAGTCGAAGGACTTCATTGAATTGTCCTTGAATGCACCGGCGGCCATGATCAGGTTGACACCGCTTTCCGGCGTCAGCTTCCAGTACATGAACGCCGTCCCGACGTACTGCTGGTAGGACGCAGGGTCATAGTAACCTGAGTCCAGGTTTTCTGAGAAACCGAACCAGTTTCCCCTCACACCCAGGTCAATGTTGAGATTGCTGTTCCTTAGCACGGAGCGCCTGGGCGCAACCACAAGCCCCCACCGCTCGTTCCCGTCATTGTAGTCGTCGTAGCGCCCGGAACCTATGACTGTGTAGAGGAAATCCGGCTGCCACTGAACCTCACCCTGAACCGTCTGGCGCTCGACCCCGAGCGACACGGAGCGGGGCGAGACGGTCACAAAGTCGCGGTCAACGGCCGCGTTCAGCCGCAGGCTGTCAACGGGACGGGCACCAACCTGCAGGGCGTAGGCGAACAGGCCGCCCTTGTCCGGAACATCGGCATAGCCGATGTTGGCATCACCCCAGAGAGACGGTGTGAAGTAGTGCTGCAGTCCTATCCACTCCTTGCTGTGACGCGCCGACCTTATTCCCCTTATGTTCTCCAGGCCTGATCCCAGCTCTGCATAGAGCTCATCGAGCTCGATCCCGGCGCGCACCCTTGTCTGCTTGTGCACCGGCACGTCGGCAGACAGTTCCCAGTGCATTACTTGCAGGTCATCCCTGTCTTCATAGAAACGGAAGTAGGCCTTGACGTCCGGGCGCAGCGGCGCCTCGATAAACCGGCGGATGCTCTCGTTCTCGGCCGAGTCGGGCCTGCCCCTCTCAAGCTCCTTCACGCTTTCGACGGCATCGTACGGCCTGTTGCCGAAATGCAGTGCCACGCTGCGCGTGAACTGCAGCTCGAAATCCTGGGGATCCATCGCCAGCAGCGGGTCGTTCGCCTGCATGGCGGCCCGGGGCCTGTCAGCCGAGGCAAGCACGCGCGCCTTCTCCTTCCACACCTGCTTCAGATCCCCGAACTTCTCCCCGTAACGGTCGAGAAGCTCAATCGCATGGCCGAAGTCTCCCCGCCACGATTCAACCCTGGCATATTCCATAAGCGGACCCGAGTCGTCAGGATTCTGATCCACGTACCGGGCATAGTCATCCGATGCCCGATCCAGATCCCCGCTCCACGTCCGCGCGCGGGCAAGCAGCAACAGGAGCGGTGCGTCGCCGGGCCGCAGATCGAGCATGCGCCGGTAACTGTCTGCGGCAATTCCGGGGCGTCCGATCCAGTTTGCCAGTTCAGCCCTGGCCCTGAGGTAATCCATGTTCGCCGGGGCCAGGTCAAGGGCCTCTTCAACAGCTTGAAGCGCCTGCACCGGCTCATTGGCGATGGAGAGGGCCTGCGACAGCCGTGCAAAGAGGGCCGAGTCCGAGGGGTCGGCCTGAGTGGCCGACTTCAGTGCAGCCACGGCCCCGTTGGTATTACCACGTTTCACTTCTATATCGGCTATCCTCACCCACAAATCTGCGCGTGCCGGCTCCGCCGCAAGCTGTTCACTATGAAGCCTTACCGCATCGCTCCATTGTTCTGCCGCCTCCGCACGCAGCGCAGCGTCGCTGACTCGCGGTGCGTCAACAGCCACGGCAACCGGCGCAAGGAAGTACCCCATGGCAACTACAAACGCCACCGGGGCCACAAACATCTCATGTAGAGTCATTTTCTCCACCTGTTGTCCTTTCTCATCCAGATATCCCCCGCAAACCTGATGATTGTGGTCACATCGAACAGGAGGGCAGAATACCTGATCGGGGTCACAAGCGCACCGGTCAACAGGTATCGGAGACGCGTACCGGACGGCGCAACCCAGGTCAGTATCGCGAGTGAAAGAACCGTCTCCGCAACGGCGGTGACGATCAACGCCTCCCATTGCTGCATCAGCAGAAGTGCAAGGAGCGCGGTTGGAAATGCCACCTTCTCAATTGCCGACATGAAGATTGTCCAACCCATTGGCCGGCCGTATGCCTCGGTATGCTTGTCGCCAAACGCCGCACGGTATGGCTCCTTGATCTTCCTCTTCTCCATGATGGCCTTGCCTTCGGGGCTCCTTTTGAACTTCCACTGGTGGCGCCACAGCTTGAACACCTTGAACGGGGTCATGACGAGGCTGTTGAAGTAGTAACAGCTCTGCAGGAAGGCCGACGACCACATATAGTACTGTCTGGGCAGACGGCCTATCGTCGGGTCCTGAGACCTGCAGAGTACGTCCTGCAACTGGATATTCCGGTAGCCTTGATTGACAAGCGCGAACCCGACAAATATGTCCTCGGAGTTCGTCAGGTTGTCACCCATGATGGGCTCGTACTTATTGAACAGCTCCTTCATGTATTTACGCCGGTATGCAACAGCACAGCCAACCGGATGGGTGATGGATCCAAAAAACGTCATCTGTCCCCGGTAGACGAACCTCTGCAGGAACACGTACAGGCAGTCCCGGTACATGCTCGTCAATGTGCCCTGCAGGCGGCCGAACAGGTTCCTCTTCGGAATGAGGGGAGCATCGGGATGCTGGATCTGGAACGCGTCCAGTGGCGCATCACGAAGCAGTTTCCTGCGATCACCCCGGGAAAACGAGAGCACATTGCCGCATGCGCACGCAATGCCTACCGCCTTGTACAGTTCCTCTACTGTCCGCTCTATGTACGTTGGGGTCTCAAGAACGGTATCAGCATCAAGAATGAACTCCACATCCGAATCCGATTCCCGGGCGGCGCCCTTGATGGTGGGAGTCTTTCCGGCCGCCTCCTCCCTCTGCACGATTGAAATATCCATGCCGTTGACCTTGCAGAAGTCACGGGCATATTCAACAGTCCTGTCACTGCTGTCGTCATCAACCAAAACAATACGTGATGGCTTCAGTGTCTGCGACAGAAGCGAGTTCAGGCAGAAAACTATGTTCGACTCCTCATTCCTGGCCGGGATGATCACATCAACCGTTGCCTTGCGCCAGTCTGTCGGAGGCGTTGGTACGGTCTTATCCGGGCCGTGCAACAACCCAATTATGCTGAGCACCGCGTTCGGGCTCAGGATGAAATACGGTAGCGTTGCCATATGCGCTCCTTTGTGCTGTTCTTGCGATCTCAGCCCTTGTTCGTGCAACCAAATCGTCGACAGTCTCCTCGAGAGTCCACTTGTGCGCTAAACCCGTCAGCCGGTTGAACTTGCCAAGATCGGGCCTTCGCCTTGCGATCTCCTCAAACTCTTCCCCACCGTAGGCTTCTTTGTGCGGAACAAGAACTATTTCAGAATCACTGCCGGCCCTATCCCGAATCATCTCCGCAAGTCCGAGGATCGAGATCTCGCGTGGGTTTCCGACATTCACTATCTGCCCGGCGCTCTCCGGATTCGACGCCAGCTTGTCCATGGCGGCAACGGTGTCTCGCACATCACAGAAGCACCGCGACTGGCTCCCGGTGCCGTACACTGTCATCGGTTCGCCAGCCACTGCCTGCCGGACAAAGCGCGGCACCACCATGCCATACCGGCCGGTCTGGCGAGGCCCAATGGTGTTGAAAAAACGGATTACGACCACCATCGTTCCGAACTTGCGTGCATATGAGAGACCGAACGCCTCGTCAACGAGCTTGCTTATGGAGTAGTTCCAACGGCTGACCGCGCTCGATCCAACCAACGGCTCCATGTCCTCCCTGAACGGGGGAATTGAGTCCGGGCCGGTACTGCAGACACCTTTCGCGCCATCAGTCGTGGATACATGCGACTTGCCATTACCGTGAACCCCGGTGCCGTACACCTCCGACGTCGAGGCAAGAACCACCTGGGGATGCCACTTGCCAGAGTGCGCTGCACGCAGTAGCCGCTCGCACCCGGCGACGTTGGTCGCAAGCACCTTGATCGGATCCTCCAACACCCTGAACACCCCCACAACAGCCGCCATGTGATAAACCCGGTCAGCCCACCCCACGGCTTTGTCCAGGCCATCCCACGTCAGCACATCAGCCTTGTCGAAACGAAGCTCAGGTCTGTCGGCAAACTCCGCAAGATTCGCCTCCGCCCCTGTCGAAAGGTCGTCAACTACGTGAACGTGATCACCCTTTCGGAGATGATACTCCACAAGATTTGAACCGATAAACCCAGCACCACCGGTGATGAGAATGTGCATAACCGCCTTTGTTCTGCCGTCCGCAGATCGGGAAGCCGGCGACCCACACACTCCCAGCTCGCACGCCCCCTAATCTGCAACGATGTTCCTCGAATACTTCAACCAAGTGAATAGGGTTTTTCCCTATTTAGCCAGGCGCAAAACCTTACTCCTCATCGAATCCCTTCATGCTCAACAAGATGTGCCATACTACCACACTGCATATGGACAGTTAATAGCATTAGTCGTGCCAATAACGCCGGTTCTTTCAATTCACTGTGATCGGCCTGTGCCCGCTCACCCCACGCATCCGGACTCGTGCAGGCTCTGTACTGCGCATTGACCTGCGCTTTGGGGCCCGGGATGGAACGAAAGATCTGGCCGTATTCAGGCCGGAGCGTCTCCAGCGAGGATTCTGGTGAGGCATCCCGGCAGTCTTGGCATCTTGACTTGACTGAGCTGGCTGTCCGAAGGATCATCCGGAAACAGGTGGTCAACGTTAGGCGTACAATGTGCAGCCTCTCCATAACTCGCAGGAACTCGCCGGAAGCGGACAGACCGCGTACTGTCCTGCGCCGTTGGTTCCTGTGCGCGGCTGCCTGCTCAGCCATGCTGCTGATAGGCCTGCTCCTGTTCCCGGCCGCCGGCCGTGACGATGCCCACATCACCTGCTGGCCGGCCCGGACGCTTGCCGCTTCCGGGGAGATGCTCAACTACAATGGAGACCGGGTTGAACAGAGTTCCAGCATGCTCCATGTTCTGCTGGTCGCCGGGTTGACCCGCTGCACCGGATTAGACCCGCTCACTCTCGGCAGGATCGTTTCCATCGTGTTCGGCGCCGCATGTATCGTTGCCGTGTTCATCCTGGCGACCCGTGCGGCAGGCGGATCCACCGCCTTCCCTGCGGCAATACTGACGGCGCTGTCGGTCTACTTTGTCTACTGGACGTTCGGCGGCCTCGAGACAACAATTGCTGCATTCGCCGGGCTGTGCGTTATCATCACTTTTGCAGGCTATGTCTCCGGCGGTTCAGCGGTATCCGCGTGGTGGCCCTTTGCCGCAACCTGCATATTCATCCTCGTCCGCCCGGAAACGCCGGTCCTGCTCGGATGCATGCTGGCTGCCGCGCTGGTTTTTGTGCGCTTGAAGGCGGTGTTCTCCGTCAGGGCAAAGGCCAGGTCAAAGGCTTTTACGGTCAGGCTTTCCGTTCTGTTTGGGATGTGGGCGGTATCGTCTTGCGCGGTCCTTCTCTTCAGGCTCTGGTATTTTGGGAGCGCATTGCCCCAACCAGTGAATGCAAAGCATGCCGGCGTATCCATGGAAGCAGCCCACAACGGCCTTACTTACCTCACTGGGTGCATGCTGGGCATGGACCCGGCCATGACCGGAGTAGCCATCACAACCATGGTGGCAACGGTTGTTCTGCTGACACTCGAAACCGTCTCTCCCGAGGTCAATCTCTACACTCTCCTGTCCCTACTCTACTGCGCCGGCTACACGGCGTTTGTCATATTGTCCGGCGGAGACTGGATGGAGGGTGGCAGGTTCCTCGTCCTGTTTCTCCCGGTTGCCATGGCCCTTGTTCCCGTCGCAATCACCCGGCTGACTCAACGGGTGTGGCCGCTGGTGCTTCTCACCACTGCAATTGCTGGCCTTGAATGCGTCTCAATCGTGGAATTCGCGCGATACTGGTCCACCGGGCTGCCGCTCTGGGCATCGCCAGTCCCGGTCTATGACCTCTCAGGCTACTCCTGGTTCGAGCGACACAGCAGGATCAACCTGCGCGATGCCCCCGTCATCAGCCGGCTCGATGGCTTTGTTGCCAGGTTGACCGGCTCAGGGCACGGGCCGGTCGTTATCCTGAGCGGCCAGATGGGCGCGGCTGCATACCACCTGGCTGATAGTCATTTCGGAAGGGTGCGGTTCATGGACAGGTTCGGGCTCGCCGACCGGACATTCACAACCGCCAGCGCTACCCGCGACCTCAGGAGGGGCAGAATGGGACTCCAATTGTGGTATGAATCCTATTTTGCGCGAGTGGACAGGCTGCGACAGGTGGACCGGTTGCCGCTGCCTGATATCATCTTCGACATCGGTTCGGTTCCGGACAAACTGCTTGCCGCGCAAGGCTATACAACAGTGTACCGCCAGTCTGGCAGAGTCCCGTCCGGTTCGGAATGGTTCCGCGGAAGGGACGTCGTAGCGGACGAATTCATCGCAATCCGCAACGATCTCCTGTCGGCATTGGGAAATCCAGAGCCGGTGGCTATCCAATACGGCATGCCGGCGCCATAGGGCGCCGGCACACCTGCATTGGTGCTTGAATCAAGACCGGCAAGTGGTCCGGCCAGCAGCCCGCCAGCCGGGACCAGAGGCTACCTCGACGACGCCTCGAGCTCCATGGTGATCGTGGTGCGATCGCATACTTCTGACGGACCGAAGAACTGGATCGGTCCTGGGCAGAGATACGCGCTCACGCACTTCCAGGAATCACGCTGCCCGGCGAACTTCTTGAACGGCGCGCTGTCCAGTTCCACCAGGCTCTTGCGGATAACCGGCATATCCTTCCCCTTCCGCCGCTCTATGTTCATCATCGTTGTCAGTGGAATTCCACCCGGCTGCCACTGATCATGGGGGAGCGAAAGATTGCGCACCACGGCCATGTAGCCGGTCTTGCCGGCCGCAGCCAGCGCGGCAGCCGTGAAACCAAGGCTGTAGCAGTAGTCCGCGTCGAAATTTGACGGCGGCGAACAGCGCCCCTCATAGCCGAGAAAGTGGTTCTGCGCGCTGAACTCGCCCTTGAATTTGCCGGCCGCCTTCATTTCCTTCAGCCTGGCGCCAACCATGTCGATGATCAGCCTCTCCGTTTCAATCTTTGAGAACGGCACGTTACCGGCCTTGTCACGTTCCATCAGCAGCTGCACCCGTAGCGATACAGGCAGCGAGCTGAGTGCCTGCTCAGAGGCCTGGGTCAGACGGCTCGACACAAACTGAATACGGTCGCCGTCGGTCGCGAGGCCGTTGAATGCCGTGGCTTCCTTGGCAAGGATCTCGTTCAGCTCCTGCACCATCACCTTCATCTCGGGAATGAACTCAAGCAGGCCTTCGGGAATCAGGACCACCCCGAAGTTGCGCCCGCCCTCAGCATTCTCCGCGATCACCCCCACCATCTCCTCCACAAGGGCCTTGAGCGTCTGCTTCTTCGCCTCGACCTCCTCGGAAATGATCGCGATGTTGGCGTGCGTCTGGAGCGCGCACTCGAGCGTGATGTGCGAGGCTGACCGGCCCATAAGCCGGATGAAGTGCCAGTACTTCTTCGCCGAGTTCACGTCCGTGGCAATATTGCCTATGAGCTCGCTGTAGAGCTTGCTGGCCGTATCAAAGCCGAAGGATGTCTCGACATACTCGTTCTTGAGGTCGCCATCAATGGTCTTGGGACAACCGATCACGAGGAGCGGATTCTTCTTGGCCAGCAGGTACTCCGCAAGCATTCCGCCGTTGGTGTTGGAGTCATCGCCGCCGACGATCACGAGGGCATCAAGACCCAGCTTGCGACAGTTCTCCACGGCCGGGATGATATGTTTTTCCTCGCTCTCGAGCTTTGTGCGATCAGACCCGATGATGTCGAACCCGCCAGTGTTGCGGTATCTGTCAACCAATGCGGCGTCGATTTCACGGTACTTGTTCTTCACGAGGCCACCCGGTCCGTTTTCAAACCCGAAAAGCCGGCTTTCCGGGTGGTGCTTGCGAAGAGCGTCAAAGAGTCCCGAGATGATGTTGTGCCCGCCCGGCGCCTGGCCGCCCGAAAGCAGCACGCCTATCTTCAGCGGCTTAACCTCCGGTACTCCACCTGCCTGAAAGCTCACAATGGGCCTTCCGAACGAGTTCGGAAAGAGCGGCTTGATGGCACCGGGATTGCCCACGCAAGAGGTGGCCGCGCCGTCAACTGCTTTGACTCTCAGCCCGGACTTGGCAAACAATGCCGGGAGCTTGGGTTGATAGCTGTAACGCGCTTTCTGCAGGCTTGATACTTCGCTCATGTGTTCTGTCTCCTTCCATAGTCTTGGCGAAACCAACGAAAGAAAGGGGCGGATTCTGCCACCTGCGGGCACGCAAGTCAATCCCCCGGCTTGACTTCCCCCTGCTTGACTCTCGGATGCCGCCGACAGGGCGCAAGACCGCTGTATTGTCAGGTGAAGAAGTGATATCCTAAACGCGTAAGGCACCGCCGGTATCAGTTCCCGCCGGTTACAATGAAGGGCCGGTAGAAGGCCGGGACGCCGCCGGATGGAGGCGCTGGATCGGACCACTCGTTCGTCCCTGTGGGACTCCTGCACACAACCGGGGCTGCCGCCGTCCACACACCTGAAGCCAGGTTGGTACAGCGTGCGATTCCAAAAGGAACACCGGCCCCGCTATTGGTCGTGCCGAACCAGACTACGGAGAACTTGCCCGTTCCGCCACCCACAGCGATCACGGCAAACCTGCTTGCCTTGTTCGTGGGATCGGTGCCGGCATAGTACTCGTCAAGCGTGGACAATCCGTCGCCGTCATAGTCAAATCCGGCCGCCCCGTTCGGGTTGTTTGTGCTTCCGAAACTGGCAATCTCCCAGTCGTCCGCCATCGCGTCGCCGTCCCTGTCCTTCACAGTCCACTCCACATGCAGGCTCGGCGGCAGGCCGGCTTCCACCGAACCGGCCGAGCGACTGCCCTGTCCCGAAACGACAAAGACAATGGCGTTGGTTGAAACCCAGTCGAGGCGATCCACAACTTCCTGCATGATTGACGAAAGGTCCGGCGTCCGCTGGGCCGCACCTGCCTGGCCGGTATTCGTCCATGCGGAAGGGTTCCATGACACGGTCCCGGCAGTCAGCGGCCTTGCGGAAATATTGCCTGACAAGGCGACAAACGACTGTGGGTTCCCCGCAAGCTGACAGCTTATCGTCAACGCGGCATCGGCTGAGTTGCTCGCGGCACAGGTGAATTGAATCCATGAGTTCGTGATTTGGACTCCACGCGGCAACCCCGTACAGGCGAAACGCAGTCCCACGGCCTGCCGCCCCCTGTCGGGACCGTCCGGATCCTCGACAAGGTTCAGCACAAGACCGGAAACATCCGTGGCGGAATGGTCCTCGTACTCCTCCGCATCGTCCGACCCGGCGGTGATATTCGTGCTGAGCTGTGCTATTTCCTTGAACGAAACCAGAATGACATGGTTCGTTGTGACGGATGTGAACGTGAATGCAGCCGCCGCCCCAGTCGATGCGCCGTCCACAAGCACATCTGAAACGCAATAGCCAGGGTCAGGTATGTTGGTGAACGTGGCACTGGCACCGGCGGCCACCTGCACGCATCCGCCGGGAGAGATGACTCCATTCACTCCGCCGGTTGCCCAGATGGTCCACGACATCGGCCTGGCAGTCGTCAAGTTGCGCAAGCCGATATTGGTCAATCCAGCCGGATGGATAAACGTGCCGAGGGTGACCTCGGCACCAGCTTGCAGCGAGATATTGGTGTCTGTGGCATAGCCGGTGGGAACTGTAAGTTGCCGCGATGTTCCATTGTTTCGCAACCGCACGGCAATCGAATGACCGGCAGTAAACGCCGTGATGGGCACCGCAAATCCGCCGGCGGCCGCGGTGATGTCATACCACGCGCCCTCCGTGGCGTCGTCGTACAACCTGATCGTGATGTTGCTGACGCCTTCTCCTTCATCGTAGACGTGATTGGAATTGGTGTCGCAGAAGATGGTGTCCGTAAAGAAACTCTCGGTGCGGGATGAGAAATCCTCGGTGTAGTAGTCATATGTCCAGTACCACGGCGCTGAGTACTTCTGGATACGGCAGTGTCCCACCCCGATCTCAAGGGCGTTCGGGTTCAGAATGCCCTGTCGGTGCCCGCGGTTGTCTATCCCGACATCAATGAAAAGGTCGTCATACGAATCCGCCGGCGCGTAACCGTCGGCCGGGTAGCCCAGGCTGCCGCCCTGGCCACCCATGCTTATGTTCTCAACAAACCCGGAAATATCGTACACATAGCCCTCAACGCCCCATCGCTCCCACGGCTCGCTGTTGAGCGGATAATAGTTGGAGGACGGGCTCTCGTGCTGAAACAGGCCGGTCTCGGCCATATCCCTGGAATGCTTACGTGTCGCGGCAAGCAGTTTGAAATTGGGAGCCAGCGGTCCGATTGAGTTAGTCCACGGCCTCCAGGCGGCACTGGTATTGCCAAAATCGTTTGTGCCGGTAGTGTCTTCGCAAACGTCGTAGTTGGGATGGCCACCCGATGTTGTGTTGGTCAGGCAAAGCCGGTCGGCTTCATGTTCCGGGCCATACCTGGCACGGTTGATGTACCAGCGCTGCACCTCTTCCCTGGCTGTAAGCACACCATCATTCGTGTACTGGGTGGCAGCAGACACGGTTTCGAGGCAGCCAAATGCGACCAATAGGACGGCCAATTGCATTACCCGGCCTGATACTGCAGATTGCCTCACTCTATATGGGAACCACATAGCGTGATTGTACCCTCAGCCAGGGCGGAATAAAGCCTCAAATTCCATGTGGCATGCACAACTTCCGCCATCTGTCCATCGCCGGCACCGATTGCCGGCACCTGCGGCTGGCAGATAATTCATTGATACCAGCAGGTCCCTTCTGTATGCTCCCAGTGATGTGCACTGAAGACCCAAGAGACATTCAAGCCAGCCTCGTCGCGGTGCTGGCAGATGCCGCAGCGATATTCTGCGGATTCATGCTGGCCACCTGGATAAGGCTCGACAGCGGATGGGTCCACATTCCATTCGGCGTGCCGCAGGATCTGTATGTGAACTACGCCGCAGGTGCGGGTGCGGCCACCGTACTGTTTCTTTTTGTCTACAGGTCCCTCGGCTTGTTTGTCAGACCCCAGATCGGAGCCTTCAGCGACCGCATCCCGCGACTTCTCAGGGCCACAGGCCTCGGCATCCTTGTCACCACAGTACTTGCCTTCGCCGTGAGAAATGTACTCTTCCCGTTCTCCACCGGAGTGCTGATTGTGTCATTTTTCACGGTTGCAGTCCTGGTTCTGCTGGAGCGGGCATTCCTGTTTCGTCTCGAGATCACCATGGCCCGGCAGGCAGAGCCGACAAGCATGGTTCTCATCATTGGAACAGGCGAGGTTGCCGCGCATCTCATGCGGGCGATAGCTGCAGAGCCCCGGCTCCGCGCCAGAACCGTCGGGTTTCTACGAACCGGCGATGCCACTCCCTTCGATGGAATTCCACCCGAGTTGATACGGGGCAGTGCTGACGACCTGCAATCGTTGGTGGAAACAGGCGAAACAATCAGCCAGGTCGTCCTGACGGATCCGAGGATCGACCACGACCGCATGATCAGGATCTTGTGCCTCTGCGAGCGCAATCTCATCTCATTCAAGCTTGTGCCGGACGTCTTCCGAATGCTCACCGGAAATGTGCAGATAGAGGTGATTGGAGATATCCCGCTGATCGGACTCGAGAAATGGCCGCTCGAAATGTACTGGAACCGGGTCATGAAGAGGCTCGAAGACGTAATCGGCGCAACGGCAGGCCTCCTGGTATCGGCGCCCGTGATCCTTGTCTCCGCGATGCTCGTCAAACGCGAGTCGCCCGGCCCGGCATTCTACGGCCAGGAACGCTGTGGCGAGAAAGGGCGCCCATTCACGCTCCATAAGCTGCGCACCATGAAAGACAACGCGGAAGAGGATACCGGTCCGGTCTGGGCCGCCGAAAACGACCCGAGGCGAACCGCAGTTGGCGCATTTCTTCGCCGCCATAACCTTGACGAGCTACCGCAGTTATGGAACGTTCTCCGCGGCGAAATGAGCCTGGTCGGGCCGAGGCCGGAGCGCCCTCACTTTGTCGAACAGTTCAAGGAGGATGTCAGCCAGTACATGTCCAGGCACGCTTCGCGACCCGGCATGACAGGATGGGCGCAGGTCAACGGGCTGCGCGGAAACACCAGCATAGAAGAACGCGTTAAGCACGACCTGTACTATCTGGAAAACTGGTCGCTTTCGTTTGATTTCAAGATAATCGCAAGAACGTTTTTCGCCAGGAAGAATGCGTACTGACCTGAAGAGGGAAACAAAGAGGAATGCGCCAGATCATAATAGATTTTCTCAACAACGCGACCTATTGGTCCGCGATCGCCGCGTGGACGATCGCACAGATTGCAAAAGTGCTCTGCAACCTCGCTGCCGCCAAGAGGGATCTTGGCGGCCACTGGCTCATCAGGATGGGCGGCATGCCCAGCTCCCATTCAGCCACGGTCTGCAGTCTGGCAACTTCTGTGGGATGGCACTACGGGGCTGGCAGCCCCATCTTCGGATTCGCTGCGGCATTTGCCATACTGGTCATGTTCGACGCCTCAACGACGCGACGCGCAGCCGGTATGCAGGCAAAGGTCCTCAATCAAATCGTGGCTGATATCTTCAAAGACCGGCACGTCTCCCCGCAAAAGGTGATAGAGCTGATCGGCCACACGCACCTTGAGGTGTTCTTCGGCATGATCATGGGAATTGTCGTGGCCGTGCTGGTGAACTCCCTCTACACGGTGTTCCTGGGCACCGCATGAGGATCCTTACCGCAATTGCCGCGGCAGTTCTTCTGGCAGCACCTGTCGCCGGCATAGCACAGGCTCAGACAGCGAGCGAGTATAACGCGGCAGGCTTCACACACTACAGCGAGAAGCGCCTACCTGACGCAATCGACTCGTTCGACAAGGCGCTGAAACTGGATCCTGCCAGCCTCACTATCAGGAGCAACCTCGCCACCGCCTGTCACGGCTATTCAATACTGTTGTCCAAGAGCGGGGATCTCGAGCGGGCGATCGATCTCGAGCGCCGTGCATTCGAACTGGACGGCGGCAACCAGGGCATCCGAACCCAACTCGCCCTCTACTACAACGACCTGGGTCGCAGGGTCGCCCTCACCGGCAGCGTCAGCCGTGCGAGATCCCTGATGTCAGAAGCCATGCAGCTGCTTCCCCGGAACCTGGTTCTTGTCACCAACATGTGCGCCCTGCTGGTCATGGAATCCCGTGAGCTCCTGAAGAACGGCAATGACAGCAAAGCCGGGCAACTTCTGGATGAGGCCGCCGGGCTCGACCCTGGAAACATCGCCGTCCACGTCGCCCTCGGCGAATTTCACTACGGCAGAAACGACTACGCCAGAAGCATCGCAAGCCTGGAGCGCGCTCTGGAACTCAACCCCGCCGAAACAAATGTCGCATCGCGCCTCGAGCAGATAAGGAAGGAGTCTGCCGTGGAGAAAGGCTTCATCAAGAATGACCGCTATCGCTTCGCCATACGCTACGAGGACGGCGTCAACGAGGAGCTTTCATGGAATGTGTCGGGCATTCTTAACGACGCATACAGGGAAATTGGCCAGAAACTCGGCTTCTGGCCGTCCAGGCAACTCACGGCCATCATCTACTCGCAGGACCAGTTCAAGGCCGTCACCTCGGCCCCGGACTGGACAGCGGGACGTTTCGACGGCAAGCTGAGGATACGTATCACTGATTTCACGAGGCAGGCCGATGCCCTCACGCGCGTCGTCCGCCATGAATACGCCCACGCGCTTATCTTCGACCTCTATGGTTCAACCGTACCGGTCTGGATCAACGAGGGGTTCGCACAGTATGCTGCGTCGGAAAGCGGCGTGTCGGATGACGAGGCAAGGATTCTCGGCGGAGCCGGGCTGGACAGGCTCCCCGCTCCGTGGAACCTCGGCGACCACTTTGCATCCACCAACGGCGCGTCAGTAGCCCTCGCCTACCTCGAGTCACGCCTGTTCATGCAATACATGTTCAACCGGTACGGTAACCACACGACCAGGCTGTTCATACTCGCAAGCACGAAGGAACCCGATCTTGGCGCGATCACACACAACATGTTCAACCAGTCGCCTGAACAGCTCATGGCCGACTGGATCGCCGACCTTCGCAGGAAGACAGCTCCGTAGGCTCCGGGGCCTGGCCTAGCCGCTGCGGCCCTGATTCAGCTCGCGCAACCGGTTCTTGGCGGCCTTTGGAAAACCCCAGCCTTCGGCCTTGGGCATAATCTCGTTGAGTTCCAGGATCACCAGCCCGACATCGCGGAACACCTCGTTCCAGTCAAGATTCTCAGGGGTGAAGGGACCTACTTCAAACCCGGCGTGGTCAAGCGAGTAGCCCGGCGGCACCCCGCTCTCCCGCATGTCGTACCGGAACCGGCGCTTGAAGTAGTAAAGCAACTCGATCTGGTCCACCGCATCGGTGCGCGTCATGGCGTCCACAAGGGTGAACGAGAAGCTGTCGCCTACCACCACGACCTTGATGCGCTTTGCCCCGCCTTCACTGGAATGCCTGGTCATCACTGGATACGGCGCCTTGACCCGGCCGTCACCCTTGAAGTGCCACAGATTGAGGAGTGATCGCAGGTCGATGTCCGTTCCCAACGGCTCGAGCCAGTTGGCACCGGTCACTTCCGGCAGCACCGGCAATGTCAGCCCGGCGTTGCCGTGGAGGATGCGCAGCAGGTCGTTTGCCACGAGTTGAACGCCGTAGTAGTTCCAGTGCGTGCCCCCTGGAGCAAACAGTGGCGGCCCGGCCTGCTTCCACTCCAGGAACTTGGCGTGCGCGTCGTAGTAGCGAATCCCCTCGCGCTTCAGGGCTTCAATAAACGCGCCGTATGCGTTCACACCGGGCTGCACGGCGTCGAAACGCCGGACGCCGGACGGCAGGTGCTCCGGATAGATTTCAGGCTTGCTTGGACTGACAAGCACCACGAAAGTCGCCCCCCTTTCGCTGAACAGCTGCTGCAGGGCGGCAAGATGCTTCACAAAGTGATCGATCGTCTGGTCAGACACCTTCGGGGCCTTCATGTAGTGCTTTACGTAGTCTTCTTCATACAGCCAACCACCCCGCCCCTTGCAGATCCGCGTGCCATGCCCCTTCGCCAGCACTCCGAAAAGGCTGTACTGGGTCTGGTTGTAGAGTTTGACAAGGAACCCGCGCAGACCCGTTTGCTGCGCAAGGTATTCATCTATCCTCTGCTGGTACGTGCCGTTCTGCCAGGCGGACCACGTCAACGCCGGCATTTCCAGGCGAGCCTCGCTCCCGTGCACAACCACGTCCACCGGCATGTGAAACACTTTCGCGAACATTGGCGTAACGAGCAGTATCGCCGTGGAAAGCACGAGGAAACCTTCCAACCAGCGCACGGCGCCGTGTCTCACCTTTGTCTTGTCTTGATCTTCCATGGAATCAGAACCTGAAATAGATGAACGGGTTGAAGCCGCCGTTTACCAGGACCGAGGCCGATGCAAGCCCTATCGCCACGCACGCCGCGAACCGGGCCATCACGAAGGCGACGGTCCGCCCCGGTCCACCGGCCGGCACTGACCAGTCACGCATCACATCCTCAATCTTGAACAGGGGCGCGAATGCGACCAGGATCCCGACAGCCACTGCCACCCATATCCGCACATCCTGCGCCTGCTCCATCAGCATCGCACTGACTCCCGGCGACATACCACCCGCTCCGAACATGGCCCCGAGGAACTGGAAGGCATAGCCAATGCTCTCGGACCTGAAGAAGACCCAGCCGATGCAGATAAGCATAAACGTCACGACGATCATGATGCGCGGCGGCTCTTTCCTGATCCCGTTGCGCCTCCAGATGAACCGCTCGAAAGTGAGAAGGAACCCCTGGTACGCGCCCCAGGCCACAAACGTCCATGCCGCGCCGTGCCACAGGCCCGAAATGGCAAACACAACCCACAGGTTGAAGTACACACGCCACGGCGCAACACGATTGCCGCCCAGGGGCAGGTAGAGGTACTCCCGCATGAAATTGCCGAGCGAGATGTGCCAGCGCCGCCAGAACTCCGTGACACTGCGGGATATGTACGGGAACTCGAAGTTCTCCAGGAAACGGATCCCCATCATCCTGCCCAATCCAATTGCCATGTCCGAGTACCCCGAGAAATCAAAGTATATCTGGAAGGCATACGCAAGTGTGCCAACCCATGCCCCGGCCACACCAAGCTCGCCCGGTTGCTTCGCGAAGAACGCATCTGCAACGGTGCCGAATGAGTTTGCCAGAAGCACCTTCTTGCCAAGCCCCAGGCAGAACCGCCATACGCCGTCCAGAAACAGCCTTGATGAGTAGAACCTCGACTGTATCTGCTCCGCGACATCGTGATACCGGATGATCGGCCCCGCTATGAGCTGCGGGAACAGTGCGATGTAGAGAAGATAGTCGGTGTATTTCCGCGCCGGTTTGACAACCCCGCGGTACACGTCAACCAGGTAACTGATCTTGTGGAACGTGAAGAATGATATTCCAATCGGCAGGGCAACCTCGGCCCACGGTATGGCCGCCCCACCCAGCGCCTTTATCACCGCATTGAACTGGCCGACAAAGAAGTTCGCGTACTTGAAATAGCACAGCAACCCGAGATTGAAGGTGAGCACCGCTGCCAGGAGCAACTTGCGGCGCCTGTCATTGCCGGAACCCGCCGCCAGGCGCGGTCCGATCCAGTAGTCCACAGCGCACGACGCCACAAGCACAAACACAAAGAGCGGGGCGCCCCACGCAAAGAATAAAAGGCTGAACCCAAGCGCCGGAATGTTCCGCCATCTGGGCGGACACAGGTAATATGCCGCCAGCGCCACGGGCAGGAACCAGAATAGAAACAGCACAGAACTGAAGATCATTGTTGCAAACCTTGTGTGTCGGCCGCAACGACATCGACAGAAGCCGGCCGGCTTACGGGACCCCGCCCCACCCCGCAGAACCACCGCAGGGAACCCGTTTCACGGCGGGAAACTCTCAGAACCGGCCTCCAAAAGCAAGCCGGATGACTTATGCCAATGGAGCCTGCTACAAAGCGGATACTTTCTCACAGGCATACAGCCGGTGATCACTGTCGATTCTCACGCGCAAGTCAGGCTTCGCTCTGGCGTAACACAGGCACGTGAATGGCAGGAAATGCCGCACAAGACTTCGCACCTGCTCCTCAGACATGCCGGCGCCCCTTCTGGCAATTAGCTCCCGCTCCTGCTGCAGCCGCCATCGCTCGTGCAGCAACAGGGAATCCGGGCAGAGCATGACAAAGAGATCCATCAGGCGCCAAAGCCGCTGGTACGGTCGTGCGTTCGCGAGTACAGCCCCGACATGTTCCGGATTGAGCATGGAGCTCATTGTTTCCGGCTCCTGCCGTCGGCAGATCTCGATCAGTTCGGCCGCGCTGCACTCCGGCATGCCGACGCACCAGCCCTCGAACACAGCGAAATCCTGCCGGCCTCGAACTGGAACGACCCGGTCGGACCTCTCGCCACGTCCGCCAAGTGCCGCCTTGTCGAAAACGGGTAGGTCCACGTCCTCGCCAGCCCTCAGTCGCGATAGAGCCTCAAGGAGTTCTTCCACTCCGTGGGTACCGGGCATGCCGCGCGGCAAACGGTAGAATGGATTGCCAGGGTGTTGCGACGCCAGCCGCTCCCGGTCCGCGCATGGTGCGTAGAAGTCGTCAATCGAGAAACAGACGATCCCGAATCCTTCCCGGCTCAGCCTGTCCACCACATAGGCGGCAATGGTCGACTTGCCAGTGCCTTGCCCACCCTGGATTCCGACAATCGCGGTAGCCCCCGCCCTGCGCCTGGCGCGGATGGCCTCCGTCAGCGGATCAAGACAGCACTCTCGTTCTTCGCGCGAATATGGAAAGACCGCACTCACTCACGCACCTTTCCGGTGATCCCGAGGCCCCCACTTGAAGCGGCCCATACGAATCGCGATGCCTGCGCCATCAGCTTCCCCCATTCCAACCTGGATCGTGGTCGGCACAAGGGCCAATTCCATCTGGCCCGCCCCGATACTCTTCGTCTTCTTCCGTGAAGTATACGGGAAGGCAGTTGGCGGCACCCCCGTCACCTTCCAGTCATCTGGCCGCCTTGCCCACTACAACCACCTGATATCCCTTCGGAACCTTTACCTGAAAGGCCAGCTTGCCCGACTTCCGGCTCCACTTCAGGCTCACAACGCCATCTGGCGTCGGTTGCGAACCCTCACAGCTTTTCAGCTTGATGTCAGGGAAGCGCAGCGACACCCTCTTCTGGACCGTGTCGATCGAGTAGAGGCCGAGGATGTCCCGGAATAGCACCCGGACTCCGCCATGCGACGCGAATCCATGGTTACAACTGGCGTAGGGGCCGTCGTTCTCCCACAGGGTTCCCGTTCTATCCACCATATAGAGCTGATAGGCCAGCGATTCGTCGAGGAGCTGCTGCACCAGTCCGGCCTGCGACAACAACTCAAGACGCATGATGTTGCCGATAAACGCGTTTGCCGGCCTCACCTGCTCGTAGGCCTTGGTTTGCCTGCGTTGCGGCCCAAAGTCCCTGGCCAGGGTCTTCCAAAG
>JBAXKQ010000007.1:0-46502 GCA_037135275.1 bacterium
GATGTCCTGCTGGCGATCGACAATCATGAGATCCGCAGCGACGGCACCATTCGCCTCGACAACAACGTCATGGAGTTTCATGAGCTGCTTGAGCGCAAGCAGTGGGGAGATTCGACAGGTTTCAAGGTCTGGCGGGGTGGCTCTGCCACAAACATCGTCGTCCCCCTCACCAATCCTGCCGATCCGTTCATTTTTCGAAACATCTATGACGAGACCCCAGCCTACCACGTCGTGGGCGGCCTGGTGTTCTCACCCCTGTCACGGGAGTTTCTCAAAACCCTCGGCCAGGCGGTCGGCACGGTCAATGGCCAGCAACTCCTTTACTATTCCCTTTACGCCAAGCCGGACAACCTCTGCACCAACCGCGAGGAGTTCGTGGTCCTGATTGCGCGCCTTCCGCACCCTGTCAACACATACCACCAGCAGTTCATGCACGGCATAGTCGCCACTGCAAACGGAACCAGGATCCGGAACCTGGATGATCTCAGAAAGGCAACATCGAAACCTTCCGGCGGATTCCATGTTCTAAGCTTTGAAGGCATGGAACACCTGCTGGTCATAGATGCCCCTGCCGCCGCCAGGGCTGAGGATGAAATCCGGCAGTTGTATGGACTTCACTGAACGGTTCAGAGGAAAGACCCATGAGACCGATTTGTCTGGTGCGTACAGTGGAACGAGCCGCGGCATGCCTCATCACGCTGTGCATTCTGCAGAACCCGGCACGAGCCCTCGCCGACGACATGGAACGCAGCCTGGTCCGGGTCGTTGTGACCAGCCAGGGATATGATCCGTTCATACCGTGGCAGAAGACACCACCGGTCATGCATAGGGGCTATGGCGTACTGATCGACTCCAACAGGGTCCTGACCGTAGCGCAGCTGATCCAAAACAGCACCATCATAGAACTTCAGCAGGGCATGAGCGGCGAGATGCATCCAGCTGTTGTCGAGTTGTCCGACGTGGACGCCAATCTGGCCATACTGCGAATCGTGGATCCGGCCGGGATGAAGCCGCTGGTGTCCTTGCCAATGGCAGAGAAGGTTTCAAGGGAGTCACGCGTACAGATCGTCCAGTTAAATGACACCGGCGAGATCTCCCGGGGGGACGCAAAGATCGTTGACATATCCGTGAACGACTTCGCCACGACTTCCGGCAGTATCCTTGTCTTCACCGCCCTGGCGGACATAAACGTGAACGGCCAGGGCGCCGTGGTTCTTCACGAGGGGGCGGTTGCCGGCCTCATCATGTGGTATGACCACAACACGAGGATCGGCACGATGCTGCCCTACCCTATCCTCAAACACTTCGTATCCGACGCGGCCGGGGAACGCTACCGCGGTTTCGCGGCCGCCGGATTCTCCTGGGCTCCGCTCGTTGACCCGGCCGAAAGAAGATACCTGAAGGTCGACAAACACAGTGGCGGAATAGTTGTGCTGACAGTCAGGCCGCGGACAGGCGCGGCTGAGGCGCTGCTGCCGCAGGATGTGATACTGGAGTGGGATGGCTGTGCAATCGACAACCTCGGCTTCTATGACGACCGGGATTTCGGCAGGCTGGCCCTCCCGTACCTCATCAAAGGCCACCGCTATCCCGGCGACACCGTCGAGGCAAAGATCGTGAGGAACGGGGAACTCAAGACGGTGCACATCCCCCTGACCCGGCAGGCTGACGAACAGATGCTGATTCCTGACAACTCCGCGGGCGCCAGGGCTGAGTACCTGGTTGACGGCGGATTCCTGATCAGGGAGTTGACCGGCGACTACATGAGAGCATACGGCGACGGCTGGCTCGCTGATGCCGACGCACGACTCGTGCACTACAGCCTCACGCGCGCGGACAAGCCCGAGCAACCGGGGGATCGGGTCGTAATCCTGTCACGCGTCCTGGCGGACTCGATCAACGTCGGCTACCAGAGCATGCGTGACCAGGTCATCACGCACGTCAATGGCGAACCGGTACGGAATATGGCAGACGTTTTCAGGCTGGTGGAACAACACAAAGGCCTCAGGCGCATGCGCATGCTCTCCATGTCGATCGACATCGTGCTGGATCCTGAAACCATCGACTCCGCAAACCGCAGGATCATGCGCACATACCAGATCCCAAGCCTGAGGTTCAAGCGCACGGAAACCAGGACTCGCGACTAGGAAGGAGCCCTGCCGCGTGGGGGGGGGCCGCATCAAGCGGAGCCCCCAAGAGACGGGAGGTAATCCATGGCGCCTGATGAAGTAGCACAGGCCATCTCCAGCTCCGAGGCCACAATACCTGTTCCACAGCTCCTCTGGCGCTCGCGATCCTGTCGATCTGCCTTCTTCTCAGGCTTGCGCGAACAGGACTGATTGTTGCATACTTGCATACGTTTTATCCCGGCTGCTCTTCTGTGCCCGGGATCTCATGCCAAAAGGCGACCCCTGCCGCGGCTATGCGATAGGGTATCTGATCTTTGGCGTGTTCTTGCTTCTGCTTTCGATACTGGGCATGCTGTCGAAGAGCTCTGACTGATGCCTGCCCACCGACGCCGCTGCCCGCGCCGTGCGGGTGCGGGGTGGAGAGTTGCCGGAGAATCTGCACCATGCGATACTTTTTGAAGGCCCTGGTGGTTGCCATTGTCGGCTGCACACTGATCACGATGCTGGCTCCGGTCATACGCATAGCGTGCCTGAGTTACCAGACCCAGCAGGCAGCCACGGAATTCCAGAACGAACTATATTCGCCGGCGGAGGCCCGCCTCGATCGCTACGAAGCATGGACTGCTTTCTTCCCGGCCATCCGCCGGCAGGTCCTGTGCCAGAACATGAGGTGCAAGATACGGCTTGGAAAGATTGAGGAGGCAAGGGCCATCTCCGAGTCTTTCATCACGTGGCGCCCGGCGTCCGTCCCGTCCGTAATGGATGCGCCGCTTGCGTTTATCCGCAGCGGACCGGACTGGATCGCGAACAAGGTCCATTCGGCACTTAGCGGCAATACACAGGGCTGGGATGCGGAGATGGGACGGGACGTTCTCCTGGACGAGCTGTGGCAGGCTGGAATGTACGACGAGCTCGTGGCGTCGGCCAGGGCAATCCTTGCGGTGGCTCCCGACAATCAGTCTGCAAAGAAGAAGCTTGCCGTGGTGGAGAACCGCCAGAAGGCTGCCAAGGTTGTGCAGCGGCCCGGGACAACGCGGCCGGCCGCTGGCCGCGGCACGGCGCAGCAGCCTGCGGCGAACCGCGCCCCAGGACGTGCGCCTGAGGTGACAATAGCCGGAACGGGTGTTTCCCCCGCAGCGGCGCAAGGCGGCACTTTTGAGGAACAGGCCGACGACGGCGCAGGGGCGCGTAAAGAGCAGGAGCTCAAGGCCCGCGAGGCCGAGCTCACGACGCGCCTCAACGCACGGCGCAAGACCCTCTCGGACAGCCGCCCGCCTACCGAGGCAGAGAGGACGCGCGACGCCGCGCAACGCCGCCTCGACGACCTGACAGCTCGTTCAAGAAAACTTGAGTCCGAGGCAAACAGCGCAACCGGTCAGAAACGCATAAACGCGCTCGAACAACTCCGGCCCATGAAGGGCCAGGTGGCGCGATGCCAAGGCGAGCTGAAGAGCGCTACCGCCGCCGCGGATGCAGCCGGTGCGAAGCGCCGGGCCGCGATCGGGAACGACCCCGATGTGAAGTCTCTCGAAAAAGACCTGGCCGAAGTCCGCGACGCACTGCAAAATCCGTGAAGCGCTTTATCATAGTGGCTGTCTGGATCCTGACCACGGCGTGGTTCATCAGGTTTGAAGCCTTCCCCGCCTACTTCACCCACTCGTTGAGCGGATACCGCGACATCATCCCGCAGGGGGTCGTGGTCAAAGACACCTGGATGAAGCTTCTTCTCAACAACAAGCCGGTGGGATACAGCCACTCCCACATCGAGACGGACGACCAGAACGTCGCATCACGCTACCGGGTGGAGAACCTGATGCTGCTGCACCTCAACCTCATGGGGATGCGGGAATCCATCACAGTAAGCACCGATGTCCGACTCGATGTCCTGTACCGCCTCACATCGTTCAGGATGGCTGCGATGTCCAGGCACAGCACCACGATAGTCGAGGGCCGCCGCAGGGAGGGAGACACTTTCGATGTCACATTCGACGCCGGCGGCGCCAGGGAGAGGCGTTCATTGAGGATCCCTGACGATGTCGTGGTTTACTCCCCAGGCATGGACCTGGCGATGAGCCGCATGAAACCGGGGGAAAGCATGACGACCCGGACGCTCGAGCCACTCACCCTCAGCCCGGTGCCGGTCACCGTCCGCGCCCTGCCGCGGGAGACAATCATGTTCCGCGGAAGCGAGACCAACGTATCCGTCTTTGCGGTCGAGTACATGGGAAGCAGTTCACGCTCGTGGATGGGAATGGACGGAACTATCCTGCGTGCTGAGACACTCCTGAAAGACCTGGTGGTCGAAACATGCGAAGCCGAGGATGCGGTGTCGGCAGTTGCAACAGATGCTGCGGCCGACGACCTGCTGACAACTCTCTCCGTCCGGCCCGACACGGCCGTGGTCAACCCGAGGCGCAGCAGCTACCTGAAACTCCGCCTGGGCGGCGTGCCGTCAAACACACCGGGCATCATGAGCAACAGGCAAACCGTGGAAAGCCGTGACAACGGATCGGTTGTCGTCATATCGCGAGGTGCATGCGTCCCGGCCGGCGCCAACATACCCGCCGCCCCGGGCAACATGAATTCCCTGCTTGGATCGACAACATTCATCCAGGCGGATCATCCGGAGATCGTCAAACTGGCCGGATCACTCACCGCCGGCTGCACAAACGTCATGGACTCGGCAATCGCCATCTGCAACTGGGTCAACAAGAACCTCGAGAAGGAAATCTCCCCTGGCGTACCATCGGCTGTCGAAGTGCTGCGCAACAGGCGGGGCGACTGCAACGAGCACACGTATCTTTTCGTTGCCCTCGCCCGTGCGGCCGGAATACCATCGAAAGTCAAGGTAGGCCTGGTCTACTCGGCGGAGTATGAGGCATTCTGCTATCATGCCTGGCCGGCTGTGTATGCCGGGGACTGGGTGGAGATGGACCCCACCTTCGGTCAGACGACCGTGGACGCAACGCATATCGCCCTGATAGAGGGGGAATTCACCGAACAGTTCGCCCTGGCCCAGATGGTGGGGCGGCTGAGCATTGCAGTGCTTGCCCAGGAGAGCAAATGATAAAGCTGGAAGACCTTTCGAAACGGTTCGGTGATTTCTATGCCGTGCGGGATCTCTCGCTGGAGATTACCACCGGCGAGATCTTCTGCTTCCTGGGACCCAACGGCGCGGGAAAAACCACGACCCTCAAGATGCTGACAGGCCTCCTGGCACCCACGGCCGGCAGAATGAGCGTTGCCGGCATCGATGTGCGCGCGCACCCGCTGGAAGTGAAGAAGATCATAGGCTATATCCCAGATACACCCTTCCTCTACGAAAGGCTCACCCCTGTCGAGTTCTTCCGGTTCACGGGAGATCTCTACGACATTCCGCGTTCACACGTGGAACGCGAGATGGAGTCGTCTTTCGCCATGTTTGCGCTGGACCAGCACAGGCATGTGCTGATCAGCGACCTGTCGCACGGCATGCGCCAGCGCCTGGCCTACTGTTGCACTTTTCTTCACTCGCCGAAGGCGCTTTTCATTGACGAGCCGCTGGTTGGTCTCGACCCGCACAGCATCAAGATGATCAAAAACCTCCTCATCGAAAAAGCCGGGGCCGGCACCACCATCTTTCTCACCACGCACATCCTGGCCCTCGCCGAGGACATCGCCCACAGGATAGGAATCATTTCGGGCGGCAGGCTCGTTGCCGTAGGGACCATGAACCAGTTGAATGAACAGAGCGGGGTTGACGGCAATCTGGAGGAGGTCTTCCTCTCACTCACCCGCCCGGCGACCACCGGGACTCATCCTTCGCACCCGAATACTTGAGGAAACGCAATAATGTCGGCTGTATCATCCCTGACTCTGAAAGCGTGGTACAGGCTCCGGGGAACCTGGCGGGAGCTGCGGCGGCAGTCGCTTTTCAAGACCGTTTTCATCGCCCTTTTCGTCGCCGCTATGGAGATCGGCCTCTTCATCCTGTTCCTGTCCGGATTCAGGTTCCTTGGCCGCATCGGCCCCCTTGTCGTCAGCAGCCTGCTGTCGCTGTTCTTTCTCGGCCTGGGCGGCATGCTGGTCCTATCCGGCATCCTGACATCCTACGCAACCGTATTCCGGTCGCGCGACCTCCCGTTCCTGCTGGTGCGGCCGTACTCCATTTCGCACATTGTCGTGGTCAAGTTCCTCGAATCCTGCGTGCTCTCTTCATGGGCTTTCTTCTTCGTTGTCCTGCCGTTCATAGGCGCATACGCCTGGTACCAGCACCTGAGCCTCCTGTTCGCCGTCTGGACGCTGTTCTTCTCGATACCGTTTGTGGTCCTGTGCTCCGGCATTGGAACTCTGGTCGCCATACTGTTCGTGCGCTGGTCGCCGAGCGGTTACCTTCTCAGGGCGCTGGTCGTCGCCGTCCTCCTCGCGCTCACGACCGTCATGGCGATCACAGCCCACGAGACGCGGCACGCCGACAATCCCAATGTCTTCATCCTCTCGTCCCGCCTCATACCCGGCCTGCATCTGGCATCGTCGCCACTCCAGCCCGGCTGGTGGGCGGCGGAGGGCATCACGTCGTTCGGGCGTGGCTCGTGGGGACGCGGCATATTTCTCCTGGTGTTCCTGTCGTCGAACGCACTGATGATGATCATGCTGGTCGAACTCGCCGGCCGGTGGACGTTCTTCAACGGATGGCAGAAGGTGATCGGGGCGACGGGCAGGATTGTGCTCCGCAAACCTCTCGTGCAATGGCTCGAACGCGGGTTGTTCTTCCTCCCCCACGATGTCCGCGCAATAGTTGTGAAGGACGTGAGGACCTTCCTCAGGGACCCGATGCAATGGTCCCAGTTCCTCATCTTTTTCGGCCTGCTCGGACTCTACTTCTCCAGCCTGCGATCGTTCAGGTACGACGAGCAGATCCCCCAGTGGAAGACCGTGATCGCGTTCCTGAACATCTTCAGCGTCTCAACAGTGCTGTGCTCGCTGGCTTCACGCTTCGTATACCCGCAGGTGAGCCTCGAGGGACAGAGCTTCTGGATCCTGGGCCTGTCACCTACCACCATGGGCAGGATCCTTCTGACCAAGTTCGGCCTTGCGCTGGCCGGGATGACCGTCATCAGCCTATCATTGATGCTCCTGTCGACGCGCATGCTGAGGCTGTCAGTTGACGTGCAGGTCGCGGCGGTGGTGCTGGCGGTATGCCTGTCGATAGCCGTTTCGGGTATGTCAACGGGGCTGGGCGCCATCTTCCTGGACCTGAAGGAGCGCAACCCGGCGTCAATCGTGTCCGGCTTCGGCGGCACACTCAATCTGGTGCTCAGCCTCTGCTTCATGCTCCTGACAGTGCTGCCATTCGCCATACTGTCACACATGAGAGTGACCGAGAGGATAGACGGGAGCCATTTCAGGCCCGGATTTGTGCTGGCACTCATCTGGCTTGCGGCTCTCACCGCCGTCGCAGCCGTGGTTCCCCTGCTCCTCGGGCGACGCTCACTCATGTCGCGCGACTACTAACCGGCCCGCGGCGATTCCGCCGCATGACGGCAAACGCGCCGGACCTGCCGCGGCGTTCGTTCGCCCTGATGCCTACATCCTGGAATAGCCAGGGCCGCCACCGCCCTCGGGCGGCGTCCATCGGATATTCTGGAGCGGATCCTTGATCTGACATGTCTTGCAGTGGAGGCAGTTGGAGAAATCGATATGAATGCCCTGCTTGTCGTCCTTCAGGACATACACCTGCGCCGGACAGAAAATGGTGCAGGGCGCGCCGAATTTCTGGATACAGGCCTTGCACTTCTCAGGGTCGACAATCTTCAGGTGGGAAGGCTGGTTCTCCTCGTGATGCGTCTTCGAGAAGAACACGTCAGAGAGCTTGTCGAGCTGGGTGTTGGCTTCGTCTGCCGCGGGCTTCGCAGGTTGTGCCCAGGGCTTGACGTCGGCCAGGGTTTTCATTGCTTCCCAATCCTGCTCCAGGGCCATGCGTCCCGGCGGCAAGGCGCCACCAGTGACAACACCCATGCCGACCGTCATCATTCCCGGCAGTGAGCCGTACGTGAATCCGGCCCGGACGTTCTTGATGTTCCGCAGTTCCTTCCAAGCCGCCGATTCTTTCAGGCTTTGTGGATACTTCTGCATGGCAGAGGTGGAGAAATCCTTGCTCTTCCAGCCCTCGAACAGCGCATCACCCGCGGCAATACCTGATTGCACTGCCAGATGAATCCCTTTCAACCGCAGGGAGTTGCAGAGACCCGCGGCGTCGCCGACGATTATGGCGCCGTCTGTGACCATTTCCAGGGCGGAGTGGAAGCCGCCTTCCGGCAGAACCTTCGCACCGTATTCCAACACCTTGCCTCCAGCGATGAACGGCATCACTGCAGGATGGTGCTTGAACATGCGGAAAAGGTCATGCGGGTTGATTGTGGGGTTCTTGTAGTCAAGGGCGGTTGCCATTCCCACAGCCGTGAGGGTATCGCTGACGCAATATACAAAACCGCCGCCGTAGGTCCACGGGTCAAGCGGGTACCCGAACGTATGCATAATGGTCCCGGCGCGCCCCTTCACCTCCGGGGTCTCGATCAGCTCCTTGATGCCGACCGCATAGGTCTGTGGATTGGAGCCGGCCAGTCTACGCTCGGCAACAAGCTTCTCGGTGAGAAACCCACATGAGCCCTCGCCCAGGACTACAATGGAGGCCATCAGGTCGGGCCCCAGTTCGAAATTCGCCCTGTGCTCGCCGTTCTTGTCGATGCCCTTGTCCCCCATCCTCACGCCATTGATGCGCCCGTTCTCCTGAAGCAACTCGACAGCGGCAAATCCGGAGAATATTTCAGCCCCTTCCTTCTCGCACAAGCCGGCAAGGTATCTGGCAAGCTCCGACACCGAGACTATCGGGTAGCCCTCGGCACGCATCGTCTTCGGCACCCAAGGGACCCGCGCGGACCCGCCCGGCGTGAGGAACCGGTAACTCTCCCTGTTGACGGTTGAGAACTTCGGCAGCGCCGCGAACTCTTCCGGAGTGAGCAATTTCGAGAGCGGCCCGGGATCAATCACAGCGCCCGACAGGCTATGCGCGCCAATGGAAGCTCCCTTGTCGATAATCAGGACGGCTGGCTTCTCCACCGAACCGGCGGGGGCGCTCTTCACTCGCCTGAGAAACTGCAGCACCGATGACAACGTCGCCGCACCACAACCAACCGCGAGAACATCAAACGTCATCGTATCACGGCTCATCGTGACTGGACTCCTTGCTTAAGCTTGGCTTTCAATATCGACAACAACAACTCCCTGTCCACCGGCTTCTGCAGGACTCCGCTCAAGCCCAGAGTGGAATAGTCGGCGATGATATTGAGGTTATCGCCGACAGAACTCAAGAGAAAGACCGGCACATTTGATCCGCACGCCCTGATCTCCCTTACCAGGCTGACACCGGCGTCTATTTCCTCCATCATCAGGTCCACCAGCAGGAGGTCGGGCTTGGCGGCCTTGAATTCCTTCAATCCCTCCGCCGCGCTGGATGCGGTCTCGACAATGTAGTCGCCGGAGGTAACGAGAACCTTGAGGATATCCAGGTAATCCCTGTCGTCATCCACGCATAGAACCACATGTTTGCCGTTCCTCATGATGATTTCCCCTCCCGATTGGCTTCTTCCGGTCCACTCCGCCCATGAGCGCGTCCTGCGACCGCGTCGAACGAGTCAGAAACCACGATCTTCTCAAGAAAAACGGCCGCGGCCTCCATATTCCGCCGCGCGGAACCGGACAGCCGCTCACCAAATTCGTTGAATTCATACCCGCGTATGCCAAGTGCAAAGCCTCTTGTGGCGGCGTGGAAGAGCTCCCGAACCATGGTCATCACAGCCTGCGGCTCCACGTGGTGGGTGCTGAAGCTCATCTCCGCACCGGGCAGCACACGCTCAAAACTGAATGGTTCAATCCCGCTCACCGAGGCATCGGCGAAGACAACCACATCGTGCCCGGCGGCAACCGCGGCGTCTTCAACCGTCAGCTGGTAATCCGAATCCACCGTGACGCCGGGAATGCCGCGCCGCTGGATTGCCTCAGCAAGAGCCGGTCCAAGCCCGTCATCGAGCCGGCCAGGATTTCCATATCCGATCACAAGCACTTTGCGGATCATCTCAGCCTGCGACTCCCCTCACCTTGCGATCTACCACTTGCCCGCTCGCATCCACAAGCTCGATCAAGAGCGGCATCTTCCCCATTGCGTGGGTTGCGCAGGAGAGGCATGGATCGTAGGCCCTGATCGCGACTTCAACACGGTTCAACAGGCCCTCCGTGATCTCCACGCCGGACAGGTGATCCTTCGCAACGCTCTCTACCGCCAGATTCATGGGCATGTTGTTACTCGTTGTCGAGACAATGAGGTTGCACATCGTTACCAGGTCGTTCTCGTCAACCTTGTAGTGATGGAACAGCGTTCCGCGCGGCGCCTCGATAAGGCCAACCCCCTCCAGCCGCCGGGTTCCCTTGACCAGCAGGTCCGTGCCCTGCAGGTCCTTGTCGGCCAGCAGGTCGCGGATCATCTCGCACGAATGCAGCAACTCGATCATGCGGGCCCAGTGATATGCCATGGTCATGTTGTTCGGCGCCCCGCCCGTTACCGCCTTGAACTCCTTGCGGCCCGCCTCGGCCTCCGGCGTACTGATGAAGTCAGCCGTGTTCAGCCGGGCCAGCGGCCCGACCCTGTACCAGCCCTTCTCCGGCCCGAGCGACTTGATAAACGGGAACTTCATGTACGACCACGACTTGACCTCTTCCGCGATGTGGTCGGCATAGGACTGGTAGTCGACCTGGTCGAATATCTTCTTCCCATCGGCCGTGATGGCCCTGAGGCTGCCGTGGTACAGGTCCATCGCGCCGTCCGCACGCACAAGAGAAAGATGATTGGAGTCGAAAGTCCCGAAACCGGCCAGGGAATCCATGTGTTCGGTGGTGTAATCCTTCGCCAGTTTCAGCGCCGACCGCGACCACTCCATCATCTTGTCGATGTCCTTGAGAAAGACATCGCGCTCGGCAATTGAGAGGTTTTTGTTCACGCCGCCGGGTATTGCGCCTGTCCCGTGGATCTTCTTCCCCGCGGTGGCCTTTATGATTTCCTGGCCGTACTTCCGCATCATCACGCCCTGGACTGCCAGCTCGGGGAACTTTCTTGCCACCCCGATCACACTGCGGATGGCCGGGTCGGCGTCGAACCCGAACAGGAGATCCGGCGATACCAGGTGGAAGAAGTGCAGCGCGTGAGACTGGAATATCTGCCCGCAGTGCATGAGGCGGCGCACCTTCTCCGCAGTGGGGGTCAGATTCTCGCCGCCGACAATCCGGTCCATTGCCTTGGCCGCCGCGAGGTGGTGACTCACCGGGCAGATCCCGCAGAGACGCTGCACCAGGACCGGGAGTTCCCAATATGGGCGCCCGAGCACGAAACGCTCAAACCCCCTGAATTCAACTATATGCAGACGGGCCTGCGTGACCTTCTTCATCTCATCGAGAAGTATGGTGACTTTTCCGTGGCCTTCGACGCGCGTAACCGGCTCTATTACAATCCTCTGGGAATTCGCACTCCTGGACACCATGCGGCTTCTCCTTGCTCAGTCATACTTGATCAATTCATAGGGCAGTTCAATTGGCTTGCCCGAGAGCAGCGCGGTCAACGCCACCCAGATCGTGTCCGCTGGCGGCGGACAACCCTGCAGGAAGTAGTCGATTTTCACCACCTCGTGGCACGGATAGACGCGATTTAGCAGCAGCGGGATCTCAGGATCGTCCGGAATGCGCCCGCCGGGGTTGTAGACCGTATTGCCGCTGATGAAAGCCGTATCCAGGCATTCCTTGAGCGGGACATTGTTCCGCATCGCCGGGATGCCGCCGCCGATCGCACACTCGCCAACCGATATCAGGATATTGCAGTGTTTCCTGAACTCAGTGAGAACATGCACGTTTTCCTCGTTGCAACAGCCTCCCTCGATAAGCCCTATGTCGCACTGCTCCGTAAACTGCTTGATGTCGTCGATCGGCGACTTGTTGAAATCAACGAGATCAATCAGCTGCAGAATGCGTTCGTCGATGTCAAGAATCGACATATGGCAACCGAAGCAACCGGCAAGCGACGTGGTTGCGACCTTTGGTTTCGCCATGAAATCCTCCCGCCCTTCTTTGACCTAGGCAGATGCGCCTGCCTCTATGTCGGACCCGATCGGCTTCTTGTCGTACAATCGCCGCCCCACTGGCTCGGTAAAGGCCGTGCGTTTCTTTATGATCGCCCCGACCGGACATATCGCTGCGGCCTTGTCCTCAACCTTGAGCCTCGTCCCGGCAAGCCCCGCAGCCGCGTTCACTCCTATCCGCCTGTTCTTCCCGCGGCCGACAAACTGGAACGCGTGGGTGCCATCGACCTGTTTGGAGGCCCTCACGCATCGCGCACAGAGCACGCAGCGGTTCCGGTCAATCATGACGTCCGGGTGCGAAGCGTCCACATCCCTGTCCGGGAACTGGTAGGTGTGGCGCGGCACTATCATGCCAAACCTGTACCCCAGCGCCTGCAGCTCACAGCTGCCGCTCCTCTCGCAGAACATGCAGTAGTGATTCCCCTCCGAAAAGAGCATCTCGATAAGACTCCTGCGGTGATTGTGCAGGCTCTCCACGTCGCTCTCAACCACCATGCCATCCACCGCCGGCGTGGTGCAGGCCGCCTGTGGCCTGCCGTTCACCAGCACCGTGCAGATCCTGCAGGCGCCGTATGCGCACAGTTCCTTGTGTGAGCACAGCCTGGGAATGTAGATCCCGGCCGCGTCCGCCGCCTCAAGTATCGTGCTTCCCGTCGAAGCGGTGACTTCACTGCCGTCAATCGTGATTCTAAGCTTCAGGCTCATGCTGCTCACTCCATCCCCTTCGGGAACCGCACGGATTTCCTGCCGGCAAGCTCTTCAGTCCCCTTTAGAGCCTCCCTGATGTCAAAGGCCGGGACAAATACCCGAGCCTTCCCTGCCGGCATGAGCTTCTCGTACTCCGCCCTGAAATTCTCAATGCTCGTCAGGACGGGATTCGCCGCGGTCTGCCCGAGCCCGCAACGGCTGGTCAGCTTCATTGTCGCCCCGAGCTCCTCTAGATACTTCAAGTCGGCGGGATCCCCCCTTCCGGCCAGTATGCGGTCCATCTTCTCCATGATGAGCACATTGCCGACACGGCACGGCGTGCAGTAGCCGCAACTTTCGTCCGCAAAGAACTCCGCGAATTGACGGGCTACATCAACGACATTCCGCGCCGGCCCGAACACGATGAACGAGCCGCCGGTGGAGAGATCGTCGAATGAAACCATCTTGTCAAACTGCTGCGGCCCGATCATCCGGCCCGATGGCCCGCCCAGCTGCACGGCCGCCGCGCCTTCGGCGCCGACCATGTCCAGCAGTGCGCAAACCGTGATTCCGAAAGGCACCTCGTAGATACCGGGCTGACTGCAGTCACCGGAAACACTCAGCAGCTTGGTTCCCGCACTGCCTTTCAGCCCCATTCCGGCGAACCACCCCGGCCCCTTGTCAAGGATCCGGCCGACACAACACAGCGTCTCGACGTTGTTCACGCTCGTGGGGCACCCCATGTACCCCTGTTGCACCGGGTATGGAGGTCTCGTCTTCGGGTCGCCGCGCGAACCCTCGCACGAACTGATCAGCGAAGTCTCCTCGCCACAGATGTAGGCGCCCGCCCCCATCTGGATCCGTATTTCACAGTTCACATCCTGCTTGCCACAGATGTTCTTCCCCAGCAAGCCGGCCGCCCGCCGTCTCTCAAGAACGTTCTCCAGGAATGCCCGCAGGTAGGCGTACTCCGCGCGGAGATAGATTATTCCCACGGCCGCACCGACAGCGTATGCCGCAATGGTCATGCCCTCAATCATGAGGTCCGGACATTCCGTCAGAACGGCCCTGTCCTTGAATGTCCCGGGTTCTCCTTCATCCGCATTGCACAGCACAAACTTCCGGTCGCCGGCGGCCTGGCGCGTGTACTCCCATTTCATACCGGTGGGAAAACCTGCGCCACCGCGACCTCGCAGCCTCGAGGTCTTGATGTCGCCGATGACATCGGCCGGGCTCATGGCCAGGGCTTTGCGCAATGCCGAGCCGCTCTGGAATGCATCGAATATGACCGGACCCCTGCGCCGGATGTTGTTCCATACCATGGCGCGGACCAGCGGGTCGGCGTTGTTCCCGTCTCCGACTTTCTTCACAAGCGACCGTGGCGACGCGCCGCTTTTCAGAGCCCTCGCAATATCCGCGGCAAGCTCGCCACTCAAGCTGGTGAAGACGACATCGTTGATAAGCGCCGCCGGCGCCTGGTCGCTCATGCCGATGCACGCGGTCCACTCAAGCGACACCAGGCCGTCGGCCGTGGTCTCACCCATGCGGATTCCCAGCTCCCGCGAAAACGCCGCTGCAACCTTTTCGGCTCCGAGCATCCGGTCCACAACGTCGCCGCAAATGCGGACGACGGTCCGGCCCTTCGGTTTGAGCGAAAGGAAGGAATAGAAAGACACCAAGCTCTCGACATCAACCCGCTGCGCACCCACGCACCGGGCGATCGCATCAAGCGCCTCGCCCGGAACGTATCCGAAACGCTCCTGCACCGCGCGAGCAATGTCCATCATCCGTCCACGATCATTCTGAAACGACCGGCACGTATCGATCACGAACTGCTTGAGGTTTTCGATTGTCCTCACCTCTCTCCCCCCCGGAGTACGCAATCTCAACAAAACGCACAGTACCGGCTGCAGTCTAGAGTCGGTCGAGCAGCCTGTGCAAGTCAATAACACCGCGACAGTAGATAGCACACACAACATCGGAGAATAGTCTTTGCCGGCTCTGAGGGCATGGGCGCCGCTGTGGCGGCCCGGATCAAGTAGCGCTTGCAAACGGAGCCGATACATGCAGAGTGTTGCAGTGACAGGCCACGGCCAGCGTAGCGGCCTGTTCGCCGGGAAAACCTATGTGCCTTGCAGTTCCAATGCAAGTGGTTGAAATAAGAGGCGATAACACCGGTGTTGCAGATCTTGACGGCGTGCGCCACGACGTCGACCTGTCCCTGGTTGAATCACCCGCCATAGGCGATTATGTAATCGTCCACGCCGGTTTCGCCATCGAACGGCTGAATCAGACCGAGGCCGACATCAGGCTGAAGTACTTCGCCGAACTCGCTGGCACAAGACACGGGGCCATCCTGCCCGGGGAGGGCACGTGAAGTACATCGACGAATTCAGGGACGCCGCCGCTGCCAGCGTCCTCTGTGAACACCTGGCCGAGCTCGGCAACCGGCTGGCCCGTGCGGGACGGCGGGTTGCGGTGATGGAAGTCTGCGGAACACACACAATGGCCGTCGCCCGCCACGGGATACGTGATATTCTGCCAGGCAACGTGGAACTCATCAGCGGCCCCGGCTGCCCGGTCTGCGTGACCGGCCCCGGCTATATCGATGCCGCCGTGGAGCTGGCGCGGAAGGGTTGTGTCATCGTCACTTTCGGCGACATGATGAATGTGCCGGGTTCAGATACCACATTGGCCGCCGCGCGGGCGGACGGCGCCGCGGTAAAAGTCTGCTACTCACCGTCAAACGCGCTCGAGACCGCAGCCGGTACGCCCGGGCGAGAGGTGGTGTTTCTTGGCATCGGCTTCGAGGCAACCGTCGCCGCCGTGGCCGGGTTGATCAACAACGCCGTGAAGGCACAGCCTGGCAACTTCTCCATCTTGTCCGCATTCAAGACGATCCCGCCCGCCATGTCGGCCCTCCTTGCCGACCCGGATGTCGCGATAGACGCGTTCCTCTGCCCGGCACACGTCAGCGCCATCATCGGTGCCGACGCTTATCGCGGCATCGCGGAAAGTCACGGCATCCCGTGCGTGGTCGCCGGGTTCGAACCACTGGACATCCTGCTGGGCCTGGTCCGCATCCTTGAACAGCTCGAGCAGGGAGCCGCAAGGGTCGACAACCAGTACTCGCGGGTCGTGACCGCCGCCGGCAATCTCAAGGCGCAGGGTCTCATGGCCCGCTACCTCCAGCCTTCGGATGCTTTCTGGCGCGGCATCGGCACCATCCCGGGCAGCGGACTGACCATCCGCCCGGAATATGCGGATATGGACGCCGCGGTCAGGCTGGGCATAGAGGTCCTCGCTGGTCGCACGCCGGCAGGCTGCCGGTGCGGCGATGTCATCAGCGGAAAACTCCGGCCACAGGAATGCCGGATGTTCGGAAGCGCCTGCACGCCCGAAAACCCGGTGGGCTCCTGCATGGTGAGCTCAGAGGGAACTTGCGCCTCCTTCTTCAGGTACGCGGCCGGAAAGGGCGCCCAGGTGCCGGGATGAACGATTCAATACAGCTTGCGCACGGCGGCGGCGGACTGATGACGCGGGATTTCGTCCGTGCCGAAGTCCTCACCAGATTCGGGAGTAGCGCCCTGAAGTCCCTCCCCGACGCGGCCACACTGTCCGTGCCGGGACGCGATATCGTGTTCACAAGTGACAGCTTTGTGGTAAGCCCCCTCGAGTTTCCGGGCGGCAACATCGGCAGCCTCGCCGTGCACGGCTCAGTCAACGACGTCGCCGTCGCGGGCGGCATGCCGCTGTGGCTCTCGCTCTGCCTGATCATGGAGGAAGGACTGCCGCGATCTGTCCTTGGTGGAATACTCGACTCGGTCAGTGCCGCAGCCGGCAGCTGCGGCATTGAAGTCGTCACGGGCGACACAAAGGTGGTCGAGCGCGGCAAATGCGACCGGCTCTACATCAACACCGCCTGCATCGGAAGGCGCCTGGAGAACTTCAACCTGTCCACCGACAACATCCATCCCGGCGACATGGTGCTCGTCAGCGGCCCTGTCGGCGACCACGGAATGGCGGTCATGGCGGTCCGGGCTGGAATTGATCTTTCCGATGGCCCGCGCAGCGATTCCGGGCCTGTCCACCGGCTCGTGCTGGCCGCGCAACCTTTCGCGAAGGATGTCAGGTTCATGCGCGACCCAACGCGGGGCGGCGTCGCAGCCGTGCTCAACGAGGCAATGGAAAAGAAGCCGGCCGACATCGTGCTGCGGGAGGATTCCGTGCCGGTGTCGCCGAAGACCCGCGCCATCACGGAAATGCTCGGCGTCGATCCGCTCCACTCAGCCTGCGAAGGGCGGGTCATTCTCATATGCGGCCCCGGTTCCGCTGACGCCATTCTCGGGGCGTGGCGTAAACTCCCCGAGGGCGCCGGGGCGGCGCAAATCGGTGAAGTCACATCCGGCAGGGGCATGGTACTGATCGAAACGATTACTGGCAGCAGGCGCATCGTGGATGTGCCGCGCGGCGAATTACTGCCGCGGATCTGCTGAAAGACGTCCGTTGGCAGCTTGAGGTAAATGCACGAACTCTCCATAGCACAGGCGCTGATCGAACAGGTTGAGGGCAGACTTGCCGGCAAACCAGCCGCGTCGGTCTGCTCTGTGACGATCAGGATTGGCGACCTCTCGGGGGTATCGCCGGATGCCCTCGAGGCGGCCTTTCAGGTCGCATCAGATGGAACGCGCCTGGCTGCGGCAAAGCTCGTGATCGAAAGAGTGCCGGCGCTCGGGACCTGCCAGGGATGCCGCCGGGAAACCAGCCTGGAGTTCCCTTTCCATGTGTGTGGCCACTGCGGCTCTACGGATGTCCTGATCCTGCGCGGCCGCGAGATGGACCTGGTAAGCTTCGATATCGAAGAAACGACGCCAATGCCGGATGAGCCGGCCGATCCGGCCGGGAGGAGATGAAGATGTGCGAGAAGTGCGGGTGCGCAGGCAGCCACCATCATGACCATGAACACCATGGCGGGCACCATGTCCACTCGGCGGCCAGAACGGTGACCGTCGGCGAACGAATCCTGTCGCGAAACGACGAGGCGGCCGCCTGGAACCGGCGCTGGCTCAAGCAGAACGGGGTCGTCGCCATCAACCTCGTCTCCTCGCCAGGCTCCGGCAAGACTTCCCTGCTCGAGGCTACGCTTGAACGCATCTCCGGGAGGATCACCTGCGCGGTGATAACAGGCGACCAGAGAACCGACAACGACGCCCGCCGGCTCATGGGCAGGGGCGCCGCAGTTGCCGCCATAGAGACCCGCGACGCATGCCATCTCGACGCCAGCCAGGTCGGCCTGCTGCTTCCTGGCGTTGTCACAAAAGGGACAAAACTCCTGTTTATCGAGAACGTGGGCAACCTCATATGCCCGGCAGCGTTTGACCTGGGCGAACGGATCATGGTTGCGCTGCTATCGGTGACGGAGGGCGAGGACAAGCCGGCGAAGTATCCCTCGGTATTCACCTCCGCGCCGGTGGTCGTGCTCACCAAGATCGATCTTCTCCCGTATGTGGATTTCAAGCTCGACACCTGCCGGGACTACCTGAACCGGATGCGCCCCGGCGTATCCATTCTTGAACTGAGCGCCAGGAACGGAACTGGCATGGACGCTTGGATCGACTGGCTGGAGCAGATAGCGGCGGAATGACAGCCCTCATCACCGCACTGCGGTATGCACAGCCGTGACACCGAAGGTCATGCTGAAGAATGCGGCCGAAGAGAAACCAGCTTCGCGGGGCCGAGCGCCACAATCTTCACCATGGCCCAGTTCCTGTCTCAATCATCATCCTGCGTTGACTCGCATGGACACGTTGCCCATGAATACGGGGACACAAGCGGTGCAGAACACCCTCTTTTCGCCGGTCCATGGGGGGCTGAATTGGCGAACTTCATCCGTCGCCGGATTTATCTTGCGGGACTGGCTGGTCACGCGCATAATGCCGACGACTTTCACTCAAAACTGCGGTTTGCCTGCATTCCCCGGCGTTTTCACCGGTGTTTTTTGCAGACAGTAAAGGAACGACCATGAAAAAGACCATCAATCACCTCATTCAATTGCAGGAACTCAAGCTGGCACGGGAGCACGAAGTATTCATGGGCGGGAGCCGCCTGGAGCAGCTCGACGAGTCGGTTGGCCGCCTCACAGAACAACTGCCGCCCCATGTGAAATCGGTGTTTCAAAAACTGCAGAAGAAGGACATTGTTGCCATTGTGCCCATAGCAGCCGGCGTTTGCAGCATCTGCGGCATGAAGTTGCCCATCAGCCTTGTTCAGGCGGTTCGCGCCGAGACTGAGATCCACCCCTGCCCAAACTGCAGCCGTATCCTCTACTTCACCGACGAACCAGCCCGTAGCATCGCGCGCAAACAGAGGCGCACAGAACCGCGCAGGGTTGGCATCGACCGCTTCTCCGCCGCCGAACTCATGCTTCCAAGGCTGAAGGCAACCGACAGGGATTCAGCTTTGCGCGAGATTATCGAAAAGATGGGCGAGGAAGGATTTGTTGAGAAGCCGGAGAAGATTTTCGATACCGCCATGAAGCGTGAGGCGATCCTGGGAACAGCTGTCGACCACGGACTGGCTTTCCCGCATGCCCGCGGCGTTGAAGGCGGCGGTCTGACACTGGCCCTGGGCGTGTCGCCGAAGGGCATACCGTTCAACTCCGACCCGAAGGTCCTGACTCACATCATCTTCCTGATGGTGATTCCCACCGCCGCCACAGCTTTCTATCTCAAGCTGATATCAGGGTTGTCGGAATCATTCATGCCCGGCGACGCGCGTCACGCCCTGTTGGCTGAGGAAGACCCCGGGAAGCTCTGGAAGGTTCTCAAGAAGCTCACCCGGCGCTCCATCACCTGAGTATTGAGGTCAGATCTTCTTCAAGAAGACACCGATGCGCTTCACCGCCTCCTTGATGTCCTCAAGGTCGGTCGAGAACGAACAACGCAGGTATCCCTCGCCGGACTGGCCGAATGCAGTCCCTGGCACGCAGGCCACATTCTGGTCATCAAGCAACCGCAGGGCAAATTCCCTCGAAGTCATTCCCCGTCCGCCGATGTACGGAAACGCGTAGAACGCGCCATTGGGCTTGTGGCATGAGAGCCCGACTTCGTTGAGGCCCTGCCAGATGAAGTTCCGCCGTTTCTCGTATGAACTCCTCATCATCTCCACGTCGGCCCGACAACGCTTGTGGAGGGCTTCGATAGCCGCCTTCTGGCTCAGTATGGGAGCACACAGCATCGTATACTGGTGAATCTTCATCATTGTCTCTATCAGGTCCGCCGGGCCGCAGGCATAGCCAAGCCGGAATCCCGTCATGGCCCAGGCCTTCGAAAAGCCGTGCAGGAATATTGTGCGCTGCTTCATGCCTGGCAGAGATGCGATGCTGAGGCGTTCTCCGTCGTAGGTCAATTCAGAGTAGATCTCGTCGGTCATGACAAGAAGATCGTGTTCAACGCAAAACGCGGCTATCCCTTCCAGGTCTTCCCTGAGCAGGGTGGCTCCGGTGGGATTGGTTGGAAAGTTCAACAGCAGCGCCTTTGTCCGACGCGTAACCTTCTTCTCAAGCATTTCCCGTGTCAGGCGAAAGTCGTTCGTCCCGGTTGTATTGACCGCAACAGCCTTGCCGTGGACAAACTCCACCAGGGGAGAATAGGAGACATAGCAGGGCTCGTGATACAACACCTCATCGCCAGGCTCGACAACAGCTCGCACGGCAAGATCCAGCGCCTCGCTGACACCAACAGTGATCAGGATCTCCGTCTCGGGATCATAGGTCACATTGAACGCCTCCTGAACATAGGCGCTTATGCCGTTCCTGAGTGACTGGAGCCCGCGATTTGACGTGTAGCTGGTGGCCCCGTGGTCAAGCGCGTACATGGACGCCTCGCGGATATGCCATGGCGTCACAAAATCAGGTTCGCCAATGCCAAGGCTTATGACACCTTTCCGTGTGCTGACAATGTCGAAGAATTCACGAATCCCGGACGGCGGAACGTCTTTCAGATGAGCGGCGATAAAGTTACGCGGAGCCCGGTCAGGGTGAGACTGTGAGCCGTTCTTGTTCATGTTTTGTCTCCATAAGTACTCCCCGTTCCTTGTAGGTACGGAGCATGAAATGGGTTGATGTCGATATGACGCCGGTCATGGTGGCGAGCTTTTCGGCGACGAATGACGCAACTTCCTTAAGGTCGTTGCCGCTTATGAAGACAAGCAGGTCGTACCCACCCGACATGAGATAAAGCGCCTCAACCTCCGGAAACTTGGCCAGTCGCCCCGCCAGACGGTCAAAGCCTCCCTCGCGCTCGGGTGTGGTTTTGACCTCGATCACCGCCGATACTCTCTTGAGATTCAACGAATCTTCATTAACGATCGCCTGATAACCGAGAATGATCCCGGACTTTTCGTACTTCTCGATCTTCGCCCTGACCTCCGCTTCGGGAATATCCAGAAGCTTCGCAAGGTTTGCCGGCGTCTCAAGGGCGTTCTGCTTCAACAGTTTCAACAACTTGTCCATAAAGCCTCCGGAATCGTTTGCCACCGATCATACCAGACGCGACATCATTTAGCAGGTTGAACCAGGCACTTCAAGCGCAAGCTGCAGGCCTGCCCAAAATCCGCTAACCCCCTTGGTACCAAAGAGTTTTGCACAAGCCCTAAGTTTCTGCTGTCAGCCGGCGCACGGATTCCATATGATTTCTTGAGTTTTGCACCAATAAAATCAGGACAGCCACGTAGTATATATGAAGAGTGGAGAGCGTCAGCCGGCGGAGGATGAGTCAGATCTGGTTAGACGTCTCGGGGTTGGAGATGCGGCCGGGTTTGACGCTCTCTTTGAGAAGCACAGAAGGGGCTTGTTCGCATACGTGCGCGGGTTGGTTGGTGACTATGGAGTGGCTGAGGAGATAGTGCAGGACTGTTTTCTGGAACTCGTCAGGAACGGTAGACGGATACGGCCGGAACAAGGAGCCGGAGGGTGGCTCTACCGGGTTGCCAGGAACCGCGCGATAGATGTGTTACGAGCCCAGGCTTTGGGGCCAGACGCGGCCACGAGGGAGAGTCAGGATGGGACCGAGGGTGAGTGTCTCGCCGCGCCTGGCCCTTCTCCTGATCAGGACGCAATCGGCAGGGAAAGTGCTGCGGACGTCCGGCGGGCTCTCGAAATGCTTCCCCAGAAAGAGCGGGATCTGCTCCTTTTGCGCTATTTCGGGGACTTGAAGTTCAATGAAATAGCGCGCATGAGGAAAAGGCCGCTCGGGACGGTGCTCTGGCAGGCCACGAGAAGCCTGGAGAAGATTAGGCTCCTGTTGATGGATAAAGACAAAGCATGAACTGCAGGCAGGCGAGAAGAATGCTGGTGGACGGTGATTCGAGGCTGACCCCGGGCCTCCGGGACCATCTGGCTGGCTGCACCGGGTGCCGGCAACTCGCGGAAACAGTCGCCAGCCTCGACCAACTCGGCGGGCAACAGCGGCGGATGGATCTTTCGCCCGACACCATCAGTCAGACGAGACTCCTGGCTGCATCCCTGCTGGCCGGCCAAAGGGCAACGGTTGACCGTCCCGTCTTTTCACCGGTATCGATCTTGAGATTTCTCTCACAACCCGCATTCACTGCCCTCGCCGCAGCATCCATTCTCGTTGCGGTTGGTCTCCTTGCCTGGCGCCCCGGCTCCGCCGCCAGCGGCAATGAAACGACTTCCATGACCGCCCGCGAAATTGCCGCAATAGAATCCGGCATCGGACAACTTGCAGGCAGTCTGGACTCAAGCCTGAAGGGTTTCCGCGAACGCTATCGCGAAATTGAAAGCATCGGCACCGTTGAGGCCATGGGCGCCTCGCTCAAGGCTGATATCGTGTCGTGCTCAATGGATATCCGGGTCGAACTTTCGAACAGCGGGGGCGACGGGGACGACCGGACCTGACAACGGGAAAGCGGAAGTTCTTGAACGCCGGATTCAACAGAAGCACCGGGGTGGCAATATATGAAGAGAATCGCTATTGTGTTGGCCGTATTCGCAGCTTCCGTCATGACGATTCCGTGCGCGCTTTGCTATGGCAGCCCTGAAAGCCGGCCCACTGCTTCACCGGCCGACGACGTGGACCCGGGCCTCACGCCGCCACCGACACCGTATGAATACGATATCGCAGAAACCGTCTTCGCCCGCTTCCCCGGCATCAATCGCAAGGAGGTGGACCAGTTTCTCCAGAACAACTTTGCCGAAGAACTGAAGTCTTTCAGGTCGCTGGCCGTAAGTCGCCAGGCAGAAGCCACCGAACTCTTCTCCAGGCTCGTCAGGAATGTTCTTGCGCTCCTCGAAACCAAGCGGACGAACCCGGCCATCTACGAGAAGAAACTGAAACTGCACAGGCTTGAGACGGCTGCCGACAGGCTTGTTCGGGAGATCCGGCTGGCTGGCGACAAAGAGAAGCAGAAGCTCCAACAGGCCCTTCACGAGACGGCCTCGGCCATATTCGACGTCAAACAGGATCTCATGAAGACCGACGTTGAACAGATGAGTCGTGAACTTGCGCTCCTCAAGGAATTGATCGCCAGGCGCGAGGTCAATCGCGAGGCAATCGTCAGCCAACGCATCACGGATCTTGTCGGCACAAAACAGGATCTGGAATGGTAGGGACTTGCCGCTAACGGCCACGCAGCACGCGGATTTCCACGGGAGAAACAGATGGGCATCGATAACGTACGCATCGTGATGGTAAGCCCGCTGTACGGCGGCAATGTTGGTTCCGTCTGCAGGGCAATGGCCAACATGGGACTGTCGGACCTGGCCATAGTCGCGCCGGTCGGCCTTGATATGGAGGAGGCCAGGAAGATGTGCTGTTCCGCAACCGCACTCCTCGAGGGGCGCCGCACCTTCGGATCGCTCGAGGAAGCGGTTGCCGACTGCGGCCTTGTAATGGGCGCCACCGCACGACCCGGCCTGTACCGCAGTCACTCCCTTTCGCCGCGCGAGCTGGCGCCCCGTGTACTGGCCGCCGCGAAAACAGCCAAGGTTGCGCTGGTGTTCGGCAGGGAGGACAATGGCCTGACCAACGAAGAGCTCGCAATCTGCACGCAGATCATCAAGATCCCGTCCACTCCAGAGTATACATCGCTCAACGTTTCACATGCGGTCATGGTATGCTGCTATGAGATTTTCGCCTCGTCGGGACTGTATGATCCGCCTTCCGAGCGGTCGGAAGAAGCCCCTTCCCTCGTCAGGGAGCAGATGTTTGCCATCTGGCGGGAGACCCTCCTGAAGCTCGGCTTCATGAAGGAGGACAAGGCACTGCACATGATGCTGGGCCTGCGAAGGGTGCTGTCCAGGGGCCGGCTCACTCGAAACGACGTGAAAATAATGATGGGAATAGCAAGGCAGGCAATGTGGGCCGCCGAAAGGGCGGCCGAGGCAGGCGCTAAGAAAGCTGTGAAGCGTCCATCGAACACAAGGCCAGCCTGACGCCGGAACAGTGGCAATACTGGGGAACAATGACTACAACGGGCTCAACGAGACTTGGTAACGTACTGAGGCAAACCGGGCTTTTCACCGACGCGCAGGTCGAGGACCTCGCCAGGAGCAAGCGCCCCGAAGGCCAGAGCCTGACTGAACTCGCAGTCAACAAGGGGTACGCGAAGGAGGACACCTTCCTGGATGCGCTGGCCCGCGCCCTGAACGTCCAGTTTGTCCGTCTGGACAACAGGACAATCGAGCAGGCTGTCCTCGACTTACTCCCGCCGAAAGTGGTCTTCCAGTACAATGTGATACCGCTCGCGGTCGAGAACGGTTCCCTGCTGGTTGCCACCCACGATCCGTTCAACGCCGAAGTGTTCGATGCGCTGAGGCTCGCGGCCGGAATGCGCGTGCGGGTGGCGCTGAGCCCGCTCCCCGACATCAAGCGCGCCGGAAAGAAATTCTACGGCATCGGCGCAGAGACCGTGGAGGAGATGATTGAGGACAACCGCATCGAGGTCGACCTCAGCGAAACCCTGCTCAAGACCGACCTCGGCGAACTTGACCAGGAAACATCCATCGTCAAGTTCGTGAACCAGGTGATCTGGGAGGCCTATAACGAAAGCGCCACCGACATACACCTCGAGCCGATGGAGGACTCGCTGCGCATCCGCTACCGCATTGATGGCATTCTCCACCAGACTCCCCTGCCCGCCCAGCTCAACCGCTTCCAGGCCGCGATCATTTCCCGCATCAAGGTTATGGCCAACATGAACATCGCAGAGAAGCGGCTGCCGCAGGACGGCCGCATCGGCATGCGGATAAAGGGAGAAGACCTCGACATCCGCGTTTCCACGATGCCAACCGTCTACGGGGAAAGCGTAAGCCTGCGTCTCTTGATGCGCGGCAAGGGCCTGATCACGCTGGCCGAACTGGGCATGGCGGACCGCGATGCCCAGATCATCAGGACCCTGATCAACCGGCCGAACGGAATCATCCTCGTGACCGGCCCGACTGGCTGCGGAAAATCCACCTCGCTCTACGCCTACCTCCATGAGATCAACAGGATCGATCAGCGCATCCTGACGATCGAGGATCCTATCGAATACGAAATGCCCGGCGTCAACCAGGTTCAGCTCCGCGACGAGATCGGCCTCACGTTCGCCAGCGCCCTGAGGTCATTCCTGCGCCAGGACCCGGATGTCCTGATGGTCGGTGAAATACGCGACCTCGAGACGGCGGAAATCGCCATCCGCGCATCGCTGACCGGTCACCTGGTTTTCAGCACGCTGCACACGAACGACTCCCCCGGCGCCATCACGCGGCTTCTGGATATGGGCGTCGAGCCGTTCCTTGTAGCCTCGTCACTCAGGGCGGTCGTGGCCCAGCGCCTAGTAAGACGGCTGTGCCGCGACTGCAGGCTGCCGTTCACGCCGGACGAATCCGTCCTCCGCGGCGCCAAGCTACCGACCATCATCCCGGCCGGCAGCACCGTCTTCGAGGCGAAGGGTTGCGAAAAGTGCCACATGACCGGCTACAAGGGAAGAGCCGGCATCTACGAGGTGCTCAGGGTCACCGAGGAACTCGACGCCGTGATTGTTGCGCGGGAGCCGACCAGCAAGATCAAGCAGAAGGCTGTCAGCCTCGGCATGCGCACCCTCCGTGAGGACGGCTGGGGTAAAGTGCTTGGCGGCCTCACGACAATAGACGAAATAATCAGCGCGTCCGAAGAGGATGCCTAGCAGCGGTGGCGGGGTTGGGTGGCTGCGTGGCCTGTTCGGGCGCCAGGTGTTATGTCCGGGAGAAAACTGACCGATGGCGGCGTTCAAGTACATAGCGAGGAACAGGGCCGGTGAACGGGTCGAGGGCACAATCGAAGCCGCGGACCGGCGTACCGCCCTCAGCCTGATAGAAAAAGCCGGCAATGTGCCCGTATCGGTCGCTGAAACACGCGCCGCTGCGGACGCCGGCGCGAAGAAGAAATCGCTGTTTTCCCTCGATCTCGGCCGGCCGCCGCGAATGCGGACACGTGAGGTGCTTTCCTTCTCGACGGAACTCAGCGACCTGCTGGTCGCCGGCATGACCCTCACCGATGCCCTGAACGTCCTCTCAAGCAGCGGGTCCGGCGATGAGATCATCCGCCAGCTGCGTGATGACATTGTCCAGGGCTCAAGCCTTTCGAATGCCCTGGCCAAGCATCCGCGCACGTTCTCGACCCTGTACGTGAATATGATCCGGGCGGGCGAGGCAAGCGGCACGCTCGGCGAGGTGCTCAAGCGCCTGGTGATCCACTACGAGTTCGTCCTGGATGTTCGCGACAAGGTGATCACCGCACTGATCTACCCCGCCATAGTCCTGTTCATGGGCTTCATCACACTCATTGTATGCATGGTATGGGTTGTGCCGAAGTTCTCGGTAGTATTCAAGGAACTCAACAGCACACTTCCGCTGCCCACACGAATCCTCATCGGCATCAGCGATGCGCTGGTTAACTATGGCATCTTCATCGGGGCAGGCCTGGTGATCCTCGGCACACTCGCATACAGGGGAGCCAGAACCGAACAGGGCAGGCTCTGGGTTCACGGTTTCGTCCTGCGCACGCCCCTGCTCAAGGGCATCGTCTCCGCCGGCATATATGCCAATTTCGCCCGGACACTCTCCACCCTGCTGTCGAACGGAGTACCGGTCCTCCGCGCTCTCAGCATCGTTGAGCAGACTGTCTGGAACGTCGTCATTGCGAACGAAATCCGCAACGCAAGGGACCGCGTGACCGATGGCACCACCATTTCCGGCCCGCTCGCAGGCGGCGGTGTGTTCCCGAAGATAATGACCGACATGCTGGCAATCGGCGAGCGGACCGGTGACGTGCCGGGCGCGCTCAGCCACGTGGCCCGCCGGTATGACCAGCAACTCAACCGCAGCATAAAGATATTCACCACGGCCCTTGAACCGATCCTGATAGTCGGCATGGCCGTGCTGGTAGGGTTTGTGGCAATGAGCATCCTGTTCGCCGTCTTCAGCATGACAAACGGGCTGGATGCACAGCAGTAATTGCAGCAAAGGAACTTGACTGCACGTGTGGTCCGCGGTTTCTCCGCCTGGCCACGGCGATAGCAGCGAAACACAAAGGAGAGGCAAGCATGAAGCAGAAAGTTGAACGCAAATACCGCTCAAACCGTAGCCGCGCCGGTTTTACGTTGATCGAAATAATGCTCGTCGTAGTGATCATTGGCATCCTGGCAACCGCCGCGGCCTTCGGCATACGCGGCAGGGCGCAGGAAGCACGGCGCGCCCAGACCCGCATGACCCTGCAGCAGGTCAAGATGGGCGTGGCCGCGTTCGAGATGCACTGCGGATCCTACCCCAACTCGCTCGATGAACTCATGAACAATCCCGGCAACGACGCGTGGCAGGGCCCGTATATCGAGGGTAAAGAGTCGCCTCGCGACGGATGGGGCAAGGTCCTTCAGTACAGCAAGAGTGACGATGACTTCCAGTTGTGGGCAGAGACCCCGGGCGGCCGGATGGATTCAAAGTAGGATATTCCGGCTGAACGCTTGCGCCGGAGAGGTGCCGTAAGACGCCATGACCATGCATGTGAACCGTAAGAGAAGCTTGAGCGGGGGTTTCACGTTGATGGAACTGCTGCTCGTCACAGCCATCATCGGCATTCTCCTCACGGCAACGGTTCCCTCAATGATGAGATCAATCCGGGGCAGCCGACTCAGGGCCGGGGCATCGGCTGTCGCAAAGGCGGGCAAGTACGCGCGAAGCATGGCCATCATGAGCCAGCAGGAGGTCCGCCTCACGTTCCGCAAGGCGGACGCGAGAATCGAGGCCAGCGGCGGGGGCGGCAGGGCCAGGCTCGACCGCGCCATGGATGGCGTTCGCATCGAGAATGTCGAGATCGACAGCCAGGCGCCGCAAACGGAAGCCGATACCTGGACAGTCTCCTACATGCGGAACGGGCGCTGCACACCCTACTCCGTCACGCTCGCCAATAGCAGGGATGAGGCCGTCACAATCCGCGTCAACGCCTTCGGGGAGGCAAGGACAAAGGATGGAGCGTAGCTGGCCGAGGCCAGCCAAACCCTGACCCGGGTGCCCCTGACCCGGGCCGGCGCGGCGGACAGAAGAGAAAGACAATGAATCTGAGCAACACAGGGCGGGCGAACGGCAGGCTGCACGATCCGCTGGCGTTCACCCTCATAGAGGCTGTCCTGGCGGTTGCCATTATGAGCATCTGCGCGTTTGCGCTCATGGCTGCCGCGTCCAAATGCCTGGCCGTGGCCGGCGCATCCCGCAACCTGCACACGGTCGCCGCAGTCGTCGATCGCGGAGAACTCGAATACCCGCTCCAACCGACAAACGAGGTCTCGGAGAACGTCGTCGCGCCGGTCACCTACAACAACGGTTTCACATTCGAGCGGACCGTGGAACCGCTGGGCCAGGAAAAGGACATTTTCGTCGTGAAGACAACGGTCTCATGGGCGGCAAAAGGCAAACACGCCTCTGAATCGGTCGAAACACTTCTGTATTCAACAAATCACCCGTGAAGAAGAGGACACAGACTTTGGACAGGACTACTCAGCGACATTCGCCCACAGAGTGGAGCTCCTGCATGACACCGCCCGACGCAGGAGCGCCACTCGATCACATGAAGCAACTGAACCGTTCCGGGTAACGTGGCCCCGGGAACAGGGCGAAAGTCGAATGCAGGAATTGCATGGTAGTTGTCGAAGGCGGGGAATGTTGCGGGGCAAGAAGCTGCCGGATGATGAGGACGTACATGAGATGCATGTTGCATACAACCAGTAAGACCGTTCGGCCGATAGCCCCCAGGTCCAAGGTCCATGGTTCAAGGTCCGGGGCCTGTCCTTCCTCCGGCTTCACCCTGATCGAGATCATGATGGCCGTACTCCTGGTCCTGCTCGCGTCGACCATGACGTACGTCACGTTCGCCGCCGTGGCGAAAGCATGGCGCAACGGCACGAAGATCGCCGAGGACCTCCACCACGGCGACTTCGTCATGGACCAGCTTGTGATCGGCCTTCGCTCGGCTTATTTCCCGGACGCCCGCGGCAACGTGACCACCTATGGCTTCTGGCTCAAAGACGGAGGCAGCGGCAGTTCCGCTGAGGATTCCATAAGCTGGGTAAAGCAGGGCACGGCACTCACCGAGTCCAACTCAGCCACCGTCTCCGGCCCGCACAGGGTTCTCTTCTCCATTGAACGGGACGACGATGGTAACCCGGCTGCGGCAGTCAGGTACTGGCGGCCGTTCGCACTCCCCGAGGATTTCGACGCGATGCTGATTCCGCCGGAATTCATTTCCAGCAGAGTCTGCGGCTTCGATTGCCGCGTAGCCACCAATACTACCGACGGCACGTGGGAGTGGTCTGATATCTGGGAGAAGGAAGACACGAACCGGCTGCCACGGGCCGTTGAACTCACTCTCTACCTGCAGCCGCTGTCGGAGGGCCGGGATCCGGTGGCGATAACCAGGTGCGTTGAGATTCCAGTGTGGCGGCTGTCATGGGGAGGCGGCGGACCGCCAGATGGCCAGATCCGGCGCCCCGATATGGCGGGTAGGAAGCTGCCACCTGCCGGAAAGCCGCCCAGGACGAAACAGAAATGAAGGCGACACAGCCAATGAGCACACATTCCACATTCCGCGCTCCCGGATCATGGCTCCCCGTCAAGAGGGCCATGGTCTCCTCCCGCTCCGGCTCCGCCCTCATAGTGGCCCTCTGGACCGTCATCCTGCTGTCGCTGATCATAAGCTCCTTTGCATTCGAGATGCACCTCGAAGCAAAACTCGCATCGCACTACCGCAAGAGAATGCGCGCGGGCTACCTCGCACAGGCCGGCATGGAGAGAGCAAGGATGCTGCTGGTGCAAAGCGCCGACCCGAAGATCAAGGATGAGGCCTACGAGCACAAGGAGGAGGGTTGGTACCTGCCTGCGAAGAACCTGGCGCGCGGATCCGCCGTCTATGGCTTCGTGGACACACTGGACACCGGCACCGCCACGGTGGATATCGTGCCGGAAATGGCCCTCAGGAACGTCAACCGCCTCGGCCCCGCCGACTGGCAGAAGATACTCGAGGCCGGCGGTATACCCGAAGATCAGTGGGGAGTCATGATGGACTGCTTCTTCGACTGGACAGATGCCGACTCCCTCGTGCGTCCCTACGGCGCCGAGAAAGAGTACTATTCCGGGTTGAATCCGCCCTACCCGCCGCGGAACGGGCCCATATTTACGGTGGATGAGCTCCTCCTCATCAAGGGGTTCGCTCCGGAAGTGCTCGACGGCGGAGCCAGGAAGGATGACGAAGAAGACCGGATGGTGGGCATCAGAGATCTCCTCACGGTGTTCGGCGACGGGACGGTCAATGTCAACGTGGCGACGAGGCGCGTACTCATGACCCTCGTCGGGGTGGACGATATCGTTGCTGACGATATTCTCAGGGAACGGGAGCTGCCGAAGGATGAAGGCATTCCTAACGAGACCAGGCTGTTCACGGACCCGAACGACTTCTTTACGCGTTTTCCGGCCTTGCGTTCACAACTGCAGAATCTTATAACAACTGCCGCCGGCACGTACCGCATCACATCCACCGGTAAATCCCAGGGGATATCGAGACAGATATCCTGCGTGGCCAGTGTTGACAGGAGCAAGGGTAGCCTTACAGTCCTGTGGTGGCAGGAAAGCGAAGGTCAGTAGCATGGCGAAGGAACAGTCAACCGGTTTATCTATTCATGGCGGCGCGTTGCGCTGGACGGGCCTGCGCGGCGCAAAGGCCGGGCCTCCAGTTGTCACGGAGTCCCGCGAGGTTCCTCTTCAGCTTGAAGCCGGCGAAGCCGCCCAGATAGCCTCTCTTTCGGAGGCGGACAGCACGACCGTGACGGCGCAGCTCCGGGCCATGCGCGGCTCCGTCCAGGGACGCACAGCGGTGGCCCTGTCGACAGCCCACGTTCTGATGCGCTCCGTCGAACTGCCTGCCGTCGATCCGGCCGAACTCAAGAGCATGGTGGAACTCCAGGCCGACAAGTTCTCCCCCTTCCCCGCGGAAAGTGCTGTCACCTCCTATGAGATCGTGCGCCAGACCGAGACCGCCTCCCGGGTCATAGTTGCCACCGTCCAGCGGAAGAACGTCGAGACCGTCGGCGGCATCCTGTCCGCGGCCGGCATCGTGCCGCGCCGCATGGATGTGGAAACCCTCTGCTGGTGGCGACTCCTCACGGATGCCGGCGCAATCAACAGCAACGGATGCCGCATCGTCATACTGAAGGACAAGGCCGTCTGCGACGTCATAGTCACCATCGACGGTATCCCGATGATCATCAGGGGCCTCGGGCAGACAAGCGGCCTTTCAGACGAGGACCTCTGCTCGGAGCTGGAATACACCCTCACGAGCCTCGAGAACGAGCACGGCATCGGCCGGACGGACTCGATTTGCGTCTGGCACTGGGACACTGAGCCTGGGGCCCTCCTGAGAAAGCTCAAGGAGCGCTTCGATTGCGAAGTCCATGCGTCCACATTCAAGAATCTCCCTCCACTTTCTGAAGGGCTGGCCCGGCGGGCGCTCGAGGCCCCTGGAACCACCGTCGACCTGGCGGTACCCGAGTGGGAGACAGGGCTGCGGATGATTCGCCTGCGAAAGCGGATGGTGCATGCGAGCGTCGCCGTCGCCGCAGCATGGGTTGTTGTGTTCGGCGGATTCTTTGCGCTGCTATGGATCGACAAGAGAAATGTGAGCAAACTCGAGGAAAAGGCCGCCACGCTCCTGAAGGATGAGACAGAGGAGGCGGAGAATCGCGACCTGCTGCAGGCGGCAAAACAGTATGCCGACACCAGGTACTCGGCACTCTCATGCCTGCGCGAGGTGTCGAGACTGAAGCCTGCCGGTGTGGAATTCGAACGCTTCACCTACAACAAGGCGCTCCAGCCGTTCAAGCGGGACAAGACAAAGAAGAACACGCGGGAGAGCGCCAGGACAAACCAGGTTGTGATCGCCGGGCACGCATTTGAGCCAAACACAATCCTCGATTTCCAGAGCGCGCTCCAGACTCCGCCGAAGATGTTCACCAAGGTCGCCCCGGGGCGCACCATCAGCGCGCCCGGCAAGGCCACCTTCACCTTGACTCTTGATCTGCCGAGGAACACAGATGAAACCCCGTGAAATCATACTGGTCTGGCTGACGTGCGTGATCGCGCTGTTCTGCGTGACCGCCATATTCTGCCAGCCATGGTACAGGGCATGGCGCGAAGTAAAGTCACGCAAGTCTGCGGCACTCGAGAAGATCGCCACGGAAGCCGAGATATACCTGGGGAAGGAAAACACTTCAAAGCGCCTGCAGGAACTGCAAAAGAAGGTCAGGGACCTGCCCGCCGGCGAAACCCCGAACATCTACATCCCCAGGCTGATCAACAACCTTGCCGCACAGAACAGCGTCCCGATCAAGGACACACGCATCGGCGACGAGTGGTCTCTCGGCAAACTCAGGATACTGCCGATCAGATACGCATGGGGCGAATCCAGTACGCAGGGCATCAAGGACCTGCTCGTCTCTTTCCATGAGAGCGACGTGATTTTCGACGTTGTCGAACTGACCATCAGTTCAGCCGGGCAGGACCGGTTGAGCGGGACTCTGACCGTGAATTGCGTATATACAAAGTAAACAAGAACAGACCATGAGGAGGGCAACATGCGCCCGAAGAATACGACATTGATCGCCTGGTCGCGGCTGGCCGGCTTGACCATCACACTCTGGTTCGGCGCCGCCGCGGGCGTTGCCTGGGGGCAGAAGACACCCGAGGCAAAGGACCGACCGGAGGCCGCTGAACAACAGGAGGCCCCCACCTTCGGAGCCAACTTCAACGGGGCTGCCCTCGAGGCCGTGATGGAGGAATACGGCAAGCTTACCGGCCTCACCCCGCTGATACACCCCGCCATCGCCTCCAGGAAAGTCACAATCACCTGGACCAGCCGGACCAAGCTCACAAAGAAGCAGTACCTCGAGGGTATTGTTATCATGCTGACCTACAACGGCATCGCACTGGTGCCCTTCAACACGAAGTTTGTGAAGGTCGTCGCAATAGACGCCGCCCGAGGGTCCGCCATGGAGACACTGAACACCCCCACCGAGGAGTTCGCCAGCGAATCCGACACCGTCATCAGTCGGGTGATCCAGTTCAAGAATATGGAAATCACCGAAGCCAGCAAGGTGATCGATGCCCTGAAGAGCCCGAACGGAAAAGTCCAGCCGCTGGAGCGCATCAACGGAGTGCTGATTACCGACTCCGCGGCCAACATCAACCGGATCCTCGAGATGCTGGCCCATATCGACCAGCCGATCGAAACCAAGGAGCAGTTCTTCATCATCCCGATAAACAACATGAAGGCGTCGGAGGTCAAGGCCAGGCTGGATGACCTGATCAAGGATCTGACGGACAAGTCCACCACCACCGTCCCGGTCGGTAGACCCTCGCCGTCAGGCGCCCCAACCATGATGCCGGGAGTCATCCGGGCCCGGCCAACCGCACCGGCAATGTCCACTGACACGACCGTGGCAACCGTCGAGGGTGACGTGGAGAAAGGTATGGTCCGCGGCAAGGTCAAGATCGTCGCGGACGACCGGACCGGCATTCTTATCTTCATAACACTGCCGGCCAACATGAAGTTCTTCGAACAGGTGGTTCAAGCGCTTGATAAGGACATCAAGTTCATCCCGGATGTCCTTGTGAGGGTCTACAGGATGGAGTTCGCCGACGCCGGCGAGGTCGCCGGCATGCTGAACAACCTCATTGGTGCCGCCGGCAAGAAGGATGCTGCCGCAACCGCTGCCGCCGCGGCAAAGGCGCAGCCCGGCACCATCCCGAGCTCGGCTGGCGCCTCCACCCTGCAGGAGTATATCACAGAACGCCCCGCCGCGGAGGAGATCAAGGATGGACTCTCCCAGGCCAGGAAGTCGAAACTCGGCGAACTTGCGGCCGATAACATCAAGATACTCCCCGACAAGCGAACCAACGCACTGATCGTCATGGCCACAAAGTCCGACCAGGAGACCATCGGCGAACTGATCAAGGAAATGGACATGATGCTCTCACAGGTCCTCATTGAGGCTGTGATCATCAAGATCGAGCTGACCGACTCACTCAAGACCGGGGTGCAGTGGCTGCAGAACGCCATGGCCGTCTACGACAAGAAGTCCGGCAGGAAGCCGGTTGGCTCGTTCGCAGGCGCCTTCGGCGGCGGAACAGACTCACAAGGCGCTGGCGGCCTCCCGACCCCGGCAGACGCAGCCGGCATCACGGCGCTCCCCGGAGCCGCCGGTCTGAGTTACTACCTCACCCACTACGGACTGAACGTCAGCGCAGTCATCCAGATGGCGTCGAGCGACAGCCGCACCAAGGTGGTGTCGACTCCGGTGATCCTGACCACCGACAACACCGAGGCGACCCTGAAGGTCACCGACCAGATCTACGTCTACAACGGCCAGAAGTACACGCAGGTCGGAAGCACAGTCAGCCCTATAGCGGACTACACGGTCAAGGACGTCGGCCTCGAACTCAAGGTCAAGCCGCACATCAACACCAATAAGGTTGTGATGATGGAGATCAGCCAGAGCATGAGCGACCCCGGCAGCGTCGGCGAACCCCAGGCCGGCGGCAAGGTGTCAAGCACCAGGTCGCTGACCGCATCCATAGCGATCAGGGACAGGGAGACGATCATCCTCGGCGGCCAGGTTCGCCAGGATTCCGGCGACAGCCGGTTCAAGGTGCCGATCCTTGGCGACATCCCCATACTGGGCCGCCTGTTCAACTCGACCTCGCAGAGCGGTGGCCGGTCCGAGATGATCGTGCTCGTCACCCCGTATGTCCTCGACACTCCCGGCGGAATCTCGGCTGAAAGCACGCGTCGCAAGCGGGCCCTTGATCTCGAGGGCCTGTGGAAGAGGGGCGAAGGCGAATGGACTGACAGCAAGATCGCGGAACCCAACCGGAAGCAGGCAAAAATCGAAGCACGCGAGGCGCGCGATCTGGAACGCGCCGCAAAGGCGGAAGCGGCACGGATAGCGGAGGAAGAGGAGAAGGTCGCCGCTGAAAAGAAGAAGGCGGATGCGGCAGCCGCAAAGGCCGCGAAGGAGGCTGCGAGGAAGGCCGCCGCCGAGGCCGAAAAGGCGGAACGGGAAGCCAGGCGACTGGCCGAGGAAGAAGCCGCCAGGCCAAAGGTAAACCCTGTTCTCCTCGAGCGCATGCAACGCCACCAGTCCGAGTGGAGCGAGAAGCTGAAGGAAGTGGACAAGGCCACGGCAACCCCCGAGCCCGGCACCTGATGACGGAGCCACGCGGGATGACACGGCTCAGTAGTGCCTCTGTTAGTAGTTCGCGGCCTTGATCAGGATTGCTGCATGTGCATTGAGTGAGGGCGCGGCTCTGCCGGTAGATAACACAGCAATGAAAAGAAGACCGCCAGCGAACGTGACGTCACACATGCCGCACAGGGACTCTCTTGATGTCACAAACAGGAGCTCAAAGTTTGCAATAATCAGATGTTGACACCACACAGCCTTAAGGGTACGTTGATGCCCTTTTACGCCTTGGAGCAGCTAATAATGACAAAGACATTTTTACCAGAACACGGCAAGATTCAACGCGAGTGGATACTCGTAGATGCTGACGGACAAGTCCTCGGTCGGCTGGCTTCCCAGCTTTCCGAGATTCTTCGCGGCAGGCACAAACCAATCTTCACACCGCACATGGACACCGGCGACTTTGTTGTCGTGATCAATGCGGAAAAGATCAAGCTCACCGGCAAGAAGGAAGAGCAGAAGATCTATGACCGCTACACCGGTTACAGGAGTGGACTGAAGCACACTTCGGCAGCGGCCATGCGGGCGCGGCATCCCGAACGGATGATCAAGCTCGCTGTAAAGGGCATGCTTCCCAACAACGCCTTGTGTCGCAAGGCAATCGGCAAGCTGAATGTTTATGCCGGGGACAAGCACCCGCACGCCGCACAGAATCCCAGGAAGTACGAACTGCATCCGCGAAAAGGAGCTAAACGTGGCTGAGAAAACTCCGGAAATCGCTGCGACAGGGAGACGGAAGACAGCCGTTGCAAGAGTAAGGCTTCTGCCCGGCACAGGCAAATGGACAGTGAACAAGAAAGAAGCGAAGGTCTACTTCGCCTCAGACACGGTCAGGTCCTATATTGCTGAGCCATTGACCCTTACGAACACTCTTGAAAAGTTCGACATCGTTGCACGGCTGAACGGCGGCGGGCTATCCGGCCAGGCCGGCGCCTTCCGGCACGGTATTGCTCGTGCGTTGACCCTTTCTGATCCTTCACTCCGCGAAGTTCTGAAGAACAGCGGATGCCTCACGCGCGATCAGCGCATGAAGGAACGAAAGAAATCCGGTCAGCCCGGTGCACGCAAGCGCTTCCAGTTCTCGAAACGCTAGTCGTTGGAACTGGCTTGTCGGTCATCAAACATTTCCCTGCCACGGAGGGGTTCTGCCCTTCTTCTTTCACGTGAACGGATGTCGCATGGCGGTTGCAAAGGGAGCGCTGGACGACCAGAAGGCCGGGTCCGAACGGCGCGCCAGATACTCCGGTCTTCCCGACAGCGCGATTCCATACGACCCGGGCTTGTCTTTATTTGTGTCTCTGGTACTCTCCGAACGACGTGGTGATTTGCTGCCAGTGGGGCGTGCCTTTTCTCGCGGGGCGTAGCGCCATGTCCGCCGTAGTCCGGCGCCGCAGGCGCACGGCGAAGGCGGAAGCCTGGCTTGTCAGGCGTAGCGAGACTGCATCACTAACGGTGCTTGCTGCGATAGACAGGCTGGCGTAGTAACATAGTTTTTTTGCGGGGCGTAGCGCAGCCTGGTAGCGCACCAGCTTTGGGAGCTGGCTGTCGTGGGTTCAAATCCCACCGCCCCGACCAGATATTTTCCGTCTACTCCATTCCCAAGGCAGATAGATTCTCCCCAATGTTTACAGCCATCCAGATAGAATCCTGTCGGAAGTAGATGAAATCCTATCTACCAAGCCATTTTCGGCATCCAGGCAGTTCGCCAGACAGCTCGACACGAGAAGAGGGCGATTACTGTGCCCTGATCGCCCGGTCGACTTCAGTAAGCAATGTCGCCCGCCCCGTCAGCCCCAAGACGATTGTTGATGACTGCTCCTCACCCATGTATAATGCCGTTCGTGAGCTTGATTCGTTATCAAGTGACGTCAAAACACCCGGGCTTGCATCCGGCACAGGGAGACGCTGGCATGAAAAGATTATTCGCGGTGGTTGCGGCGATAGGCTTGCTGTCGTTTACAGGCTGTGGCGGGGATGGCGAAACCCAGACCGACGTGCAGCTAAGCGACCCCGAGGCCGCTCTTGTTGGAACTTGGGTTCAGGAGTGGCTCATGTTCGTGGACGACAATGGAGTGGTGACCCAGACAGTTCCAGCCTCATACTACGGTATAGACTGCAAATGGGTTCTCGCGGCCGACAAAACCTTTGAACGTCGCCGCAGCAGGAATGGTGAGTTCTTCCTCTTGCTAAAGGGCACCTGGTCAGTGGACGGGAAGTTCATCACTTTTGTCTACACCGAGGGCGCAACCGGGGATGCGACAATACAATACTCCCAAACCGACAGTGACCATTGGTATCTCGTCAACAACCAGGAAGCAGGCAGGCACTGGGAAGCGTTCGTCAGACAATAGGCGTGACACTGGGAAGCATTCAGAAAACACTCAGAGATAGACAAAGCATCACAGAGCTCAAGGCCGGCGGCCCCTGCCGATGAACGAACTGTTGCGCTGCAGGATCCGCTACTTCTCCGAGGGACTCGCGATCAGATCACAGGCATTTGTGGACAGCAACTTCGACAGGTATCGGGAACGGTTCGGTCCGAAACGGTGGACCGGCGCCCGTCCAATGCGGTTCGGGGACTGGCCGGGGCTATGCACGCTCCGCGACCTGCGCCTCGAGCCGGTCACCCGGCCGAAGCTATCTGAAGAGCCTGGCACTGACTTTACTCGCCGACAACCCCAAGCCACGGCCGCAGTGTGCCCTGACCTCGCCATTCTGGCGCATCCAGCCATGGAGTCGGACCATCAACCTGCCGCCCGATTCCATTTTGCCAGTTTCAAGCCGCCTTCGGCCCTCAACAATCATCAAGAAGGTAACTCTAAGGCAGGAGCCAGCATCGGATTCCGATAGGTGGTATGTCCCTGGAATTGAGTTTGCCAGTCTCAAACCGCCTTCAGCCCTCGCCCATCACCATAAAAGGCAACTATGAGCGGGAGCCAGCATCGGATTCCGATAGGTGGCCTGTCCCTAGAATTGAGTCTCCTTAGAACCTGCCGCGTCCGCCACCGCCGCCGCCGTAACCGCCACCACCACCGCTCCCACGGCTTTCCTTGGGCTTGGCTTCATTAACCTTGAGTGCACGGCCATTGTTATCTTTGCCGTCCAGCGCCGACATTGCCGCCTTCGCCTCTGCATCAGAACTCATCTCAACAAAACCGAAGCCCTTGCTGCGGCCGGTGTCGCGATCCATAATGACTTGGGCGCTTGACACTGTGCCATGGGCCTTGAACATATCGTTCAGCGCCGCATCGTCCACCTCATAACTCAGATTACCGACATATAGCTTATTACCCATCTCGCCTCCCTCTTTTTGTTTTACTACCCATCTCTTTACTTAATGAGCGACTATTGTAGCCTAAACACGCTGACATGCAAGTGGTAAACGCACTTGTGGGAGTTGAGCGAATTGCGCCACATTAAGTGTTACTGAACGATGGAAGGTGGATGGGCAGGCGCAGATGGCGGTGACTGGCCCTCCGGGGTCGTTTCTATTTCAGAGACGCTTCAGCCTTGCGACTCCAGAATATTACTGGGCCGGCATTACCCGACAACTCATACTTTCTCTTGAGATAATCATAAATTATGGGGTGGCGTATTTCCGTAGGAATTCCATCGATACTGTCAAACGTTCCTGCGTTCTTGAATATCACCAGGGAAGTCTTCTGGCGCTCAAGGTCGCAGACTACCTCCTTCTGCATTTTCGGAAGGCTGGCATAAGACACTTGGAAGTAACGGCTGGCGGGACGCCTGTCGGCAAAGAACAGGAAGCCGGCCTGGTTTGAGAAGTCAAACACCGGCTCATCCGGACGCGAGTGTTCCCGGATATACTTTGAAACACTACGTATCAGTTCTTCCTGTTCTACGCTTATCCCGGATCTCCCAACCCGTGGAAGCTCGCTGGCTTTTGCTTCTGATGGTTTTGAACTTGTCTTCAGATGGTTCAATTTCTCCTTGAGTTCGGGAAGTGGCTTATAGGCGGTATTGCAAAACCATACTAGTCCTGGAAAGATCACAAGTCCTCCCATCAGCCACGGCACGGCAATAAGGCGGCGCCAGATGCAAACGTTCTTTGCAGTCAGGAAATCCCAGAAGGCTGCAAACAAGCGATCTGACAGGAACATTACCAGCAGCAGAGCGAAAAACACTCCACAGTAGACGTGTGCGGAGTCAGAACGGCCAAGTGCAGTCCGGAAATAGCATATCCCCGCCAAGGAGATCAGCAGAAGCACTGGCGCGGTCCTTGAACGCCAGAATCCTTCCCTCATCGTGGAACATGCCAGAAATGCCATTGAAAGAACGAGTGTTACAGGACCGTAATACCATCTCATGTTACCGTCTATCAGCCATTCCGGCCATTTCGTGCCAGGATTTCCGGAGAGGATAGGCTGGAAAAGACTGAAGACGTTCGGAAATTCAAGTCCCCATGCGTCATTCTGACATACGCTCTGGAACCATACATTGCATATCATGTCTCCGAGTGCACCGTGAATGACAAGATAGGTTCCGAACGGAAGGAATGCGACGAATGAGCCTGCCACAAAAAGCAATGCCGGGAGCATTCGCCTCCACGTGCTGATCCCCAGCTGGAATACGGATATTGCACCTAGGAACATCACGATCGAACAAAAGGAATAGAACCCTACTTCTACACTGTGCAGAAATGCCAATGTCGAGAGAACTCCGGATAACAGGAATGGCCAGCCCTGCTGAATTGAAAGCTTCAACAGCTCCCGCCAGTCCGGACACTGGTCCCCTTTTCCTTCTTTTCCGCTGAATATGCGGAATCCCAGAGGAGGCTGCAATACTCCTGCAAGCACTGCCAGGCTCAGGATTCCGAACATCGCCCGTGCCGGCATCCAGGTAATTGATCCGCAACAGAGGAAGATCATGAAAGCAGATGCAAGAAGCTTGTTGCGGCATACAGCGATGACAAGAAAGTAAAACGAAACAAAGCCCAGAGGTTCGACATATGCACTGATTGCACGGACACCTGCAACTGTCGGCTCAAACAGTCTTGCTCCAAGCCAGGGGATACCCGCATTGCGGAGAAATCCGTGCTGAAGGTATATGTCCCGATAAGGAACAGCCCCCTTCATTATCTGATCCATTGGAACGAGAACTTCAGCGTCATGGAAAAGATCAATATCGCCATTTCTATCTACATCCAGCCGGAGCAGATAAAGGAAGATGGGAATCACCGCAAAAAGCAGACTGATTCGCAGATATCCGCCGATAACTTGCAGCATCGGAACCCATTCTAGCTTTGCCACGGGGTCGTCATCGGTCCGCGCTTTTCGCCCAGGCGGTTCTTTCGGCAGTTCGACAGTTTGTTCCTGATGTTCAGTTTTCGGATCAAGAAGTCGCATGAGCAGAATTGATGTTGCCGCGAGGAACAGGCAACTTCCCGCGGCAGGAACAAGAAGTTTCCATGCATCAAGGCGTAGGTGGCATAGACGAGGCCAGATGATGAGAAGAGGCAGATGGATAACTGCAAAGATCCTAAGCGTCCTGACTGCGGACTGTCTTGCAAGCTTTGCAGCGGCAGCAGCTCCAACTACCCAGAGAACCCAGCCCGCTAGCATCACTGCCGGAACACCTATCACCGCAGAAAGATACCAGAACAGTTCTTGTTGTTTCGGATACTTGTTGGTGGCAATCCATCCGACAATTCCGCTGGAGGAATGATACGTGAAATGGACCCGTTCGGAAAGCGCAAGCAGAATGCTGAGGGCTGCAGTAAACCATGCAAATGCGACTGGCAGACGCCATAAGTCCAAAGACTTCGACTTTGCGGCGCCAAATGTGGTTCTTAAGTAAATAATCACTGCCGTCCCATGAACGCGAAATATTACTGCGTATTCCGATAACATCGGCCACCCAGCCCAGCCATTCCGAACACCCTCGCCGACGCCTGCTTTCACGTCTTGATAACTAGCGCAGGCTCCTCTCCGAACTATTGGCGTAGCCGCTCAGAGTGGCCTGGCGATTCTCAGGTAGTTGTTCCTGATAGTCACCTCGCCTCCCGCTTCGCGTGAGCCTCTGTGCTCCCCGCTGTGGCCGGGGCGCCCTCACCTCTGACTGCGAAGCATTGTCATTGTCATTGCCTGTCTATCCTGATCCGGTAGAAGAGTGCCGGGTTGGTCGCGTTCGCATCTACGATGGAATTTGTGACCGGCGTCGGCAGGGTCGCGTTCGTGTAGATGGAGGACCACACCTGTCCGGTTGCCGATACGTCAGCCCGCGACTGAATGTATTGCGTAACCCCCCGACCGCCTCTCCACTCGATCCACATCTGGCCGTCGGCGAGCCTGACGGCTGTTACTGAGAGGGTCGATTCCCTGTTTGTGGGGTCCGTGTCGGCGACGAATTCCTGCCATGCCGGCATGCCGTCTCCGTCTCCATCCAGCAACTCCTCCGTGGCAAAGGTCGCGTTTGTCAGCCTGTGCGCCCACAGCCACCATTCCGGCGTGCCAAGCGGGGCAAGGTTGGCGTCAAACCCGGCCGTGACCCGCCTGGTTCCGGCCATGACTACCGTCATCTGGACATTGTTCGTGTCGCCCTGCGTATCTCCAGTCCATCCGGCAAAGTGGCTGTGCAGGCCGGGGCTCGCCAGCACAGTGACATTGCTTCCGGCCCCCTTCCAGGAGTCTGCTACATCCACCGCGCCATTCCCGTTGGTGCCGGTGTCCAACCAGTAGTTGGTGCTCCACAGCCATGTCAACGTGGCGTTGTTCGTCAGGATAATCGTGACGTTGGTACCGGACCCGGCCGCAGGCGCGTTTCCGGTCATCGTCCAGCCCGAGCAGATGTACTGGGTCAGGACACCTCCGGGCACTGGCGAATTGGTTATGCGCTGGGTCAGGGTGGTGTTCCAGTTTGTCGTCATTGTTCCGGGATACGCCACGCCTGGCGCCGACACCACCGTCATGGTCTTCTGCGGCATGTTCACTGTTGTCTTCTGTGTCGCGATGTTGTCCGCAGGGAGCGGATCAAGGGCCGTGCCGGCAACCGTGGCCACATTGGTGATTAGGCCCGCAATGGTGGGGGAGACCGTGATTATGACGGTGGCTGCGCTGTTGCTGTTAAGGCTGCCAAGGTTGAAGGTGATGATATTGCCGTTGGTTGTGCACGTGCCCTGGCTCGGTGAAGCCACCACATTTGTCACTCCCGCCGGCAGCGTATCAAACACCGTCACATCCGGACATCTTGCCGGCCCTTTGTTTGTGATCAACACCGTGTAGGTGAGGTTGCTTCCTGCATAGACAGGGTCTGGCGAGTCGGCTTTTGTTACCGCAAGGTCCGACATGGCCAGCCGCACCGCGTTGCTCGCATTGATGCGACCATAACCGAAGTACATGTTGGTTCCAGACGAATAGGCAAGGCCGCCGACTTTGTCACAGGAACTGCGCATGAGAGCCCTGACATTCGTTGCGGTGAGGCCAGGATTGACCGACAGCACCAGGGCACCTATACCCGCCGCCAGCGGGGCGGAGGCGGATGTCCCGCCGAAAGACTCGTCGTAGTTGCCCGCAGTGCCGGAGTTTGTGTTGTAGCCATCGGCACCTGTCCGGTCTGTGGTGTGTATGTCAGTCACCCCGCCGCCCCCGGGTGCGACAAAATCCAACCCGGCGCCATATTGGCTGTAGTCCGCACGGTAGTCAAAATCGCTGCTCGCCCCCACCGCAATGGTGTTGGAATGGCTTGCCGGATAGGCGATAGCCGTGATGACTGTGGGGATACCTGAGTCAGCGGCCACTTCATACCAGGCGCCATCGCTGTGGTGCGCCCAGAACGCGATCGTGTCCGCCCCCTTCTCGCTGGACACCCAATAGTAGTAGGAGATTACAGCCGTCGACGCGACGCTGAATGTTGGCGATCGAATGTCGGTAGTCTGGTTGTGGGTTATTGTACCAGCCCTCGCCTGATACCGGCCCGTGCCATACGCCCTGGCTGGCCTGTCTTCGATCACCCAGGGCGTGCTCCCATAGGGCGAAAGACTCCATCCGGATGGTGTGCCCGGACTGTCAAACCTCTGACTGGTGCCATCGGGGAGTTGCACATAGGCAAGCCAGCACGTATCTTCACCAGCGCTGAGTGATGCATTCTTCCCGTAGGTCCACTCGAAAAACCAGTTGCCTGCATACACCTGAACTCCTTCAAACACATAACCACTGGCATCGTTGCCGGTACTGCAGAAGACCGGACATCCCTTCCCGTTGCGTCCATTGGTCGTGGCGTCAACAAGGGCGCTGTCAATGACCGCCCCCTGCGCGAATGACAGGCTGATGCTGATGATGTCGGCGCCACGCCAGGCCTGTGGACTTGTCAGGCCGGCGGCATAGCGGATGGCCGTGGCCTTCACGCTGTCACTGGCGACCGCCGGGCCCTTCCAGATTTTCAACGGCATGATCTTGCACTGGTGAGCGACTCCCGCCATTCCGAGCGCGTTGTTGCCGACTGCAGCGATTATGCCGGCGATCGCCGTCCCGTGGCTGTCCTCAGGCGAGTCCGGGCTCGGCCCATTGTCTTTGTCCATGAAATCCCAACCCTGTACGTCATCCACATAGCCATTATTGTCATCATCCAGGCCGTTGAGTGTTTCTGTTGCGTTCGAGAATATGCTGCCAGTGAGGTCAGGGTGGGCAATCTGCCCGCCGTCGTCGATTATGGCAATGACGATAGAATTGGTCCCCCGTGTCGTGTTCCACGCCTCGGGGGCATCCACATCGGCATCGTTCACTCCGCCACCTTGCCCCGTGTTGTTCAGGTGCCATTGGTCGGGGTAGTACGTATCATTTGGTGTGTAGTCCTTGACCATTTCCGACAGAAAGTCGGGTTGCGCCCATGCCACACGCGGGTCGGCGGCATGTTTGTTCACCACTGCCAGGAGTTCCTCCGCTGTGGCAACGGCCGCGGTTACAACGAACTGATCTTTCGTTCCGGGCAGTTGTCGCGCGGCCGGCAATCCTGCTCCAAAATAGGCTTCGGGCTCAATTCCGGCCTTCAACTTCACAATCAGGTCCCGGGTTGGGATCATCCGGAGGCCCGTCGCAGGGTCGATAAAGACCGGGTCAGCTTGTGCGACATCGGCGTTGCTCCGTACCCCGGCGAGCAGTTCGGCAATCGCGCCTTTGTCCTGGCGTTGGCGTGCCACTTCCGGCTCAGCACCCCTGAGCACCATCATCCCCGGCCCGGGCTCATACTCAACGAGGTAGCCGTCGAGTTGTCCGCGTAAACCGGTCATGGCGGCCATGGCTGGTTTGCCACTGCCGTCCTTGAGGCGCACTACCATGGCTCCAGCGAGTCGATGGAGGGGGCGTCTCCCCCTGTCGGACATATACCAATCGCCAGCGTCGACGCTGTCGCGGAGTTGCTCGAACGTCTTACGCCCTCCAGCCAGCTTCTTCCGTTCGACTCGCAGCACCCTGCCGTCGGCTTTCTGCCCCGTTCGCTCGATCTTACGCCCATAACCGGCACCGGGCTTTTCCTCTGCCGCATTGCTGAATCCGGCTGACGGCAGATAGAATGCGAGCACGCAAACTGCGAACGCGAGGGATGCGTGGATGCCGGGCGCTGCGACAAGCCTGTAATGGCCCGGTATGCAACTCGCCGACGCGAGCCGTTCCGACACCACTGCGATTCTTGTCCTCATGCACCCCCGCAATACTGACGCAAGACGCTCCAACGCCGGCCGCGCCGCCCGTCGGCGCCTGATTGCCTGCCGCTCAAAGCAGCAGCACAACCTCCGTCGTATGCTGGATGCAAACACAGTCCCAATCCCGAGACAAGGGCAAATACGACTCGGGAGAGACTTGTCTTCCATGAGGATGGGCCGGACAACACGGAGTTGGCGGAGTCACGGCACGAGGGGCAACCAGTGGGTGGATGGGGGCCAGGCAATGACTGCGCCACGTTATGATTATCCCGCCGGACCGGTCATCCACATGATTCTACTCCGGCGAGCACGGTCATGAGGACGACCACGCACCTCTCCAGCCACGGAACCGGCTTGCGCCCAGCGGCGCTTTGCCGCTGAGAAAACGTTTGCCGTTCATGTCGTCATGTAGGATATTCTCCACCTGCAAGGCACGTGAATTTGAAACCTCTGCAAGGAAAGGGAACATGAAACAAGACACACCCAGGACTGACGCCCCGGATCGCCGGCTGCTTTCCAGCAAGCCCATTCCGCCCCGCGAACGCCTCATCTTCGCCCTGGATGTTCCCTCTGCCCAGGAAGCGAGAGAGATAGTTGAGAAGCTTGGTGATTCCGTCCTCTTCTACAAGATCGGCTTGCAGCTTTTCATGGCGGGAGGCTATTTCGAGTTGCTGGAATGGTTGAAGGCACGCGGGAAGAAAGTCTTCGCCGACCTGAAGTTCTACGATGTCCCCCAAACGGTGAAATCGGCCGTCCTGGCGCTCAAAGGCCGGGATATCGAGTTCGTGACCGTGCACGGAAACGACAAGATCCTCAAGGCAGCCGCCGAGAACAAGAACAACCTCAAGATCCTGGCTGTGACGGTACTCACAAGCCTCGACGCAAACGACCTGCGGCAAATGGGATACCAGGGTACCGTCGAGGATCTGGTCCTCTCCCGGGCGAAACAGGCAATGGAGCTAGGTTGTGATGGAATAATAGCCTCGGGGCTTGAGGTTGCACGAATCAGGGAAGAGCTTGGTGAAAAGCTGATAGTTGTGTGTCCAG
>JBAXKQ010000008.1:0-43604 GCA_037135275.1 bacterium
GCACCTTGGCCTCTGGGAACAAGGAGTGCGCGTCACACCATCCACCGGACCACCGCCGACGCCTGTCTCGAGGGAACGGATTGTCGAGCCGTGGCTTGACGACCCGTTCCCGGACTACGACACGGAAGTCGTGATGAAGTACGCCAACGAGTAGACAAGCTGTGAGGCGATAGGGCGGGGGCTGTCTTCTTTTCCAGCTACGAGCAAGAGAAAGACCGTTTCCCGCCCGTGCGGGGCGTGCACCGCACGGCCCCGGGTCCCGATTACTCTTGCCTTTGGGAGGCCAAAACTGTACCAGTAACATCCGTTGTCGTTTTGCGGGCTTTTGGCGGCAATACATACCACGTGACCGTCTCCAGAGGTAACAATGAGCAGGATCAAAGGGAATATCACCTCAAGTGAGAAGTTGGCGCGCCTGCGCGAGGTTTTGGTGGGGCGGGAACGTCCGCTGATACTAATCTACCGGAATCCCGATCCTGATTCCCTTTCCAGCGCATGGGCCCTCAAGGAAATCATGCGCAGCCACGGGCTCACCGCCACGATTGCCTATACCGGCGAGGTAGGCCGGCTCGAGAACGAGGCAATGATCAAGTACCTGCGGATACCGGCCGAGCCGTTGAACAGCGACGCACTCTATGCCGCCGACCTCATCGCGCTTGTGGACTCCCAGCCGAATTTCTACAAGGGAGTCGACCTGCCAAGATGCGACATTGTCATTGACCATCATCCGGTGAAGAGCCCGTTGGATGTTCCTTTTTCGGACGTGAGGGTCAACTGCCTTGCGACTGCTTCGATCCTGTCAGCCTACCTCGAAGAAAGCGGGATTCCGGTGGGGGTCAGGCTGGCCACAGCCCTCTACTATGGCATCCTTACAGACAGCAGGTATCGGCAGAAGAATTCGTCGATTACCGACCAGAAAGCATTGCTCTTCCTGGAGAAGAAGGTCAATCGTACGGTCCTCAGGCGAATCGAGTTTTCGTCCTATTCACTCAGGACCCTCAACTACTTCAACATCGCCCTGATCAAGCTCAGGTACTCGCGCAATGTCCTCTACTCGGACATGGGGCCCGTGCCGACGTCCGACGTGTGTGTTCAGGTGGCTGACTTCCTGATACGCGTGAAGGAGGCCAACTGGGCGCTTGTCTCCGGCGTGGTCGGCCGGAAGCTGGTCATCGTATTCCGCTGCGACGGTCACAAGAAGGACGCCGGCAAGACCGCGCAGGCTGCCTTCGGCGAACTCGGCAGCGCCGGCGGTCACAACACCATGGGGCGGGCTGAGATAGACGAATCCGCCCTCCCGGACGGGATCCTGCTCACCCAGAACGAGAAGGTTGAGCGCTTCATCCTCACATCGCTTGCGAACTACGAGAGGGGCTTCAGGCCGATCCTGCGCACCCTTTCCCGCGAGTAGGCCAGCCGAGGCCACCGGCACCCTCAGAAAAGGGCCATTCTTGTCTGGTCTTGAACTTGACCTGTGTCTTATTGTTGTCGGCAGTATATGACAAGAAATCCACTGATCGTTCTCATAGCGGTTCTGTGCTGTGGATCCTCTGCAGCGGCCGCGCCCGCCGTTCGGCCTGCAGCATCAGGCAGCCGGCTGATCGATCGGTGCGACTACTACAGCGACGGCGCGGTGCAGGCTGTCTGGACCTCCAGTAACGGATCGGCCAAGCCCGGAGTTGCTGTCTCCGGAGGCCGGAATGTCTTGAGGATTCCATGCCGGTTCAAGGGATCAAAGGCTGCCTGTGCGACAGTTGAAAGACAGGTCAAGCTCGACCTGACGCGCGCACAGGGTGTGCAGTTCAGGTTCTTTTGCCAGGACCAGGCGCCGGTCAAGAAGTTCAATTTCTACATGCACAGCGGCGGTGGCTGGTATGCCACATCCTTCACGGTCGATGACACGGCCGGCTGGAGCACGGTTATGATCGACAAGGGGACCGCCGGGAAAGAGGGAAAGCCCGGCGGGTGGGATGCCATTGATATCATCAGGATTACCGCGTGGAAGGGCACAGACGCTGATACGGAATTCTGCCTGGCGGATCTTGGGGTGTGGGGTGAGGACGCCCCTATCCTGATTGTTCGCGGCGACTGGTATGTGAAGAAGCATGCGGACGAAGGCCCGTCGGTGGTTGCGAGGGTGGAGACCGTCACGCAGAACCTCAGAGCAATCGGTGCGGCCTACAACATATGCAGTGACGGTGAGCTTGACCGCAACCTGCTGAACGGCAGGAGGCTTGTTGTGCTGCCACAGAATCCGGAAATGCCCGATTCCGCGCTGAAGGCGATGGGGGCGTTCCTGGAGGCCGGCGGGAAGATGTTGTCGTTCTATGTACTGCCCGAGCAACTCAGGGCTGCCGCCGGGATCAGGCAGGTCGCGCCCCTCAGGCAGGACTACACCGGCTCGTTTGCCTCGATACGGCCCGTAGGGAACGTATTGCCAGGAATGCCGGACGTGATTGGCCAGCGCTCGTGGAACATCTACCAGACCAGGGCCGTGGAGGGCAGGAGCCGCGTTGCCGCCAACTGGTTCTCGGACAATGGTGCGAACACAGGCGAACCTGCGATAGTTGTGTCGGATAACTGCATTCACATGACCCATGTGCTGCTTTCCGACGATCCGGCGGGAAAGAAGGCCCTCATGACGGCAATGACCGGGTATTTCGTCCCCGAGCTCTGGGGTGGGGCTGCCAGGTCCGCAATTGAGAGGATCGGTGTTATCGGGCCATACAGGACCAGGAGCGAGCTTGTCCGCTCGCTCGGTGAGGAGGGGAAGAAGGTGGTGGGACTGCAGGACGTGCTCGATCGCGGCGGAGAGTTGGCTGATCGCGCCGAGGGCCTGTTCGGGCTTGGCCGCAATGTCGAGGCGCTGGCTATGGCGGAGGATGCGCAGAAGCTCCTGACCCGGGCGTATTGCATGGTCCAGGTTCCCCGGTCGAACGAACGTCGCCTCGCCTGGTGCCATGATCCCTACGGTGTCACGGGAATGAATTGGGACAAGGCGATAGGCATACTTGCGGACAACGGTTTCACGGACGTGATCGCCAACATGTGCTGGGCTGGAAATGCCTACTACGCCAGCAAGGTGCTGCCGGTTTCGCCGGAGATCGAGGTGCGGGGCGACCAGTTGAAACAATGCCTGGAAGCCTGCAGCAGGCGGGGCGTGCGCCTCCACGTCTGGCGCGTTTGCTGGAACATGGGGTGGACAGCGCCGAAGGAGTTTGCCGCGAAGATGAAGCGGGATGGCCGGACGCAGGTGGACTATGACGGCAACCCGAAGGACAGCTGGCTGTGTCCGTCGCATCCGGACAACCAGCGGCTGGAGGTGGAGTCTCTGGTGGAGATCGCCTCAAGCTACCCAGTGGACGGCATACACCTCGACTACATCAGGTACCCTGGTTCCACGTGTTGTTTCTGTCAAGGGTGCCGGGAACGGTTCGAGCGCGAGACTGGAAAGCGGGTCAGGAAGTGGCCCGCCGGCCTGAAGGCCGATGCCGCATTGTGGGAGAAGTGGCTGGCTTTTCGCAGAAAGAACATCAGCGCAGTTGTTGCCGCGGTTAGCGCCAGGGCAAGGGCTGTCCGTCCCGGAATATCGATATCGGCGGCCGTTTTCACCGACTGGCCGGCTGACCGGGACAGCATCGGTCAGGACAGCAAACTCTGGTGTGATTCAGGATATCTGGATTTCGTCTGTCCTATGGACTACACGGAGAGCAACAGGGATTTTCAGACCATGGTGGAGAAGCAGATGAGATGGGCGGGGAAGACTCCGTGCTACCCGGGCATAGGCGTCAGCACGTGGCCGTCGGCTGACAGGATAACCCGGCTTGTGGACCAGGTGAACATCACCCGCAGGCTCGGGACCGGTGGCTTCACCATTTTCAACTACAACCGTTCGGAGGCGGAAGAACTTCTGCCTCTTTGCGGAATGGGTTTGACAGGGAAGTCGCGCCAGCCCTGAACTACAACTGAGGCGCAGGCTCCGGGTTGCCTTCACCTTCGGGCATGACCGTCGGGGCAGGCGCAGCGGCGCCTTCACCTTCCGGCTTTGCCGGAAGCGCCGGCTCCGGATTGCTCACCGGGTTGTCCTTCGGTTTGTGCGAGTCAGAGGGGAAGTGCGGAACCATCAGTGACCCGTCGTAGAGCTCGATGATGTGGCCCTTCTCGATCAACCAGCGGAGGGAGTTTATCGTCTCATCGTTGGACAGTCCGGCGCCGGCCTCGCCGCCCTGAATGGCTGCAAACAAAGCTTCCTGTTTGATTATGCCGCTTGCGCGCAGGATGCCGTGAATCCGCCTGATTGACTCAACCGCGTGCTCCCAGTCCATCTGGCACGGACGTGTGGCCGACACCAGGTCGCCCCACTTTCCAGCCCTGAAGACATGCAGGCGCATGTGGCGGAATGCCATTCGTATGGCCAACATCATTGAGCGCGGAGAACGGGTTTCCTGTACCCAGGCGTTCTTGAAGATGGGATCGAGGAGCTTGTCGCCCGTCTTCATGGCCACTGGCAGCGGGACATTGGCCTTGCGCACCTCCGCGATCATCAAGGGTGCAACCTTTTCGGTCATGTACGCCGCGGCGGCGGGCCATTTCATGGGTTCGGCGCCGGCGTCCGATCCGACCTGCTTGAGACGATAGAAGGTCTGGCGCTTGCTCTGTTCCTTCCACTGCTCAATCATTGCCGGGTCCCGGATTGTTTCAATGCCGTTCCTGTACACTTCGTCCGGCATATCGGGGAAGTGGGCGCGGCGGGTCTCTTCGATCTTCTCGGCATAGCTGTGATGGTTCGGCGGGCCGAGAAGCACGCCTGTGCGCTTGCATCTGGCCACACACACAAAGAGGCCACCTGGCGCCTCGCACTCCTTCTCCTCAACCGTGAAGTGGTCGGCAAAATGATTCTGCAGGATGTGCGTCATCAGCGACTGCCTGGTCAGGGCGATTGACTGGCATGCGCTGCAGAGGAACAGCGAAGGGTTGGACTTATCCGGGTCGAGCTCAATCTTCGCGGAACAGTGATCCGGGTTCGAGAGAAGCAGTGTGGCCAGCCGGCGAAGCGGGTACGCCTTTCTGGCCGCGTGTATCTGGCGCACCAGGGAGGAGAGGGCTTTTGAGGTCGGCAGGATCCGCAGCCGGAAGTTCGGGAGGCGTGGCGCCTCGACTATCGGCTCGACTGGTGCGGCGGGCCTGGCATGGTCAGGCTTACCGCGTCTTACCGGTGCCCGTCCCCTGTCGGAACCGCGATCCCTTCCTCCGGGGCCGCTCCTGCTGTTGCGGTCATCCCTGCCACCGCGTCCGTCGCGGCTTCCCCAGTTGCGTCTTTCATGCTCGGCAGTGTCGCCCCTGTCCGGATTGGAGGAGCCGGTGCCGCCGGACTTCGATGGTTTCCTTGCCCAGTCTGGAGCGAAGGAGAGATCCAGGGAGAGAATTGACTCAGTACCCAAGGTTTGGGGTTTATCGCCGTCTTTGTTTTCAGCGTCGCTCATTTGTTTCAACCTGTGTGCGTAGCCTTGTTACACGTGTACCCGTTCCGGGGACCCGTACTCGATCATCGCCTTGCCACAACTACGCAGCGGTCGGTTGCGGTGGAAACGACATGGAATTTCCGGTGCCAGTTAAAGCGGCGGCTATAATATGTTACACAACCGGTGATAGTCCAGCATTTCTTTCATCTGCTTCACCTTGATTATTTCCGGGGCAAATCGCATCATCCAGCATCATGAACAGTACTGAAATCAGCACGCAGGGGGCGAGGGTGGCCCCAATGATTGATCACACGCTCCTCAAGCCCGAGGCGACGATGGAGCAGGTCGCTGTCATTTGCCGGGAGGCTGTGCAGTACAGCTTTGCGGCGGTATGCGTGAATCCCATATTCATCAAAAGGGCGGCGGGGATCCTGACAGGTTCAAGAGTCAAGCCGTGTACGGTCATAGGCTTTCCGAGCGGGGCTGTGACAACCCGTACAAAGCGGGCCCAGGCTGCGGAGGCTGTTGCAGACGGCGCCATGGAACTCGACATGGTGATGGCGATCGGGAGTCTCAAGGAGCGGGATTTCAAGTACGTCCTCGAAGATGTTCGGGCTGTTGTGGGAGAGGCTGGTGGAAGGTGCGTGAAGGTTATTCTCGAAACCTGCCTGCTCACGGACCAGGAGAAGGTCGCAGCCTGCCGGATCGTTGTTGATGCGGGGGCTCGATGCGTGAAGACATCCACCGGCCTTGCCGGCGGTGGAGCGACAGTCGATGATATCCGCCTGATGAGGAAGACTGTCGGCCCGTCATTTGGTGTCAAGGCCAGTGGCGGAATACGGACGCTGCAAGAAGTGCTGAGCCTCATCGAAGCCGGCGCTGACAGGATAGGCACCAGTTCCGGCGTGGCTATAGTAGCTACCGCCGTCTGATGCAGAGGGCTCCCATCTGGTTGTTCACCAGCCTTGTGCCCAATGGTAATCCCATGGCGCTTTGAGAATGCCGGATATCACAAGTGCGGCCATGCCAGCCGTATAGATGACGCTTGCCGCGAAGGCAGCTTTCCATTTCAACCGGCGGATGTTGCCATTCGCGAGGCCGCCGATGCCGGTATGCATGAGAAGGAGTCCAATGATGTTCGTGATCCAGTAGGCGCCGATCAGCGCCGGGAGGAAGAGGCTTTTGCTCACCAGACTGAAGGGGAAGGCCAGGACGTAGGCGATTGGTATGTTCAGGAACACATCGTTCCACCAGGAAAACGGTGACAATAGGAATCCCAGCACTCCAATGAGCGTGTACTTGATGCGTCCAGGCATTGAAGTTGTACCATCACCACGGGATGTCATGTGGCTGGAGTCAGGACGGCCTTGCCGACCCGTTTCTGCAGAACATCAGGAACCCTGACGGTGCCGTCCTTCTGCTGGAACTGCTCAATGATGGCCGGCAGGAGACGGCTTGTTGCCAGGCCTGAGGCGTTCAAGGTGTGGACATATTCAATCTTCTTGCCCTCGGTTCGCCTGAACCTGATCTTGCCACGCCGGGCCTGGAAATCGCGTGCGTTGGAGGCTGAGCTGACTTCCTTGTATTCCTTCATGCTGGGTATCCAGACCTCGATGTCGTGAGTTCGGGCCATACCGGCGCTGCAGTCTCCGGCAGCCAGCTTCGCAACACGGTAGTGAAGCCCGAGCCCCTGGACGAGGCGTTCCGCCTTCAGCGTGAGCTCCTCCAATGCCTGCGATGATGTCTCGGGGGTCGTGTACTGGAACATCTCGACCTTGTTGAACTGGTGTCCGCGTATCATGCCGCGCTCGGCGGTGCGGTAGCTGCCGGCTTCCTTCCTGTAACATGGGGTGTATGCGAAGTACTTCCTGGGCAGTTCATCCTCTCGGAGGATCTCGTCCCTGTGGAAGTTGATCAGGGCGGTCTCGGCGGTCGGTAGCAGGAATGTCAGCGGCTGGTCCGGCTCCGTGGGCTTGATATGGAACACGTCGTCCACGAACTTGGGGAATTGTCCGGCTGTGAACCCGCACTCGTACGTCAGGAGATGTGGCGGAAGCATGAACTCGTATCCGTCGCGGAGGTGCTCGGTGATAAAGTAGTCGAGGAGGGCCCATTCGATTATCGAGCCGTTCCCGCGGTAGATCCAGTATCCGCTTCCACCGAGTTTTGCCCCGCGCTTGTAGTCGATAAGTCCGAGTTGCTCAGCCAGAGCTACGTGGTCCCTCGGCTCGAAGTCGAAGACAGGTTTCTCGCCCCATGACCGGATGATCTGGTTGTTCTCCTTGCCGCCTGGCAGCACATCTTCGTCAGGGATGTTCGGCAGTGCGGCGAGAAAAGTGTCGATCTTCAATTCGACCTCCGAGAGCGAGCGGCCGAGTTCGGAGATCTTCGCGGATATGGTCTTCATCTCGGAGGTGATTGGGGCTATGTCCTGCCCCAGCTTCTTCATTGCGGAAATCTGTTTTGAGACCTGGTTGGTCCGGGCCTTGAGCTCGTCCGATTGTGTGATGAGAGTGCGCCGTTGCCTGTCCCAGTCAAGAAGTTCCGTGAAATCGACGGCGTTCATTCTTTTCAGCAGCGCGGTGCGCACGTAGTCGGTTCGTTCTCTGATAAGGTTGATATCCAACATTTGTTGCAGCCTCCTCTGTGGTGCCCGGTTCGGGGGGCACAGTTGCTGCCGGAGTTTCCCAGGGGGGTCGCGGCAGGCCGGTCAAAACATAGCTGGAAGGGCTGGGGATTGCCAGAAGTATCGGAGTTGCTTCCCATGGAATTGTGCCGGGGGAATCCGGTCGCGGCGACGATCTGTTCCGCCAACCATTGCTTGACACTGGGGGGGGGCTTCCTGCGATACTCACGAACAAACCATGCCGGTGGAAGTGAGGGTGAAAGGCCCTGTCGCCCTTGCTGACTGGGGAGGGCAAACATGCCAGCAGTGGAGGAACAGAGACCGTGATTCGCGACAACAGGCTGTCAACGGATAGTAGCGGCAAGTCCGACGCCGAGGAAATTGACAAGGCTGTCTCTTCGATTCGACTAATAGAGTCCCTGCTTGGCGAGGAAGAGAAGAAGACGCTGCCTGAGAATGCGATCTCTCTTCCGCTGGTGAGGGTCCTCGAGCTCATTCCCGAGGAATTCAGGATTGAAGACGACACACTCCTTGTGCCGGACAGGCCAATCTCGATAGTGGTCGATGACCTCTTTGCGAAGCTTGCCAGGGGCAAAGTGACGTTGACGCTTGACAAGCTGGTGTTCGGTATTCCCGCGGACTTGGTGAAGCCGGATGCGTTCGAAGCCGCTTCCACGCAAGTCATGCTGCCGCTGCCTGATGTCGTCGCTGCCGTGGACCCCGGGGCCCTGGAAAAACATACCACCCAGGCATATCGCCGCTACAACGTGGCAGCCATGGCTGATCCCTTTGCATCGCCCAGGATTCCTGTGGCTGAGGAGAAGCCTGCTGCCCCTGTTCCAGAAGCTCCCGCACCCGCTGCGGTTGTGCCAACGCATGCCGTGATTGCGCCGGAGCCGCCACCTGTAGCGCGGGCAGCGCCGGAGCCGGCGGCAGCTTGCGAGTTGCCATCGGTGCAGGAGCCCGGTCCGGTTTCCGTTGCTGCCACCGTGTCCGCAACAGTTGAGGAGCCGGCTGTTGCCGAGCCGCCTGCCGTGGTCGAGCAGCCAACCGCGCCGCGGGTTGAGGAAGCCGTTCACCCCGCCGTGGAGCCCGTGGTTGTCGTGACGACACCCGAACCTGCAGGCACAACAGAACTGCCTGCGGAGAAGCCAGCGGTGCACGCGGCTGCCGGGTCGGTTGCCGAGCCTGCCGAGCCGGATGTGGAGCCTGCCGAGCCGGATGTGGAGCCTGGCGAGATGGAGCGGTTGGGCGGTGTGAACCTGAATACCGCAGTGGCCGAGCAATTGCTGACTCTCGAAGGCGTTTCACCGGCTATGGCCCGGAATATCATTGCGTACCGCAATGCAAACGGGCCGTTCCGGAGTATATTCCATCTTTGCCGGGTGCCTGGCATTGGACGCAAGACATTCAAGCACATCACAGGCATGCCCTGGAGCGAGAAGAGTCTGCACCGCAAACGAAAGCTCGCCACACTGGTTGGGCTGCCGCCGAAGGAAGTCGGGCATTTGCCGACCATCGCGCAGGCTGTCGCAAGGCGGATCAATTTCACCGGCTGCGTGATATCGGATCAGGATGGGCTCGTCCTGGCGTCCAGTGGGGCGGGCGATGAGGGTGATGCGTTCGGGGCGATTGTGCCGCGCCTGTTTGCGCAGATCCGTGAGACCGTGAATATTTCCCAGGTGGGCGACATTGAGACGGTCTCCCTGCACTTTGGCGCGCGAATGTTCACGGTGGCGGTGAGCGGCACGATATACATCACAGGTATCCACCAGTCCAACAAGTTGACGATGGGCCAGTTGCAGCAGTTTGGCAAAGTGGCGGTGGAGCTGGCATGGCTCCTGAGTCACCGCGGGTATGTGGGACGTGTGTCTTGACATGATGTCTGTCTGTGCCTGGTGGCAAAATGCTTGATATTGGCAAACTTGCTGAGCATCTGATAGGCGGCGGGATCATCAGGTCCGAGCAGTTTGAGGAAGCCAAGCGATGCGTTTCAGGCAGGAAGATGACGCTCGACAAGGCGTTGGTTACCCTCAAGTGTGTCGACTACGCCCAGCTCGGGAAGTGCTACTCCGACATGGTCAAGCTGCCGTACATGCCGGTTCTCTCGGGGCGCCCGCCGGATGAAGTTCGCAGGCTGCTGTCGGCCGACTGTGCCGGCGCATGGAAGATCTTCCCATGCGCCTACGACCAATACGAGAACGTGCTAACCGTTGCCATTCATGACCCGGAACAGATTGCGCTGCTTGAACAAGTCAGCCGGTTCTACATGCAGCCCTATACCATGGCCTTCACGATCGCTTCCCTGGCGGAGATAGAGGAGGCGCTTTCGGTCTACTACGGGCTCGGTATACCTTCGATCCAGGGTGGTGTCGAGGCGGGTGTAGTGAGGCCCGGGGTGGTGGCCGCCGGCATGCGAACCGGCGCGTCGGGCGAGCGCAAGAAGATTCAGCTTTTCGACCACTCCCAGTCGCCATCCAAAGAGGCTGGCGCCACCGGCAGTAAGGCGTCGCCCATGCCCCCAAAGCCGTTGCGGCCGGCTGATTCAGCGCCCGGAAAGAAGGGCGCCAAACCGGCAGAGGTGGCTGGTGATAAGGTTTCTTCCGGCGACGCGATGTCTCCGGAGTTTTCGTACGCGGCAATGCGAGGTGTGCTAAGGAGTGCGGCAGCACTTACCGTCAGGGCTTATCTGGCAAAGAATCCTGAGCGCCTGCAGGAAGTGTGCGCACGGGTTCGCTACTGCGAGCTACTGGCATCAAGACTGACGCTGTCCATGGTGCAGTCAGATGCCGTTGTCCTCGCTGCATGGCTCTCAGGCATGGAGGAGGAACACATCCTCAAGCAGCTTGTTACGCCCTACAAGCTTGAGGAACTCCTGTCGTGCGGATCGCGGTCCGAGGGCAGTGACCGGACGGAAGCCAGGATCCTCAGCTTGGTAAAGTGTTTCCAGGATCTTACCAGGACCGATCCAGATTCGATGAAGGACGTGGGGCTGATGCGAAGGCTTCTGCGCAGGGACTGGTCCTCTTCGCCGGTGAGGCAGAACATGCTCGAGACATTCCTGCAGGTGCTGATGGACGAGCAGTTCATCGACAAGCTTGAGCGCGCTACTGGCAAGATCCTCATCGTTGACCCGACTGAGGGCCCGACGTCCATAATGGCCGCGCCGCTGGTGAAGTACGGTTATGAGGTGCAGACTGCCGTCACGGCAGAGGCCTGCTATGAGATCATGGAAACTTTCACCCCCGATCTGATTCTCTGCGAACGCGATCTCCCAAGGGAGAGCGGCATCGAGTTTTGCGAGAAGATCAAGGGTGACTCCAGGACGGCGGATGTGCGCGTGATCATGATCTGCAAGAAGGTCGGCAAGGAGTACGCGGCGGAGAGCCTCCGGGCAGGTGCTGATGATTTTCTCCAGAAGCCGGTTAATTTGGAGGTCCTGTTCCTGAAGATCCGCCAATTGCTGACAACGCCCGCAGCGGAAGGCGGAGAGAAGACCGGAATCAGGGGCTTCCTGCACGAAATGAACTTCTCCGACATGATCCAGATTCTCAGTGCCGGCACCAAGAGCAAGGAGATTATCCTCACCCGCGGCAAGGAGGAGGGGCACGTTTTCGTTGAGAACGGTGAAGTTATCCACGCTGAGGTGGGACAGCACAACGGGGAGCAGGCTTTCTTGGAGCTGATGCACTGGTCAGATGGGGAGTTTACGATGAAGCAGTGCGTGGTGTTCCCTGCTCGCAGCATCAACGCTCCGGTGATGTCGCTCCTGATGCAGGGCGCAACCGCGATAGATGAGAAGAAGGCGGCCGAGGCCCGGACATCGTCACCGAAGGAAGATCTTACGCCTACGCCTCCGCCTGTGGCAGCCTCACAGCAGCAGCCTCCATCAGGCGCCTGATCTCAGACTGGGAGAAGGCCTGCCCCCTTGGCCTGCCGGGGAAGATCTCGTTGTAGGTATCCACAAGAATTTGTGCGCGTGCTGCCAGTGCTTCGGGGTGCGGATGACCCAGGCACGGCACAAAAGTGAAATGCGTGAAAAGCTCCGCCTTTTCGGGATTCTGTTTTGCCCGCTCGACCATGGCCACTGCCCGCTCAAGGGCATCGTTACCCAGTTGGATGATGTTGCGGAATTGCTTGCGGTATGTCTCCAGTTCGGGTTCCTCGCCGGAATATAGGTAGGCGACACCCTCGAAAAAGAGGGCCACCCCGTACAGCAGGTCTTCATGACGCTTGATGTCCAGGCAGAAATCGGCGATCAGTCGTTCCGCTTGTTCCGCGGCTATGGCCATTGGGTGTCCTTTCGCCGTTGCGCATCCTATTCCGTATCCCGGCCGCCAGTGGGGAACAGGTGTACTGGTGTTCGGCTCTTCAGGGCATCAGAACCGGCTCTTCCGCCAAAACACCGTTCCCTCGATTTCTCTTGAACGCAGGTCATTCTTGAGACATTCTCTGTAATTGTCAAACTGAACTTTGGAGGTTGTAGGCCTATGCAATACTGGTATGCGACCAGGGGTGATGGCAGCAGGCGCGGATTGGCCGATGAATTGGTTCTCTTTGAGATGGCCAAGAACGGCAAACTCCGGCCTAATGACCTTGTCTGGAGCGCCACGACCGGGTCCCGCTGGGTGCCTGCCTCCACCATAGAAGGTCTCTTTTCGCAGGCGGTGGTGGACTCCGCGAGGGGCGCTACCGACCAGCAGGCTCAGCACGACGTCTCAGCTCAGGCGACTCAGGGCAGGCGACAACACTGGCTTGTCACCGCAGGCGTTACTATAGCCATGGTTTGTGCCGCCGCTGCAATTGCATTCATTGCTTTCAAGGTTGTCAAGGCGCCGGAGCCGGAAACGAAAGCCGACTTCCTCAGTTCGCTGGAGGAGGAGGCTGTCTCGTCAGCCGCTACGGCCGGGGTCTCCGTGGCGATAGCCGCCGTGGCACGCAGCAACGTTGTGGCCGACCTCAGGGACAGGATTGCAGTGTGTCTTGTGAAGGACCGCCTGGCAGAGGCAGACCAGCTCATTGCCCAGCTCGCCACCACAGACGGTGGCGCCGGGTTCGCGGAACGACTTTCGGTTCGTCTTGACGGGCTGAAGAGGACTGCCATACGAAAGGACGAACTGGTGGCTGCGCTGCGGAAAGGCAGTCTCAATATGGCCGGGGCAGAGGAGTTGATGAGTATCTTCCAGGAGCGCAAAGAGGCGTCGACCCTCCAGGATCTGGTCGAGGCCCTGATCAGGGACAAGGGGGAGATCACGTCTGGCGCGAGCCTGTCGGCCGCGCGACTGTGCAAGGCGGCAGGCTGGCCTGTGCTCCAGAAATCGTCGTTGAAGGAGTTTGTGGCCAGGGCGCCAATGTCCGGGCCTGCCGGCGAATATCTTGAAGTTGTGCAGATGTATGGCGCCCTTGGTGAGTCGGGCAAGGGCGCCGATCTGCTTACCAAGTATCTGGCGAACGAGCCCCAGAGCAGTGCAGCGTGGATGGAGCTTTCCGCAATACGCTGCGCTGCGGGCGATTCCAAGGCGGCGATGACGGCCCTGAAGCAGGCCATCGACCGTGGCGGGAATGAGGCGTGCGCCAATGCACGTCGCGATTCCCGGTTTGATTCCATACGCGATACTCGCGCATTCCGGACACTTATCGGCATCAAGTAGGCTGCACTTTGATCACTCATTCACCATGTGCGGTCCTTCTGACGATGGTTGCACTCCTGTTGCTGAAGCCGCCATCGACCCACGCCGGGGCAACGGTATCGGCGGACTCCGCCAACGAGGCCGGTCTGATGTCGTGCTCCTGGCCTGTCCACGACTTCGGCTCACTCGACAACGGGGAGACTGTGCGACATACGTTTGTTCTTCACAACAGCGGCGAAGCTGTGCTTGAGATCGGGAAGATACATGGCTGCTGCGGGGCGACGTGGGAACTTTCCTCGCGGTCGGTGCAGCCGCATTCAGAGGCGATGCTGGCGATCACCATGCCGCTGAAAGGCCGCTCTGGCGCCCAGGAGGCGAGCTTCTTTGTTCGCTCAAATGATCCGGCCCAGCCGCTTTATGAGTTGAAGATGCGGGGTTTCGCTGTTGCAAAGGTGGATGTGCAGCCCGCCTGTGTCATGCTGGCCGCGACGGCAGCAGATGCCGCTCAGGATCGGTTAGTCACCATTACCTGCCAGCCCGATATCGGGTTTCGGGTGACGAACATCGTTGTGTCATCGCCGTGCGTGTCGGCGACGTATGTGGGAGCCAGCGGCAATGTGCACCGGGTCGCCGTGAGGGTTGTGGCCGCGCCTGGTTCCGGGACGGCCAGGGCGGACGTGCGCGTCTTGACCGACCATCCGGAATACAAGATTCTCGACATACCGGTGCTGGTGTCTGTGAAGAAGGATATCGTGGTGTTTCCGAACGAGGTCAGGTTGGACGCCTCTGCGGGCCGTCAGGTGCCTGGGAGCTGGTACGGAGTGGTCCGTTCGATCAGCAGGGCGCCGTTCCGAATCACCGGGACAGAATCGCCGGCCAAAGGGGCCGAATTTACATTCAGCCCCATGGCTAACGGCGGGTACAAAGTTGAGATTCGCAACCTGATACCGCACAAGGACCTGGACGGCAGGAGTATAATCCTCAGGACCGATTCTGAAGCGGCTTCCGAGGTGGTAATCCCAATCAGGATCATCCAGTCAGGCGTGAGACCGTAGAGTGCGGGTGACGACTACTGCAGCAGCCGGGCTCGCGGAACTCACCCATCCGGGCATGATGTGGAGCTTATCCAGCAGGTTGCGCCGACGGACTGAATTGCTAGAACCCAGCCATCACTTTGCGGAAGCGATCGGTGCGAGACCTTATCTCCGATCTGGACAGGTTGGTCAACCGGCTGACGCCGAATTCCTCGACGCCAAAGGACGCCATGACGCTGCCCTGAACCATTGCCTCACAGATCGCTTTCGCATCGATGGTCTCGGCCATGGAAAGGCTTCCGATGAACCCCCCGGCGAAGGTGTCGCCGGCACCGGTGGGGTCGCGCACTTCCTCGACCGGGTATGCTGGAATAATGAACATGCCGGACTTTGAAAAGAGCATTGCGCCATGTTCATCCTTGCGCACCACAAGGTATTCCGGTCCCATTCTCAGGATATCCCGGGCAGCCTTGACGATGTTGTGGTGTCCCGAAAGCATGCGAGCCTCAGAATCCTTGAGCATAAGCATGTCGGCTTTACCCACCACCTGGTTCAGCTTGGTCCGGTCGTTCTGGATCCACAAAGCCATTGTGTCCACCGCCACGAACCGTGGCCGGCGCACCTGGGCAAGAACCTCTAGCTGGCGGGTGGGGGACATGTTGGCCAGGAAAAGATAGGGACTCCGCCGGTAGGATTCAGGCAGCTCGGGCTTGAAGCCTGCGAAAACATTCAACTCGGATGATATCGTCCTGGGTTCGCGCATGCTCAATTGGTATTCGCCGGACCAGCGGAATGTCCTGCCGTTTGCCTTGTGCAGGCCACTGGTCTCTATGCCGGCGCGCATGTATGTGGCAATGCAAGAGGAAGGGAAGTCGAGGCCGACAACTCCGACCATGCCAACCGGCCCGTAGTACGACGCGGCGAGACTTGCGTAACTGCTTGAGCCGCCGAGTACGTCCCCCTTGCGATCGAACGGCGTAATCACTGTGTCGAGTTCCACAGCCCCGACGACAACCATTGGTATCCTGGCGGACCCGGACGAGCAGCTTTGCATCATGGCGTCTCCCGAAGTGGCAGGCCGGTGAATGTCCGGCTCTGAGGTAGTGAGGGTAGCCGTGATGCTGTTCCGTGGATAGTCGCTCAAATGAGCTACCAACCCCGTGGCGATGGCGATGGCGGACGCGGACGATTACAGGTCAGAGGTTCCGGTACTTTGCCACTGCCTGTGCGCGGCTGTGGACCTGCAGCTTCTTGTAGATCCTGCCGACGTGGGTCTGGACCGTCCAGTAGCTGATTCCAAGTTGATCACCGATTTCCTTCTTCAGGAGGCCTTTTGACAGGAGTGACAGGATTTCAACCTCGCGTGGCCAGAGCTGCGCGTCATTGCCTGCTGCCGGCGCTGGTTTCTTGAACGTCTGCACAACGCGCCGGGCAATACTCATGCTCATCGGTGCGCCGCCCGCGCGCACTTCCTCGATAGCTTCCACGAGTTGGGCGGGCCGTACGGGCTTCAGCAGGTAGCCCGCTGCGCCGGCCGCGAGTGATTCAAATATGGAGTCGGAGTCGTCGTAGACCGTGATCATGATCACGTGTGTCTCTGGCAGTACAAGAGTCAATTTCGAAACGCATTCCACGCCGCTCATGCCCGGGAGCTTGATATCCATCAGAACCACAGCCGGTTTGAGTTCCGGCAGCTTGAGCAGGGCCTGTTCGGCATCAGGGAATGCGCCGACGCACTGGAGCTTCGGCTCTTCCTTCAGCATCGCCACAAGGTTTGCGCGCAACGCGTTGTTGTCCTCGACGACAGCCACCGTGACCTGTTTTGTTCCCATGCCTAAGCACCCCCCAGCGGAACTGAGAATACCACGACTGTCCCCCTGCCGACCTGGCTACGTCGCTCGAACGTCCCGCCTATCTGTTTCATCCGGGCAGCCATGTTGACGGAACCGTTGCCGGTCGACAGTGTTGTGGACTCCGGGAACCCGGCGCCATCATCCTCGATTGTCACTACCAGGTTGTCGTCCCGAAGGGCGATGCGTATGGTGACTTCCTTGGGTTTGCCGTGCCTGATCGAGTTGTGAAGTGCCTCCTTTGCTGCGAGGAAGAGGTTGTGCCGCTGGGTGGACGTCAGCGGGCGTGATGGGAGCTGGTCCGGCACGTCAAAGCGCGAACGGACCCCTGCGAGTTCGAGGTAGGTCTGGGCTACTTTGCAGAAATATACGGCGAATCGTTCGATGTCGTCGTTGGCCGGGTTGATGGCCCAGACTATTTCCTCGAGGCGGCGGACTGTATCGCGGGAGATGGTTGAAATCTCCTGGAGCTTGCCGCTCACGGCCTCGCTGTCGCCGGCATGGGGCAGGGCAAGGTCGGAAAGCATGGCTATGCTGGACAGGTCACCGCCCAGGTCGTCATGCAGGTCACGGGCAAGGCGGGTACGTTCGCGGTCGAGTGCGTACTCCCGCTGCAGGCGCAGGTCGGCTATGTAGCGCCACACGCCGAAAAGCAGGCCGGCCATGGCGGCGGAAACCAGCAGCCAGAACCATAACTGCCTCGTGAAGGGCAGCCTGATGTCGAGCTCGATCCGCTGTGTCTCGTTTTGACGCCGTCCTGCGATGCTGATGCGCCAGACATTCTCGCCGGCGGCCGTGATGCTGCTCACCGCGCAGCCCGTGGCATTCCGGAGCACTGGTTGCTGCCGGCTGTAGACGAACAGGTCGCCGTCGCGGGCCCCGGCATCTGTTAACTGGATTTCCATGGCGCTGGCAAGGGCTGTGACGGATTCCAGCTCGGCCGCACCGCAATAGATATGCAGGCTGGAACCCACGACAACAGGTTTGCCGGGTGCCCGGTCGAGGTCCGTGAAGCGCAGGTGCTGGGAGTCACCAGAGGCAAGTGATGGGGTCGTCCACGAACCTCTTGCCACGCCCAGGTAGCGATTGTCCCAGAATGACCAGACCGCATAGTTGCGCTCCGGGTCCAATCCGGCTGCGGCGAAGTCCAAACGAACCGGGGCCTCGGAGGCTTCGGAGTTCCAGAGCAGTACAACAGTCCAGTCGCCCCATTCGCGGTGAACCTGTCCCACCAGCCTTGTCCATGTCCGGTCGATACACATATCGGGCGCGAAGGGGTGCTCTGTGGCGGGCGGGGTGAGGACCTCGATGTTCCTCCAGTACGGCGTGAAGTCGTCCGTGTACCAGGGGTCCGATGTCATCGCGGCGCCGCAAGACAGGCCCACCATGCTTATCCATGTCCGGATCATCGGCCAGCCGTTCTTGATGTCGCTGGGGCTCCCCCCCACTGGCTTGAGATGGTACTCCTCACATGCCACCGTGAACCAGCGGCCCTGCAGGTGAAGGGATTTGAACATGTTGCGAATCGCGGCGTTGAAGTCCAGCCCCGTCTCTGCGCCGGTGCGGCAGGCATCCACCAGGCCGACTGCCGCGCGGTTTGGCCCGTTATCATTGCACATGAGATGGACATCTGCACCGGCGGCTTTTCTGATTGCCGTCCACCAATCCCGCGAGTGCTCGAAGGATGTGCGTCTTCCGTCTGGTGCAGGCATGTCGGGGGGCGGGGAAGCGATCTCGAGGTCCCTGAAGCCGCGCTGTACCGCAAGCCGGACGGCCCCGGTGATGTTTGTGGTGTCATACCGCGTGATGACGCCAATTTCGCCGCCGGGATCCAGCCGGACGCCTGGACGGGCGCCGGCTTTTGCGGTGAGCATGACTGCGGCGGGTTGCCATTCTGCGGCCAGGACCCCGGCCAGCGGGTCATTCAACCGGATTACCTGCGGCCGCAACCTGCCTCCGGCCGTACGAACGACATCGACTGCCGCCGGCAGTTCTTTTGTCGCATCTTTCCTGTGAAAAGCGGTGTTGCTTTCGTTCCAGCCGGACATTGCACCCGGTGATTTGAGGGCTCCGTGCGTGATGGCAACCCAATCTGTCCATCGTGCAACTGCTGTTTGCGGCGGCTCGACAAGAATGAGCACCTGCTGGCCCCACCGTGTCTCGCCGGGTTCCACAAGCACGCTCCCCATGTCTGCTGACACGCTGAGCATGAACTTGCCGTCCTTGAAATGCGACAGGCTGGTGTTGACGTAGGCAATGGGTGTGCCGATGGGGCCGAACAGGAATCCGTTGCCGTCGGGTCGATACAGGGTGCCGCACTCGTGGATGCTCAGCGGCGTGACGATGTCGCTGACTGCAAGCGCCGCCGGTTTCATTGCGGCTGCAGGATCTCGTTCGAAGAGTGCTGTAGCCAGCCATGTTGAAGGATTGCCCGCGAGTTGGCCGGCAAGCGCGACTGGGGTTGATGAGACGAACTTTACAGCCTTCGCCCCGTTGTTGCGGATCCCTGCCTGGGCTATGACACCCGACACGCCGGGAACGACGCCAAGACGAAACAGAAGGTCGACTCTCGCGTCCCCGAAGCTGCAGGTCGTGGTCGCAACCTCCGCTGAGCCGAGCGGCGTTGACTCGCTTGATCGAGCGGTATCGGGTTGCCTGGGGGATGAGTCGGGAGACAGTACAAGCGGGTGGCCGTCGAACTCGATTTGTGCTGAATAGCCGGCCTGGAAAGCAATAGTCCCTGGCACCACAACGGTGAAAGTACGCCCGTCCGCATCCAGGCGGGCGTCAATCGGGGATTGACCGTCCGGAATTGCAAACGCAGAGAGCCCGGAGACCATGGCGCAAAGCAAAACAGCGAAACAAACGTTACTGGTCTCGTGAAAAGCAGGTCTCATTGACGGTCTCCGGAACAGGCGCAATCCAGCCAGCGAAAAGTAACCAATGTCGGCCTCACAATGCCAGCTAATTGATGGTGCCCCCCGCGATTGTCCCGTCTCGAATCCGTTCGCAATTGTGATCCTGACCTCCGATGTGTTCACTGTTGTCAGGCGGGGAGAGACTTACCATGGAACGGGGTGACAAGGAAGGCGTTGTCGAACCTGTCCTGGCGTGGCGAGGCAGGCAGATTGCACTATCTCCTCACGCGATAGAACCACGTGTTGGTGGAGTCAAAAGCATATGACCTTGATGTTGTGCCGGTGTTTGTGGGGGTGAACTGTTCCACCGAGGCCCATTGTCCGGTGGTCTGCAGTGAAGCGGTGCGTTCGACGGTGTGTGGCAGATTCGGCAGAAGCTCGGCAGTGAACGCGAAGGAGTCATCCCGGATTTCCGCGCTGCGGAACACCGGCCACGGCGATCGCGCTTTGGCGGAGTCGTTGGTGAACATGAGATAGCTGCAATCGACAGCCTCAAATACACCTCCGGTGACCGTTGTAAGTGAATGAAGAAGGTCATTGTCGAACCGCGGGTCAGGGGCGCCAGTCATGTACCAGGCTCCGCCGTTATCTGCCAGGATCATTCCATAGGTCTTGAGAGCCTGGAGAATCACCCTGTTGGTCGGATCGAAGCGGCTGATGTCATAGTCGGCCTTGAGGCGGAATCTCGCCCCCATCGGCGGGAAGACGAACGAAGTGTTCGTTGAAGCATAGTGCCTGGCCGGCCAGAGGTATTGCTTTCTCGTCTGGGGAGCGGTGAAGCGGATGGCATGCCTGATTTCTCCGGCTGCTATCTCGTCGTAGCGGACGAGCAAGGGCAGGATCGGCAGGCCAGCCGCATCGGCGGAGGTCCATGTCTGTGGGCGCAGGGAGTAGCCGTCCAGGTCGAAGATGGCGCCGGATACTGCGTCCCAGTGGTTGGTTCCGGGATAGGCACTGAAGAGCTCATAGAGAAGTCCATGATCCTTGTCGAGTGCGAGGACATGGCGGTCGCCCGTGCTGCCTGAGCCTCCCTCCACCGGCGCGTTTGTGGGAATCGGGTAGGGGCCTGGTTCGCTCTCGTCAACATACTCAAACGTGACGGCGACCGCCGGTTCGTTGCTGGTGACAACCAGATAGGGGATGGCATGGGTAGGCCCGAAATCGGGATGCAGGGGGCCGCTCGGACCGATCGTGTTCACCCACGCTGCGGAATTCGAGTGAACCGGCAGGGTATCAACCGGCGTATTCAGGATGTGGTCGTCAGGGAATATCATGCAGCCGTCGATCACGGGGCCGGCAGCATTTACCACATGTGATGCGACAGCAACGGCCACGGCCAGCAACACCCGCACCCGCAGGGCGGTCCAGTGCACAGTTCCTGTATTCATCCGACAATTATACCATGTGGGACAAGCTTCGTGGAAGGACATGATTCAAGTCCGGCCGAATGCCGCAACTCGGCAGGAGACGTGTCTTCAACAATCAGCTATTTCCGCAACAACGCTGGACAACTGTTCCTGACAGAGTACTATACAGACATGTATGTCGTATACAGCATCGACAAGCTTGTCCGTGTGACTCGTCGTGTGGATTCGGCGGCGCCGCGGATCTGGACGCACTATGACTTCCGGTTCTACAGCACCAATCTTGCGAAGTGGCCATCCAGAGATCCAACAGGGGAGAGGGGCGGTTTGAACCTTTGTGGTTTTGTACGGACACTTGCCCGTTCGCTTCTTGATATGTTGTCGCTTGTCGAGATACGACCCCTTAGGTTGCCCTCGAAAAGGACAACTTCTATGCAACGGTCGTGGATTGTATTGCTTGCTTGCCTTGTCTTTTCAGGATGCCATAAAGCGACTCTTGCGCCCGAGGATCAGGTGGTTTTGGGAATAGTGTTGAAACATTTCGCCACAGCCGACGAGGCGCGCAGCCCGACCAATTCAACGCGCATTTATCTTGCAGACCGTACCATGGCAGGTACGGGATGGATAAGCGACGGACAGCTCTGCTCAGAGATGAAAGCACGTGGCCGTGTGCTGGATACTGACTTGCGGCGTAGTCTGCAGCGCCGCAGCAGAAGCGAAGTGTCGCTGGAGCAATTCATTGCCCCTCCGGCAGTGGAGATTTGTATAACCAATGACCTTCCTTACTTTGTACCCACAGCAAGCAACCGCGTCTGCCCATTCAGAGCGTACGTATCATTTTGGATGCCGGGTTACTCCAGGGATGCGTGCTCGGCCGTCGTGCGGTTCGGATATGGCCCCCTGAGAAACACCAGGCACCCGGCGACTGGTACATACAAGTTGGTCAAGAGTAACAACGCGTGGTGTGTCGAATGGGCTGTGTTCGCAGAATACCCCTGATCAAAGGGCACGGGGTACTCGGGGGCACACTGACCTTCCCCCTTCTACTGGACCACTCTCCGAGAGAGTCCTGAGGGTATGCAAAAGGGATGCCGTCACTACCTCAGCTTTCCCAGCACTCGCAGCAATCCATCCAGTATTGTCCACGGATGTGGCGGGCAGCCGGGTATGAACAGGTCCACCGGCAGAATGTCGCCAACGCCGCGGAAGGTCTCGTCGTGGCCGGCGAACAGGCCGCCGGAGATTGCGCAGGCTCCCACGGCAATGACGATCTTGGGTGAGGGGACCGCTTCGTAAGTCTTCCTGAGTGCCAGCTCCATGTTCTTTGTAACCGGTCCCGTCACCAGCAGGCCGTCCGCATGCCTGGGTGAGGCTACAAACTGTATGCCGAACCTGCCGAGATCAAACACCAGCGTATTGAGCACGTTGGTGTCGGCTTCGCACGCATTGCAGCCTCCGGCGCTGACCTGCCGCAGTTTCAGTGACCGGCCGAACAGGCGGGCGGCCTCCTTGTTGAGGGCATCGGCCAGGTGTTCCTCGCCACCCTTTATTACAAGGTCCTCCCGGCGCGCCGCGGCAAGGCGATGTTCCTGAGTGAATCGGACGCCATGCTGGCCGCATGCCTTCGTGCATTCGCCACAGAACAGGCACTTGCCAGCGTCGAGGCGGAGCCGGTGGTCCGGTCCTATCGCGAGTGCGGCAGTGGGGCAGCATGCAACAGGGCCTTCTGCACCGGCGACGGTATTGTTGTCAACGACCGGCCGGCCCTGGAATCGACCCGGCATAACCGGGGCTTCAGCCGGGTAGCCGTGCGTCCTGTGCTTCTGCCTCAGTCTCTCAAGTATTACTCGCCACATATTTCAGCCTCACAAATCATGACCGCAGTACGAAAGGTTGAAGCTCTTGTTGCACAACGGGAAGTCCGATATCTGCTGGTTGCGGAGCGCCAGTGCAAGGCCGTACCAGTTGTGGAATGACGGGTCACTGACCTTGTAGTGCTCAAACCTGCCGTTGGAATCCGTCAGGGCCACATGGCATATTTCGCCGCGCCAGCCTTCCACCAGTGAAACTGCCATTGCATCAGGTGCGATCCGGCCTGACGCCACAGCCACGGCCCCGGTCGGCAGTGTACCCAGTTGCTCGCGTATGAAGGCGATCGAGCGCTGGCTCTCGACCCATCGAACAAAAGCGCGCGCAAACACATCGCCGCTGTGCCAGCTTGCCGGAGGAATGTTGGCGTAGCGGTAGATGCCGGATGGAAAATCATTCCGGACATCACGGCTCAAGCCACATGCGCGTGCAGCCGGCCCGACAAGACCTATGGAGATCGCATCAGCCTGGGAAACAACTCCCGTCTCCTCAAGCCGCGCCATTACGGAAGTTGTAGCCCACAGCAGTTCCACTGCTCCGGCCATGTCTCTTTCGAACGCATCGAGGCGGCAAAAGGACAGAATGGGGACAGGCAGAAAGCGCCGATAAGAACCGGTGCAGAGTAGAGAATGCAAGGGAAACCCTGGGGACAGGCACCGGCATCGCGGTGGCCAAATAGCCGCGCTCTGATCGTAGCGATCTGAAGAGATTCCGATTCCTATCCCGCCAGGTCTGAGAAATGGACTTGCCGGGGACTGAGGCTGCGTATACAGTCGCCCCATGCTTGACCTTGGCATAGTTCGTTTGGCATTGCGCTCAGACGCTGTTGTGTGGCGAAAACACGCGCTGGAGCGAATGCTTGGGAGGGATATTTCGAGGACTGAGGTCCGTGGGGTCTTGCTCCATGGCGAGCAGATCGCGGACTATCCTGACGAATTCCCTTTCCCGGCTGGTCTGTTCCTTGGTACTGTTCTGGGCAGAACGTTGCATGTTGTAGCGGGATTGGATAGCAGGAACGCGACAATCTACATAATCAGTGTTTACGAGCCTGATTTGGACCATTTTGAGGCAGACCATAGGACGCGGAGAAGAAGGCGATGAAGTGCGGGATTTGCGGCGGTAATGCGAAGCTGGGAACGACCACGGTGAGTATTGACACCGGGGCTGGGGTTGTTGTCGTTCGAGGAGTTGAGGCCAATGTCTGCACGCAGTGTGGTGAGGACTGGCTTACGGACGCCGCTGCCGCTCAGGTCGAAAAGATCGTTCGCAGAGCCAGAAAAGACAAGACGCAGATCGAAGTCGTTGCGCTCGCATAAGGTTTGTCGCAAACCTTCTCAGCACCTTATCAGTGCCTTCTCACCACCTTCTCACTCCGGAAATATCATGCAAGTTGTTGATACTGACCTTCCCCCTTCTACTGGACCACTCTCCGAGAGAGTCCTGAGGGTATGCAAAAGGGATGCCGTCACTACCTCAGCTTTCCCAGCACTCGCAGCAATCCATCCAGTATTGTCCACGGATGTGGCGGGCAGCCGGGTATGAACAGGTCCACCGGCAGAATGTCGCCAACGCCGCGGAAGGTCTCGTCGTGGCCGGCGAACAGGCCGCCGGAGATTGCGCAGGCTCCCACGGCAATGACGATCTTGGGTGAGGGGACCGCTTCGTAAGTCTTCCTGAGTGCCAGCTCCATGTTCTTTGTAACCGGTCCCGTCACCAGCAGGCCGTCCGCATGCCTGGGTGAGGCTACAAACTGTATGCCGAACCTGCCGAGATCAAACACCAGCGTATTGAGCACGTTGGTGTCGGCTTCGCACGCATTGCAGCCTCCGGCGCTGACCTGCCGCAGTTTCAGTGACCGGCCGAACAGGCGGGCGGCCTCCTTGTTGAGGGCATCGGCCAGGTGTTCCTCGCCACCCTTTATTACAAGGTCCTCCCGGCGCGCCGCGGCAAGGCGATGTTCCTGAGTGAATCGGACGCCATGCTGGCCGCATGCCTTCGTGCATTCGCCACAGAACAGGCACTTGCCAGCGTCGAGGCGGAGCCGGTGGTCCGGTCCTATCGCGAGTGCGGCAGTGGGGCAGCATGCAACAGGGCCTTCTGCACCGGCGACGGTATTGTTGTCAACGACCGGCCGGCCCTGGAATCGACCCGGCATAACCGGGGCTTCAGCCGGGTAGCCGTGCGTCCTGTGCTTCTGCCTCAGTCTCTCAAGTATTACTCGCCACATATTTCAGCCTCACAAATCATGACCGCAGTACGAAAGGTTGAAGCTCTTGTTGCACAACGGGAAGTCCGATATCTGCTGGTTGCGGAGCGCCAGTGCAAGGCCGTACCAGTTGTGGAATGACGGGTCACTGACCTTGTAGTGCTCAAACCTGCCGTTGGAATCCGTCAGGGCCACATGGCATATTTCGCCGCGCCAGCCTTCCACCAGTGAAACTGCCATTGCATCAGGTGCGATCCGGCCTGACGCCACAGCCACGGCCCCGGTCGGCAGTGTACCCAGTTGCTCGCGTATGAAGGCGATCGAGCGCTGGCTCTCGACCCATCGAACAAAAGCGCGCGCAAACACATCGCCGCTGTGCCAGCTTGCCGGAGGAATGTTGGCGTAGCGGTAGATGCCGGATGGAAAATCATTCCGGACATCACGGCTCAAGCCACATGCGCGTGCAGCCGGCCCGACAAGACCTATGGAGATCGCATCAGCCTGGGAAACAACTCCCGTCTCCTCAAGCCGCGCCATTACGGAAGTTGTAGCCCACAGCAGTTCCACTGCTCCGGCCATGTCTCTTTCGAACGCATCGAGGCGGCAAAGGATGTTCTTGAGACACTCCGCGTCGGGTTCGTTGCCGAGGCCGCCGGGCCTGATAAGTCCGCGACCAAAGCGGTTGCCGCACATGGTGGCCGTCAGGTTCAGCCAATCACCCCTGATTCGTCCGCAGAAGGAGGCAGTCGGCAGGTATCCGATGTCGCCTGCCAGTGCGCCCAGGTCACCGGTGTGGTTGGCCAGTCGTTCGAGCTCCAATGCGACTCCGCGCAATACCTGTGCCCGTGCCGGTACGCGTACGCGACCAAGCGCTTCCATGAGATGGCAGTAGGCCATGGCGTGGCCGACCGTTGTGTCGCCGCCGGCGGTTTCCATGTAGTGAATGGTTCTGTTGTCGGGGCCGCCACGGATGCGCCGCTCGATTCCCCTGTGCTGGTAGCCCAGCTCAATTTCGAGGTTGAACACGTTCTCGCCGTGGCATTGGAAGCGGAAATGACCCGGCTCAATAATGCCGGCATGAACGGGACCGACGGCAACTTCGTGGATCTCTCTGCCCTCGACCCGGAAGTAGTTCGTTATCCCGGGCTGCGCAGGCGTTTCGCCCGTGCGTTGCCACGGGCTTGCGCCGGGCCGGTATGGCTGGTGAAAGCGGATCGGCTTGAGCCAGGGGTGGCCCTCGGGCGTTACCGCCCACTGTTCGGCAATCTCGCGTTCGAACCAGTGGGCCTGTGGGCAGCCAGGCGTCAGCGCCGGATAGCTGCCCGCCACTGCTGTGGCAGCCACGGAGAGTTCGCCATCCCTGTCGTTGGCAAGAATCGCCATAAGTTCGATGAAGTCCTTGCCGGCTGGATGCCCGAACAAGGTGACAAGCCTGTGGCCGGATGCGACGCTCTCCGCGACAGCCGTGTTGAACGCGGCAACATCAATCCGCGGGACGCCGGCGCGCGGAATGACATCCCCGTGCGCAAAGCGCAGGAAGCGTGCGTCACTCATGGCGCCCTCCCTGCTGCAATGGATGCCGCGGCTTCAAGCACGTGGCGGAAGGATGCGGGCATCCACAGTCCAAGGGTCAGGAGAAGGGCGAGAGGCGCCACCACGACGAGCCACTCCAGAAGCGAACCAGGTTCGTCTTTTCGGGGAGCTGTGCCAGTGCCCCATGCCATGTTCATGGCATAGCGAAGGACTGCCACGAAGACAGTCGCTGTTCCGAGCAAGAACACTGCCATTGAGATGTAACCGTGAGTTTCGATCATGGCTTTCAGGACCAGCAGTTCGCTCATGAAGATGGCGAACGGCGCCACGCCGATCAACGCGAGCATGCTGATGAACAGTCCCGTCCCCCAGAGCCGGCTCAAACGTATGCTGCCACGTATTTCCCGCATGTCGTGGGTTCCGCAGGCCTGGCCGATTCGTCCAGCGCAGAAGAAGCTCAGCGCCTTGCAGACGGAATGGTTCAGGGTGTGGAAGAGAGCTGCAAAGGCGCCAAGTGGCCCGAGGCCCAGGCCCAGTGCAATGATCCCGAGGTGTTCGACGCTGCAGTATGCAAGAAGACGCTTCAGGTCATGCTGAGCCAGGATGAATACAGCCGCGATTATGATCGAAACCAGTCCGAAGACAATGAGCAGGTTGCGGGCCCATGCGGCGTCGACCATCGGCATATAGCGCATGATGCAGTAAAGTGCCGTGTTGAGCATGAATCCGGAGAAGATCGCCGATACCGGAGCGGGTGCCTGGCTGTGGGCGTCCGGGAGCCAGCTGTGCATGGGTGCAAGCCCGGCCTTGGTGCCATAACCGACAATGATGAAGATGAAAGCCAGCTTGAGCAGTCTCGGATCGAGAGTCTTCACGATCTGCTGCAAGTGCGTCCAGTGCAGGAGATGCACATCGGTTGCCGCCGCGTGTCCGGCTGACGCTGCAACCAGCAGGACGCCCATGAACGCGAATGCCACGCCGACCGAGCAGACGATCAGGTATTTCCACGTTGCTTCCAGGGAGGAAGGTGACACCCGCAGGCAGATGAGGAACGCTGTCAGCAGCGTGGTGGCCTCAACGCCAACCCACATTACCCCTAGATTGTTTGACAGCATGACGAGCGTCATTGCGGCGAGTGCTCCGTACCAGAGTGCGGCAAAACGCCGGGCCGCAGGGAGGTCGAGCTCGTGGCCGGCAGGCTCGTGGCTGAAATAGGGCACGGCATAGAGCGAGCTCATTACGAACACAATCATCATGACGACGACATGGTATCCCGCAAGCGCGTCAAGATGCAGCCACTCGCCGGCAGACAGCAGCGGGCCGCCGCGCATGACCGTCACGACAGCCCAGGCTGCAACAGCAGCCACCACCGGCACGCCGATGGCAACCGACCGTATTGCGGCCCGGGGCGACGGCATGATCAGCCCCAGTGCGGCCCCGATGGCAGGCAGCACGATCAGCAACCAGAGCATGTCACCGCAAAAGGTCATTTATCATCTCATCCCTTCAGCGCACTCAATTGGTCGGCATTCATATGATCGAACTCACGGCTGATGTGCCAGATCACGATGGCCATGACGAAAACTCCGACAAAGATATCAAGCAGGATCCCGAGTTCGATGAGCATTGGTACTTCGGGGACAACTGCTAGGCCGAAGGCGGCAATGCCGTTCTCCATGACAAGATAGCCCATCACCTGAGTGACCGCCGTTTTTCGGCTGGTCAGCAGGAAAAGGCCGGTGAGAATTGCACCGATTGCCCCGGGGACAACGAGATCTGAAGACACGGCGGAGACGGGCAGGGGGAGCCTGTTGCCGACCCAGAATGAAATCCCCAGGAGTAGAATACCCACAAGAATGGAGGCACCATAGCCGACGAACGGTTCGACCTCACGACGGACGTTTGCGCCACGCACGGCTCGCATCAGCAGGCGCGGAAATACCACGCCCTTCATTGCGACAACCACCACGGCAAGGAATGCCGTTCGCAAGTTCAATCCATTGTGCGAAAAGAGAGGCAGAAACCCGAGCGCCACTCCTTGCAGGGAAACCAGGGAGATGCACAGGTTGAGCCGGCTGCTGGCGGTCAAGGCCAGGTTGATCAGCATCAGGACGGCCATTATGTTGTCCGTTGTATTGTGCATATCTACCTCATCACCAGAAGCAGCGCCAGAATTGAAAATGCGCCGGCCGCCAGGAGAAGATGCGGAACGCGCACCAGCCTCAACCTGGCCATTGTGGATTCGACCACACCGACAGCAACGGCAAGAGTGAGCATGCCGGCCAGGCCGGCAGCCAGGTCGGGAAGTATCTGCCCTGTGCGCACCGGCGCAAGCAGCCCGACAACGAAAGCTCCCAGGATCCACATCTTCAGGGCTGCCCCATAGCTCACAAATGCGAAGTCAGGTCCGCCATGATCAAGGACCATTACTTCATGGATCATGGTGAGCTCCAGGTGGGTGTTTGGGTCGTCCACGGGGATCCTGGAGTTCTCGGCAAGGAACACGGCGAACCATGCCATGATCACCAGGGCCAGGACTGTGCCCTGTGCCAGCCACAGGTCGGAGGAGACGGCGCCAAGGATATTTGTCAGGGTAAGTTCTCCCGTTCCCCGGGCAACGGCCACAACGCCCAGGATAAGCGAGGGCTCAGCCATCGCGGCAAACTGAACCTCACGGCTGGCGCCCATTCCCTCAAAGCTTGAGCCAGTATCCAGAGCCGCTGCCACGGTGAAGAAACGCATTACGCCAAGCAGGTAAGCGACCAGAATGAAATCACCATTGAACGAGAACAGGGCCGGGATGCCACCGAGCGGAATAAACGCAAGGGCCAGAAGGGCCGCTCCCAGGCTGATGATGGGGCCGGCGCGAAAGACCCAGGTGGTCGTGCCGCTGTAGACTGCGCCCTTGCGCAGGAGTTTGGCAAGGTCGTGGTAGGTCTGGAGCAACGGTTGCCCGCAACGCCCGGCAAAGTAAGCCTTGGTTCGGTTGATAACCCCGACCAGCAAAGGCGCAGCAGCCAGCGCAATCGCGTAGATCAGGATGCCTTCCCAATTCATCACAGACTCCTCACAGTGCTGCCAGCAGGAGAACAAGCAGAGTCACAGCAACATACAACACGTAGATCTGGACACGGCCCTCCTGAATCCACAGCAGGCTGGCCATCGCTTTGTCCACAAACCGGAACGATGGGCGGAAAAGCCATTCGTTGGCGGTGTCGCCGGTATGTGATTCAAATGACGCTGCGGCTGGAAAGAGCCCGGTCGGGAGCTTGGAGCTTATACGCAGCCCCAGCACAGCCCGGAAGAGGTTGGTGATTGGTTGGGAGAAAGACGAAGCCGTATACTGCATGCGTGGCGTTGGTGCGGCGTAACCGCAGTCCCATGTGACAGTTCTGGCGACGGGGCGCTTCCGCAGTAGAGCCAGTCGCAGTATGGCAAGCAGCATAAGCAGTATCAGGACTGCAGCGGATCCGGCACTGACCCAGGTCAGGGCGGTCGCCAGCGGAGTCATCTGCGCCAGCCACGTTTCCGTTGGCGCACCGCTCACGCTTGCTGCCAGACGGAATAGCCCGCTCGTAAACCATGGTGCCAGGAAGACAATGGCGAAGCAGCATGCTGACAAGATGAGCTTGGGCACGCGCATGGCCGGGCCCACCTCATGAGCGTCGGCTGCCTGGCTGCTTCGTGGCGACCCGAGGAAAGTCATGCCGAATACCTTGGCGAAGCAGGCGGCAGCCAGACCGCCGACCAGTGCGAGCGCGCCTATTGCCACTATTGCCGGCGTCGCCAGACCGACAGGCCCCTTGAGGACAGCCGCGAATGCGGCGGCGTAGATGATGAACTCGCTCACGAATCCATTGAGGGGCGGCAAGCCCGAAATTGCGGCCGATCCGGTGAGGAAGAATGCGCCGGTATGTGGCATGCGTTTCATAAGACCGCCCATCTGTTCCATCTCCCGGCATCCGGTGGAATGAACGACCGAACCTGTGGCGAGGAAGAGCAGCCCCTTGAAAACCGCATGATTCACGACATGGAGCAGGCCGCCCGCGAAACCGGCCACCATGACGAATGGTTGATTGTAGCTCCAACCGAGCAATCCAAGGCCGAGACCCATCGAGATAACGCCTATATTCTCCACGCTGCAATAGGCAAGAAGGCGCTTGATGTCATGCTGGGCGAGGGCAAAGACAACCCCCATTACTCCCGATGCCACCCCTATTCCAAGCAACAGCCAGCCCCACCATGGTTCTGGCGGCCCCATCATTGACCACAGTCTTACCATGGCGTAGATGCCGGTCTTGATCATTACGCCTGACATGAGGGCGGACACATGGCTCGGCGCGGCAGGGTGCGCTTCCGGCAGCCAGACATGGACCGGATACATGCCGGCCTTCACACCGAACCCGATGAGCCCAAGAAGGAAGATTGCGCCAAGGAGACCGGGGCCGGCATTCTTGAGGTCTCCCCACGCCGCGAAGTCAAGAGACCCGGTGTGGGCGTCGATGAGCAGGAACATCACCAGGAGCAGCGCAGTTCCGAGGTGCGTCGCCACGAGATAGGTCCAGGCGGAGCTGCGAACCTGTTCCCGGTCACTCTCAAAGGCCACCAGGAAGAACGATGATAGTGACATCACCTCCCATGCCAGGAGAAAGAGGACTCCGTTGCGAGCGATCACCACCAGTGCCATGGAGACAACAAGCGTATTGAACCAGAGCCACGAACACTTGCCGCTGGAACCGGCAGGCGAGATCGGGCGCAAATATTCCCAACCGTACAGCGCCGTCAGGAGGGACAGCCCCAGAACAATGGTGAGGAAGAAGGCGGACAATGCGTCAACTTCGATGGAAAAGGATGCCATGGGCAATGCCCAAGGAACGGTCAACCTTGCCGTGACGCCCGAGACCAGGGTGCCTGCCGTTCCGGTCATGGCCACCAGCGAACCGGTGACAGCCCCTGCGGCGCCAATCAGGGAGCTGAGCCTTTCGGATCCGCGTGCCACCCATGCCGCGACTCCGGAGACTGCAACAATCCCAAGCCCCACCAGGAGAACAGTCATGGCCGTTCAGCCTTGCCGGTTTCATCCGCAGATGTCTCGCATCGTTTGAATTCCGCGATTAGTTCGTCCTTGGGAGCTTGTGCCTTGATTAAGTCCAGCAGGGAGCTGGTACGCAGCGCAAAGGCCAGCCGCGACAACAGGAGCAGGTGTGACCGGGTGGTTGGAGTGACAAGCGCAAACATGGCAAAAACCGGTTTGCCGTCAGGTGCGCCGAAGTCGACCGGGTTCTTCGTGAAGCCAAGAGTGATTTGCGGCGAGGCCATGCGGAGTACCACCGGATTACGGACATGTGGAATCGCTATCCCGTCGCCTATTCCGGTTGAGGCCATTGTTTCCCGCGCCATGTACATACGGAGGAGCAGCTCCCGGTCAACATCGTCCGGCAACTGCATGACCTCCACAAGTGACCGCAATGCCGCAGTCTTGTCGACTCCGGGCAGGTTGTGGAAAACACCCCCCAGCCTGAGCGCTTCAGACAGGCTGGCGTGGGTGGTCGCACAGTCGGACTCGTCACCCTCCAGCATTACGGGGGACACGTGGAGCTGCCGGCTCATTGCCCATTCAAGCAGATCGGTCTTGTTGAACCTGAACTGGTCATTGACCTTGACTACCGGAATCTCGCAGTCATCAATCATCCGGTAGACCGCATCCTCTGTCACATCCAGAAACTTCGCAACATTCCTGACTGTAAGTTGCATGTGCTCCTCTTGTGGTTGGGCCTTTGGAAAGATAGAAGAGACCGCTGGTCCTGAACAATTGGGAACGGAGACTACCATATCAGGCCGGGTGATGGCAAGGGTCTTGAGCGAGAACGCAACTGAGAACGGAACGGGCGCTGGGACAGGGGCACGGCCATGACGTTGGCACGGCGTGGATGAGTGTTTGAGCGAGGGATCAGGTGGTGGTGGGCGCATCGATATCGGACGGCCGCTATGGAGTACCCACTCCGCCTTTGTCCGGCCGATGATCTCTGCCTTGATCTGGTTCCAGTTGTCTGCGCAACTCATCCGCATGCACGTGCCAGGCGATCGCAGAAAAGGCGGTGAGAGTTGCGAAGCCAGGTTTCGCATCCGCCTCGGTCACCCGGTTGTGAACCACTTCCACAAAGCGGGGCCCCTCGCCGGCGAACGTCACGTTGCCCTTCAGCCGCAGGAGCCGTGGGCCAAGCGCGGCCATCGCGGCCATGAAGCGCTGCCGGTCAAATGCAATGTCGGTCTCTATCGAGACTGACACGATATCGGTCGGCGGGCTGTCCATTGGGCCGCCCTTCCGCTCGATATGCCTTATCGTTGGCGCGAAATCCTCCACGCCCCTGCCGAACGGCGCCACGCACACTGGAGCGTCAGGATTCAAGCCGTGCAGCACCTCCAGCAGGCTGTCAACATCGCCGTCCGGTACCTGGTCGCCCTTGGTGATGAGAAGTCCGTCGGCCCAGCGGACCTGTGCCGTCGCGATAGCCAGGAACGCCGCGATCTTGATGAAGCCGGTGGCATCGACGACGCATATGTTGGCCTGAAGCCGGAAGGCTGACGTCAGGGCAGGAATGGCCAGCGCGCCCTCCAGGCTCCGCGTCTCGGCGATGCCGGTGGATTCAATGATGACGAGGCCGGTTCCCGGGCTGGCGGCGATCTCGCCCATGGCCTGTACGAGCTGGTGCTGGGTGCATGTGCAGAACAGGCTGCCCTTGTTGATCTCGTATTTCCGGGTGTGGCCGTCGACGAGTTTGCCGTCCACTCCAAGCCTGCCGAATTCATTGATGATCAGGGCAGGGGAGAGCTCCCGCACCCACGGCGACGCCAGCAGCCGGTTCAGCGCGGTAGTCTTGCCGGCGCCCAGGTAGCCGGTCAGCAGAATAACCGGAATGCTCACAGGTCCTTGATCCATTCCTTGATCGCGGCCACTTCGGGGATTGTGCGCGACGATTTCAGCCGGTAGCGTGCCAGCACGACCGCTGGAAGCTGGTTGGGCGTGATGCCGTATGATGCAATGACCTGCGGATCAGTCACCTTTTGCACGGTGACATCCGCCCCCAGTTCGGATACTGCGCGGTCGATGCGCCGGCGGAGTTCGACACCATCATGCTTGTCAGAAGCCAGGACGTAGAGCGTGGCTTTCCGGCGCTGGACATTGACCTTGAGCTTTTCGTTGATGCGCCGCTGGATGGCGGCCACCAGTTCATCGCGCGGGGGGATACGGCTCACGAATGCGATCTGGCCGTCAATGCAGATTGTAGGCACATTGTGCACCATGAGCGATGTCATCAGGACCAGACTCTCGCGATACTTGATCTTGTGCTCCCGCCAGACCAGGATGCCATCGAACTCAGGCGCAACCTTCCTCACGGCGTCGACCATGTACTGACAGGGCGCGCAGGCTTCGCTGTCGAGAGTGATGATGTCGATGACGACCTTGTCCGCGTGGCCGTATTCCTCCAGATCCAGCCGGTCCTGGTCAGCGCGGTCAGGGGCAATGGCCTTGACGACCTGCCGCTGGTAGTCATCCGCCACAATCGCTGGAATTGCCTCAAGATTAGCCGGCGGCACTGCGAAGGGGAGATCGCAGCCCGGGGAGAGGATGAAACCCTGTCTGCCGCCGGTTTCAAGGCAGGCAATGGCGTTCTTCTGCGCCTCGACAGGTGTACCCAGCAGCAGAACCGTGGTGAGCTGCATATTGCCACCGAAGCTTATCTTGCGCGGCAGGCACACATCCCGGACAAACTGCAGAGGTATGTTCTCGTCGACCGAGATGTTGTGGCAATGGCAGTCGCACATCGCGGCGAGGTTCTGCTGGGCGTGCCCGCAGACAAAGAATGACCCGATGGCATTTCGTGCGCGGATGGCGTCGAAGATGGGTTGCGCAACCGGCGTGACCCACTGCACGAACTGATCAGGGCCGATCTGGCTGGTCATCGGATCGACTACGGCCACGACGTCGCAGCCGGCATCGAGGTAATACCCGGCCATGGCCAGACCGACTTCCGAGGCGAACTGGAGCAGTTGCTTCACCTCCTGTGGCTCGTCATACATCTTCATGAAGATATCCGTTCCGAGAAGATGGAGGGCGAGGGTGAATGGGCCTGTTATCAGGCCGTACAGTGCGATGTCAGGGTGGTTCGCCCGCATCCGGCGCGCGGCGCCGAGCGCGAGCGCTATCCGGCCGTCGCCGGGCCCGGGCACCTTCAGGTCGGCCAGTCGCATGTTGCCGGCGAGCGGGTGTGAGTTCACGGCAGGCGGATTTTCTTTTGCCCAGGAAAGCCCGCATCCCAGCGCCTCGGCCTCGATCTGAAGATCGAAAGCAACCGGCAACCCGTCAGGCTTGTAGCGCCTGACCGCCTCCCGCGCACCGGCGACCATCAGGTCCTCCGACCGCAGTATATCCTCGGCGGTTGCGCCGACTAACGCGCCGGCATGGCAGCCCACGAACGGAACCCACGGTGTGCGGTCCGTCTCCTCGCATTTCAAGGCCTTGAGTACTCGTTCACGCCCGTTCATGTCTGCTTCTCCTCAGCTTCTTCTGCCTGAATTCCTGCCATTCCGGTTCATTCTCGAAAATCCAACGGTAGTATTCCACCCCGCGGAGGCCCGAAGCTGCTGCCTCGTCCACAACCACCGTGCAATGCGGGTGAAGCTGAATTGCCGAGGCCGAGATCATCGACGTTATTGGCCCCTCCACCGCCTTTGCCAGGATCCGCGCCTTGTCCCTGCCTGTGGCGAGCAGGACACATCGCTTTGCCTCCAGGATCGTGCCGACTCCCATGGTGATCGCACGGCGCGGGACCTTATCAGGATCCCCGCCGAACATAGCCGCATTCTGCCTGAGTGTGGACACCGTAAGCGCCTTTTCCCTCGTTCGCGACCTGAGCGAGGAGAGCGGCTCATTGAAGCCGATGTGTCCGTCGCTGCCGATCCCGAGGAGCTGGATATCAATGCCGCCGCACTTCCTGATCAGCGCTTCGTACCTCGCGCACTCGGCGGCCAGGTCATCCGCCGTGCCGTCGGGGAGATGGGTGTTTCGCCGGCGGATATTGACGTGGGTGAAAAGGTGCTTGTTCATGTAATGGTGGTACGACCCCGGATGTGTGGCTGAAAGCCCGACATACTCGTCCAGGTTGAACGTCCTGCACCGTGAAAAGTCGAGGCTGTCCCCGGAATGCATCCTGGCAAGATGCCGGTATACCCGCTCCATGGTACGGCCCGTTGCAAGGCCCAGGACCAGGGCCGGCTTTGCCCGCAGTTCCCTGGCGATGAGGTTGGCCACGAGGCTTGCGGCACTCTCCACGGTCTTCTGGATTATCACTTCCATGGTGTGTTCATCCCCAGCGCCTCTACCGCCGGTATGCTTCCGGCGTGTAATCACGGCATCTCTTTTCGGCAAATGACTTCTTGAACCGTGCAAAGCGCTGGATGCCGTTCTCGAGGGGAATTTGAACCCACTCGCTGCCGATGAGGGGGCTTGCGTACCGCACAAAGTCGTCGGTGACATCGATCCCGCCCGGAGCCAGCCACGCCTTCGGGAACGACCGCTCGCTGTTTGCCACCTTCTCCAGCGGGACCTTGTCGTACCTGACGGAGTAAGCAGGGCCGGGGTTTCTGAGTATGGTAGCCATCCAGCCGCCGCCGAACCTGGTGGCGACCTCGACGGCGTGGCTGCCCACACGGTAGGCCTCCTCGAGATCCACCGTAGAGGCGTAGATAATGCACGAACGCTGATCGGTCCCGACAACCTGGCCCCGTGCGGCACCGCGGGCCGCGAGGCCCTTGTTGTTGAGGTACGTCACAATCGCCTGCTGGGCCGTGACGTCGGAAGCGCCATACTCGACGTGTCCAAAGCCGTCCCGGCGGGCACCGACGTCGCCGACATCGAATCCTTCGCTGACGGCAACGATGCAGCGGCCGCTCCGCTTGAGCTCGTCGTTGACATTGTCCGCCAGGTTCTCCAGCGTGAGGTTGGACTCAGGCATGTAGATCTGGAGCGGCATCTCGCGATTCGGGTCAGCCAGTCGGGCCGCGGCCGGGATATAGCCGATCTTCCTGCCCATGATCTGGGTCACCAATACCGGGTCGGACGGGCAGGAACCGGCGTTTTCCTCATTGGCTGCCTGGATATTGCACGCCCAGAAGCGGGCGGCCGACCCGTAGCCTGGGGTGTGGTCGATGAGCTTGAACTCGTCGTCGCCGACATCGTTGTCGATCGTCTTCGGGACGCCGGTGGCCACGACATCCAGACCCTGCCCGGCGGCAAGCTTCCCGATCTTGTTGGCGGTATCCATGGAATCATTTCCGCCTATATAGAAGAAGTAGCCGATGTCGTGTGCCTTGAACACTTCGATGATGCGGGCGAAGTCGGCCTCCTGTGTGTCCTTCAGCTTGTACCGGCAGGTGCCGATGGCGCCGGCAGCCGGGGTGGTGGACAGCAGCGCGATTTCGCGTGCCGGCTGGATTGAGAGATCGAGCAGTTCCTCCTTGAGAACACCCTCGATGCCGTGCCAGCCTGCGTAGAGCCTGCCGAACTCGGAGGGCCGGCCCATGCAGGCGTCGATGATCCCGCGAAGGGAGTTGTTTATCACCGGTGAAGGACCGCCGGACTGGGCAACGATGACATTCCCTGGCATTTGATCTCCTCTCCGGAACGGAAGCCACTGCAGATGCTGACGCCGGCATACCGTCCAGGTGTTCGCATGAATGTGCGTCGGAAGAACGGGCCGGCAGCCTATATTCCCCACAGCCTTCCGAATTGGAAACGGCCTGAAAGGAGCACTTTCCAGTATCCTTTGGTATTGGTCAACACGAAACCCGTGCCATGAAGAGTTGCCGCCGGAGAAGAGTCCGCTAAGCCCGCAGGCAAAGGCGGATACTGTGCGCAAGTCATGAGACGGTGCGGCCCTGCCTGGTGCTGCGAGCCTGGGCGGAGTTCGCGGCCGGTGACGCCGGTTTGCCTACCGTGCCATTTTGAACATGTCGGAGAGCGAAGGACCTTTCCCGCGAGGGCGGGGGGCGTCCCCCTGCTCGGACGAGGAACTCCCGTCACTGCCGGATTCATCGGCTTTCGGCATGTCTTCCATCAGGTTCTTGTAGCCCTCAGGGATCTGAAACAGCTTCAATGACAGAGGTTGTTCCTTGATCTCAATGACTTCAGTGACAGTCGTTTTGGTCGTTTTCTTTCCGCTCTTTTCGGTGGTTGTGATCGCGCTGATCGCCTTGAGAGGGACGCCTTTGGCGTGCTTCATGGACATCTTCATCAACTCATCGATCTCTTTGTTGCCCATGCTACGCGCCATGTTCTTGGCCCATGCTTCGAAGGGCGAGGCATCTATCTGTGTGGTTGCCCACGTCTCCATCTCCTGCGAGATCTGGTTCTTCTGTTTCATGCCCATGAAATTCATTTCCATGATGTAGCTGAGCAGGACCTTTGTGTGGCGGGTGGGATAGCCGAGTATCTTCGGGCCTGCCTCATCCAGAAGCAGCTCGCTCTTGGTGTCGCTGGCCTTCAGATTCATCATGCTCATGACGCCTCCGGCCATGGCTGTGTCGAACGGCATGTATGTCTTGTCCTGTGCCTGGACGATGAAGAAGGTCTGGCCGCCGTCAGCGGTGATAACGCAGTCACCCTTCTTGAACTGGGGGTTATTGCTTTCGACGTAGTCCATGCGCATGCCCTTGTCCTGGACTGAAATAGTCATGCGGGCATTCTGGCTGTCAGAGTCCTTGTCCTTGCCGTCGCTACTGACGACAGATTTCATAACCAGGCCCGCCTGCGTGGCTGGTGCCGTTGCGGCCATGAAGAGGCAGACAAGTCCTGCAGTCCGGTTGATAATGCTCATGAGTGTATCTCCATATGTTTGTCTTTGACGTTAGCAACGCAGGAAATTGTATGTCGCGCTATCATCCAAGGCAAGCGGTTTCGCCGGGTTCACATTGCCGGGTTGCAACTTCGGTCTTGTAGAGGCCGCAGCATTTCGGTACTCATGTTGATCCAATATGTTGAGGGATGAGCTCCGGATGTCCAAACTCCACAGAATGCTGACTAGTGAGGCGGAAAGCGATGATTCGCAGCCGGCAGCTCAATGGTATTTGAAGATGCCGCAGGGTGCAGTCTTTGGACCGGTCGTTATTTCGCAACTGATCAACTGGGCGGTGCAGGGGCGTATTGTTGTCGGCAACATGGTGTCCAGCGACAACCAGGCGACCTGGGTTTCCGCGGAGAACGTGCCAGAACTCAATATGACATGGGTTGGTGAGTTGAGGGGAGCCAAGAGATACGGGCCATTCAATCTGGCGGCAGTTCCCGTCCTGGTCCAGCGTGGAAAACTCCTTCGCACCGCCACTGTGCAGAATTGTATTACCGGTGAGATGCTCTCGGTGTCGTCGGTCCTCAGGTTCGGGGCTGCGGTGTGCCTTGGCGGAGACGTGGCCAGGGAGCTGCCGGCGCAGGGAGTCGTGGAAGGTCCTGTCGCGGCCGCAACTTCAGCACCGGCTCCTGCCGATGCGAAGGCACCGCCGGCCGAGGTCAAACTTTCCGTACAGGAACCGGGGTCTGAAGCCAAGCCTCTACCGGTGACGGCGCCACATGTTGTGCCTGTGAATCAACCCGGGCAGTCGTTCGCTGCCACCGGGAAACCCGCAGCTGCCGCAATCGCAGGGGATGCCGCGGCGGCGCCTGACTGGAAGGCACGTGAGTCCGGTTCGGTCGCGAAGATCGGTGAGCTCGAACGCACGCTGAAGGCCAGGACAGAGGCTCATGCCGCGGTCGTTGAGCAGGCGGGGATCCGGGAATCCAAGCTTGATGCGCGGACCAGTGCGCTTGAGGGCGAATTGGGGCGGGAGCGCACTTCGACCGGCACGCAGGCAGAGGCAATGCGGCGGAGCCTTGAGGATAGAAGCAAGGCTCTCGAGACGTCTGCGTCCGAGGTTGCGGCACTCCGCGATGAGGTTGTCAGGGTCGGTAAACTGCTGGAAGCGGAGCGCTCTCACAAAGCCACGCTTGAGACGGCAGCCGGCGAGAAGCACGGGCTTATCAAGGATATCGAGCAGCGGCTGGCAGCGGAGAGGAGGCTGCACGAGGATGCAGCCCGCGACGCCTACGCCCGCGAGGACGTATTCAAGGGCCAGATCACCAGGCTGGAGAAGCAGCTGTGCGAGCAGAAGGAAGCCCAGGCAAAGCATGACGCTGATGCCAAGTCGCTCGAGCGGACGCTATCAGGCCAGCTTGACGAGATGGAGTCGAAGCTCACCGCCGCTATGGAGGCACACGAGACAGAAGTCAGTCGCGAGAAGAAGATCAGGACTGATCTCGAGGAGAAAGTCCTCGGGCTTGAGCGCGAGCTGGCAGGCCGGGCTGGACAGGCTGAGTCGGAGGTCAGCGCCATGGTGGCCAAGGTGGTGGTGCTCGAAGAGGCATTGAAGCGCGAGCGCAACCATGCGGCGGCCAGGATCAGCGCCGTGGAAAGCACTATGGATGCGAATGCCAAGGCATACGATGCACTTCGCAAGGAGATGGATGTACTTCGCGACGATGCCGGGAGAACAGAGAAGAAGCTCAAGGAGGAGCACTCACGCGCAACGGCACTGGAAGTCGCCGCCGCCGGTGCGCAGGAGCGTCTTAAGGACCTTGAGCAGAAGCTTGCCGGGGAGAAGAAGCTCAGTGAAGATGTGGCGGCCATGGAGCGCGCAAAGATGGCTGAGGCCGCTGCGCAGATATCAAAGCTGGAACGGGAGCTGCAGTCACAGAAGAATGCCTACGCTGAGCTGGAAGCACGCAGCCATGGACGTGAGCTCCAGTTGGGCGGGCAGGTTGCAATGTTGAAGTCTCAGCAACTGGGCAAGGCCGCCGGTGTTGAGTCCGAGCTGGCAAGGGAACAGGTTACCCGCGCGGAACTGGAGAAGAGAGCGCGCAACCTTGAACAGGAACGTGACACATTGGCCGGGCGGATGGAGACAGAAGCGTCTGCCATGCGCAGGAAGATCGCTGACCTTGAGAAGGAGATCGGGCGCGTGGAGTCATCGGCGGAGAAGACCAATGCGCGGAAGAATGATTTCACCGCACTGATGGCGAAGCTGGAGAGAGACCTTCAGGAACAGAAGAACGCGTACGCAGAGCTGGAAGCACGAAGCCATGGTCGTGAACTTCAGTTGAACGGGCAGCTCGCCACCCTGAAATCCGCCCAAGCCAGCGACTTCGCGGAATACAAGGCTGCGTTGCAGCGTGAAAGGGCCGCGCGCGAAGAGCGTGAGAAAGACCTTGCGGACGAGCGGGCGGCGCGTGAAGAGGCTGTGCGAAAGCTGCACGAATTGCAGAAGCAGTCCACGGAGCGCCAAGGCGGACTTGAGGCTGAGTTAGCCAGGGAGCGTGATGCTCCGGCTGCTGAGAAGGAGGAACTCGTCGCGCGGGCATCTGCGATGGGTGAACGGATCATGCTGCTCGAGAGGGATCTTGGTGTGTCGGAGAATGTTGCGGCGAGCCTGCGTATCGAGGCCGCCGAAGCCAGGAAAGCCCTGGAGGCATCGGAGCGGACAGTGAAAGAGCGTGATCTCGTGATGGCCGGGCTCGCCGCTGCAGCTTCAGCCAGGGCCGGGCTTGTGCAGCGCTTTCTCGCACCGCGGGCCCAGGGCAGTGATCCAGGGTGGTACGTCAGGGGCGAGGGGGAAGATGTGTACGGCCCCGTGGTGCTTCCGGAGTTGTGGGACTGGACATGCCAGTACCGTATCGGGCCTTCACACCATGTGTCTCAAGACAAGGTGACCTGGCTGCGGGCGGACAGCATTCCGGCGCTCAGGATGGACTGGACCTGCGACCTTCCGGACGGCACAGTCCTTGGCCCGTTCAATCCATTCGCTGTTCAGGAATTGATTACGGCCGGTGAGGTAGGTCCGCAGAGCGAAATGGTCAACCGGCTGACGGGAGAGAAGATCACTGCCGGTGAACTTTTGAAAGCAATTGAGGACGGGGCCGCGCTTGCAGGCAAACTCCCTGACCCTGCTGCGCAGGAATGGAAGAAGCGATACGCGGCGGTGGAGGAGCGGAGTCAGCAACTCGGGGAAGACGCTGCCAGGGAGAGGGCGGGACAGGTGAGCCGCCTGCAGGTCGAGGCCGACGCAATCGGCTCAAGGCTCAAGGCCCTGGAGACAGAGCTTGAGAACGAGCGCGAGGCGGCGGGTTCGGCAAAGGCGTTAGCAGCCATGCAGATACGCGATCTGAACAAAAAGCTTCAGAAACTGGAGCAGGAGTTTGCCGGCACAAAAACTGCACATGCCAGACTGAAGCAGGACGCTGAGCGCACGTGGACAGACCTCGATTCCGTCAGGGTTGAGTTTGCGCAATGCCTGATGGCGCCTGGTGACGACAACGGGCCTGGCTGGTATTTCAAAGGCGAGGACGGGTCCGTCTATGGGCCGGCAAGTCTGCCAGACCTGTGGAACTGGGCATGCCAACTCCGCATAGGTCCGGCGCACCTTGTTTCACAGGATCAGCAGACATGGATTGCCGCGGAGACTCTTTCGGCGCTGAGGATGGATTGGGTCTGTGAGCTTACAGACGGGGCCGCGCTTGGGCCGCTCAATCTCTTTGCCTATCGTGAACTCGTTGCATGCGGCGAGGTGACGCTTGAGAGCATTCTCACCAACCGCCTGACCGGAGAGAAGAGGACCGTCGGCTGCGTGTTGAAGGCAACCGAGGATGGTGCCGCCCTGCGGATGGTGCTGTCGGAGCAGCTCGCGCAGGACTTGAAGCAGCGCTGTGCCGCCGCAGAGGACCGCTGCATGTGTATGGAAGCGGAAGCCGCCGACCGTAAGGCCATGGCTTGCCAGCCGGCTGCCAGGCCCGCACCCGAGAGCACAGAGGCGGCGGCTGCACCGATTGCGAGCCCTCCGCCCAAACGTCTCCGAGAGAGGCTTGTGGCGGCGGTCGAGGCGGCGCGAACCGCTGGTACCCCGTCCTGAAGCGAGTCATGGCTTATGACTCATCACGTCGTTTGATGCGACTACCCTGGGAGATGCTGCTGGAGGTATTGCTTCAGCAGTTTGCCGCGGTGGTCAATCCGCCTGAACACGGTGCGCGTAGCCTGTTCGTTCTTTGGGCCTGTGCCGAGAATGTCGGGCGGCAGCGTGTTTCTGGTGATCCTTCCGTCCCGTATCTGAGGCAGCAGAAACTCTATTAGGTCGTACATCTCCGAGTGGTTTCCTGGCCACGCATGATTCAGCAACGCTTCCTGGACGTCCTTCTCGAGCAGAGGAAGCCGGTTCCAGTCGCCGATCTGCCGGAACAGGAAGTGTGCCAGCAGAGGCAGAATGTCGGCGTTCCTTTCCCGGAGTGGTTTCAACTCTATTTTCACGCCGGTGATCTGTGAAATCAGAGAGGCGAAACCTCCCATTTTAGAAAGTGATTCCAGAGTTGTGTCGGCTGAGAGTATGATCCCGCGCATGACTGTGGTCTGACCGGTTCCGCCGGCGTAGATGTCTTTCGCGAGGTGGACGACGAGTTTCTCGAGGAGTTCGGGCGGCATCATGACTATCTCATCGAGAAGTATTGTGGTGGGGATTGCCTCATCCTGCGCGGTCTCACCTTCAGTCGGTTGGGGTGGCGTGAGCCTGCTGTTCCCGGCGATGCCGAACAATCGCTCCTCGATTACTGGTTCAGGCAGCTCCGCGCAATTCAAAACCACAAACTTGCCTTTCCCTCTGGGGCTGCAATCATGAATAATCCGTGCGAGTAGTGACTTGCCGGTGCCGAGTTCGCCGCAGATAAGGGAAGGTGCGGAAGTCATCGCGGCTTTTTCGATGTCGTGACATACCCGCTTCATCTCGAGACTCTCGGCGACGATTCTACCAAACCGGTACTTGACCGGGACAGGCAGAACACTGGCCTGCGCAGCCGTGTGGATAGACGATGCTTTGAGTGCATGCTCCACGAGAGTGACCAGTTCGTCGACCTTGAGGGGTTTGGTCACAACATCGAATGCACCCAGCGTCATGGCCGACGCGGCCATGCCGACAGTCCCGACCCCGGTCATCAGCGCCACCGGCATGGAAACGGAGTTTGAAGGCAGGGTTGTGGGTAACTGA
>JBAXKQ010000009.1:0-42519 GCA_037135275.1 bacterium
GGCACGGCACTACGTCGGCACCACGGAAGACATCGCTGCGCGATTGGCAAAACACAACCATGGTTCGGTTCCACACACGGCAAAGCACCGGCCGTGGCGGATAGAGACATGCATTGCATTCAGTTGTGTGGCGAAGGCCCTGGCGTTTGAAACATACCTCAAGTCCGGCTCGGGACGTGAATTTGCGCGGCGACACTTCTAGGTCTTCGCCAACTGCCCTTTGGGCGGTTGCGTAGGCGGACTGATCAACCAAGCGCTCGTCGACTACGGCTTGGCATGCCAACCTTTCACTACGTGTACATCCTTGTGAGCCTTGAGGACCCGGCACGGCACTACGTCGGCACCACGGAAGACATCGCTGCGCGATTGGCAAAACACCGGCCGTGGCGGATAGAGACATGGGTCTGCGAGAGAGCCAGGGAGAACCGGAGTGATCAGAAGCTTTGGGCCCTGTTGGGGAAACGGCCGTTCTCGATGTCCAGCCGGTATTTCCTGATGGCGCGGCTTGCAGCTGCCCCGAGACCGGCGTAGCGTTTCACGAAGGTAAGCTTCGGGGCATCGTCGCAGACAAAGCCAAGCATGTCGTGTATGACAAGGATCTGCCCGTCGCAATGCGGGCCAGCGCCTATTCCGATCGTTGGCACCCCCACCGCCCTTGTGATCTCGCGTCCGAGAGTCTTCGGAACACATTCAAGAACAATGGCGAATACGCCGGCCTTCTCAAGGGCAATGGCATCGTCAATCAGGCCTTGCGCCTCATCCGGCTTCTTGCCCTGCACCTTGTAGCCGCCCATCGCACGAATGCTCTGCGGAGTCAGTCCGATGTGACCCAAAACCGGGATTCCGTTTGCGACCAGTGCGCGAACCGCCGGCACCCTGAACCTTCCGCCCTCCACCTTCACGGCATCCGCGCCGGCGGCCTTGATGAAGACTCCTGCGTTCTTTACTGCCTGGGAAGGAGTGACGTGGTAGGACATGAACGGCATATCCGCAACGACGAGGGCTTCCTTGACCCCACGTGCGACGGCCCTGGTGTGATGGAGCATTTCTTCCATTGTTACCGGGAGGGTGGTGGAATAGCCGAGCATCGTCATTGCCAGTGAATCGCCCACCAGCACGAGCTGTATGCCGGCCTGGTCAACAAGCCGCGCCATCGTGTAGTCATAGGCTGTAAGGCATGAGATCTTCTGCGTGCCCTTCATTGCCTTGATCTTTGTGACGGTCCATTTGCTCATTGTTGATGTATTTCGCTCCGTTCACAGGGAATCACTTTTGGGCCGCCGGGTAAAGCCAAAAGCTTTCTGTGAGTGGCTGTAGAGCGGCTGCGTAGCGGGGGCGAGCGTCCTGCTTACCCTACCATTCCCCGGTGAACACATGCGCCTCATGGCCGGCCGGCAGACTTGAGAGCAAGCTCCGCACGGTCCCGGTCTGGCCAGGCACTGTCATATCCGGTCGCACGTCGTTGAGCGGCTCTACCACAAACCTGCGGCCTGCCCAGCGGGGGTGGGGGATGGTCACGCCATCCCCGGCGACCTGCAGATGTCCTGCGAAGATGATGTCGATATCTATCGGCCTTGGCGCATTGCGGGCTGTTGATCGCTCCCTGCCCATGGTGTTTTCGATTCCGTTGAACATGCCGAGGAGAACCACCGGCGGGATGGCGGTTTCGACCAGCAGCACGGAATTGAGGAAGGGCAGGTGCTCGAATTCTCCAGGGACATCCACTGGCGAGGTTTCATAGACCCTGGACTGGGCGGTGACGCGCACCCCGGCCAGGAGGCCCAGGAGCCGCTTTGCCTCCTTGAGATTGGCGAGCCGGTCGCCGAGATTCGATCCGAGGCTGATGCCGATTTCCATATGATGGTCCAACACTGGACAACATCCGGACCGATGTGCGGCTTCCCGGGCGAGTTTGCAGCTGGTGGCCCCGCCAACCGAGGCGACCTAGAGGCCGAGCACATCCCGCATGCTGTACAGGCCAGGCTTCTTCCCTTTGACCCACATGGCGGCGCGCAATGCGCCGAGGGCGAGGGCGTCGCGGCTTGTTGCGCGGTGGGTGAGTTCCAGTCTTTCGCCCTCCGTGGCAAGGCAGACAGTGTGGTCGCCGACGACATCGCCCATCCGGATCGCGTGGATGGCGATCTGGCCGGCCGGCCTCTCACCGGTCTGGCCGCGGCGGCCGTAGACTGCAACATTATCGAGTTTTTGCTTCCTGCCCGCCGCTACTTCCTCGGCGAGTTTCAGTGCTGTTCCGCTGGGGGCATCCTTCTTGTGCTTGTGATGGACCTCGGTTATCTCGACGTCATAGTTCAGGCCGAGGGTGGCGGCAGCGCGGTTGACCAGTGCGAACAGGAGGTTGACACCAAGACTCATGTTCGGGGCCCAAACCACAGGGGTATGTTTTGCCGCCTTCCTAACGAGCTTGCCTTCGCTCTCTGTCAGGCCGGTTGTGCCCAGCACCACGGCCATGTGCCGGCGAACCGCCAGTGCGACGTTGGCAGCGGCAGCGGTGTGAACCGAAAAATCGATCAGCACGTCTGCGGGCGGGATGGCGCCGAGATTGTCAAAGACTGTGACGCCCGACGGTTCCATGCCGGCCACGGTTCCGGCATCCCTGCCGATGGCCGGGTCGCCGGGTCTTTCAACCGCGCCAACAATCCTTAATCCCTTGATGTCCGACGAGCAACGGATCATGGCGCGGCCCATTCGGCCGGCTGCGCCGGTAATGATGACTCCAGTCATATGAGTTTCAACTCCTTGAGGCATTCCTTCAATTTGCTTTTCAACTCGGCGCTCATCGGGCAGAGAGGCAGCCTGTAGGTCTCCCTTGAGAGCCCCATCATTGCCATCGCAGCCTTGACCGGTATCGGGTTGGTGTCGATGAACAGGTCGCAGAACAGCCGGTAGTGTTTCTGGTGGATCTTCCTTGCCTCGGTGAATTTGCCAGCCAGGGCAAGCTCGGTCAGCCGGGCCACTGCTTTCGGGACGATATTTGACGCCACACTGATCACACCCCTGGCGCCAACCGCCATCATGGGCAGGGTCAGCGAGTCGTCGCCCGACAGGACGGGTAACTTGCAGCGGCTCACGATGGCACTGACACGATCCACGCTGCCGCCCGCTTCCTTTATCGCAATAATATTCGGGTGTTGAGCCAGCTTCACAACGGTATCCACCGATATCTCGCGGCCGGTTCGTCCCGGGACATTGTAGAGAACCACCGGCAGGCCAAGGTCTGCGATTGCAGAGAAATGCCTGATGAGCCCATCCTGGTTGGGTTTATTGTAGTATGGCGTAACCTGAAGTGTGGCGTCTGCGCCGGACTCCATGGCGTGTTTAGTCAGGTCGAGCGCCTCGGCGGTTGAGTTGGCGCCGGTACCGGCCATGACCATGATCCGGCCGCCGGCAGCCTGGATTGTCTCGTCAATGACCTTGTTGTGCTCCTGGTAATCGAGCGTGGGGGACTCGCCTGTGGTTCCCACGGGGACAAGTCCGGAGATGCCGGCCCGTACCTGTATTTCCACCAGATCCCTGAGCTGTCCGAAGTCAACGCTTCCATCCGCATTGAACGGTGTGACAATGGCTGTATATGCGCCTTTTATCATTCTGTTGTCTCCTGGGTACGGATGAGATCCTGCAGTGTTTCCCGCCGCCGTACAAGCATTGCTTTCTTGCCATCGACCATAATCTCGGCGGCGCGTGGTCGACTGTTGTAGTTTGAAGCCATTGCGAACCCGTACGCGCCGGCGGACCGCACACCAAGCAGGTCGCCCTCTGCGACCTTGGGCAGGCGCCGATCCATGGCGATGAAGTCGCCGGATTCGCAGATGGGGCCCACGAGGTCCGCCTGGACTGTGCCGCGGGTCCGGCGGCACGGGATGATCTCGTGGTGGGCCTCGTAGAGAACCGGTCGGATGAGGTCGTTCATGGCAGCATCGACCACCACGAACTTCTTGAAAGCGTTGCTCTTTACATACTGCACGCAGCACACCAGCAACCCGGCGTTACCCACAATGAAGCGGCCGGGCTCGAGAACCACGGATAAGCCGAGGTTCTTCAGGAAAGGCAGCACGGCATGAGCAAAATCCGCCGGTGACAGCGGCTCCTGGTCGGGTTTGTACCTTATGCCGATGCCGCCGCCGATATCCATGTAGCGGAAAGACGGGTGCCTTGCCCTGAGGGCAGTGCACAGGTCGCAGACCTTCCTCAGCGCGTCAGTGAACGGTCGGGTGGAAAGGATCTGGGAGCCCACATGCATGTGCATGCCCACCACCTCAATATTCTGCAGCCTCGCAGCCTCGGCGTAAGCCCTCCCGGCCCTTTCCAGGTCCAGCCCGAACTTATTCTCCTTCTTGCCGGTACTGATGTGCTTGTGAGTCCGGGGGTTGACGTCGGGATTTACCCTGAACGCAACGCGGCCGGTGGTGCGCAGGCGCCGTGCGCATTCGGATATCCTGGCAAGCTCAGGTTCTGATTCAACGGTAAAGAAGAGGATGCGTTCGCGTAGCGCGTAGCAGATTTCATCCGTGGTTTTGCCGACGCCGGCAAAGACTATTTTTGACGGATCGACCCCGGCGCGCAGGGCTCCGAAAAGTTCACCGCCTGAAACTATGTCGACCCCGGCACCCTCGGCGGCCAGTGTGCGAATGATGTCCAGGTTGGAGTTGGCCTTCATCGAGTAGCAGATAAGTGGTTTCACACCGGCCATAGCCTTTGCCAGGGCGATATACTGTCCGCGCAGATGATTCCTGCTGTAGATGTAGAGCGGGGTGCCGTGCCGTTCGGCCAGCGCCCTGACCGCTACACCTTCGGCGAAAAGTTCGTTTCCGACGTATCTGAAAGCTTCCATAGATATCCTTCCGTGGCGGCCCTGGCCGCACAAATCCTGTTAGAACAGGCCTGATTGCTACCAGAAATCGTGATTGCCCGCAAGTCGCATGATTCCGATGTCTGTCGCGGGCTTGCCGTGGCAGGTCTGGTCAAGTATTATGAGGGGATGCGCGAGAAGAGTCCCATGACGAGCCTCTGGCTTGCCTATTTAGCCTGCGACAGCGCGGCGATAGTAGCGGCCTATTCGACAACCGTGTACCTCCGTTTCTTCAGCGAGTGGGGGCGCAGGCTGTTCGGTGCGCTCATGGATCTGATGGGGGTCCAGGAGCCAGTGCTTCTTGGTCCAGCGATGCAGCTGTTTTACGTTGAAGGCGCGTTCCGGATCATATCCGTGCTTCTTGTGACCATCTGTTTCCTCTATGGGTTCCTCGAACTTTACGCAGGCCGGCGTTTCCTGTTCCGCCGGCCGGTTGCATTGAATGTCATCCTCGCCAACCTGGTGGCCCTCGGGCTTTACTACTGCTACTTCTACGCCAGGGTTAACACATTCCATCCGCGCACGGTGTTTGCTACCGTAGCGTTCTTCAACATAGTCTTCTGCATCCTGTTCAGGGCCGGACTTGACCGATTCCTCCAGGTGCTGCACATCAGGTTCAACATTGACCAATGCCGGGCCATTCTGGTGGGCGGGGACGCAAGGGCAAGGTTCCTGGATGAGCTGATAACCGAGATCAGGCCGCAGGGGGTTTGCATTGCAGGCCGTGTAGAGAGCGCAGGCGGGATGGGCGAGGAGGCGCTGGTTGCAGGTGTGAGGGACAGCGTGGCAAGGCACAGGGCTCACATGATCATTTTCGCCGACGCCGGCCTTGGCATAGCCTCCATCATGCGGATCATCCAGCTCTCGGAGGAGCTTGGTGTGGTGGTCAAGGTCTATTCCCAGGATATGGATATCCTGCTGACCAAGGCCGGGATCAGGGCGGACGTGGTTCGCGGCATGCCGCTGGTTCACTTCGCGCTGCCCTCGGGATCACGCGCGGGTGAGTGGCTCCGGAAGGAGCTGGCCCGGATGCTGGCGGCGGTTCTTTTTGTGGTCCTGCTGCCTCTCCTGCTGCTGGTCGCACTGGTGGTTAAGGTGACCAGTCGCGGGCCGGTCATGTTCCTGCAGGAACGGATGGGAGTCAACCGGGTCCCGTTCAGGATCTACAAGTTCCGAACAATGCGCCATATGGCGGATGAAGAACAGGCCGCCGTGGAGGAGTACAACGAATCAGGTGCGGGGTTGTTCAAGATCAGGAGGGATCCGCGTGTCACGCCGGTCGGCAGGTTTCTGCGGCGGTTCAGCCTGGATGAGTTGCCGCAGCTGGTGAACGTGATGAGGGGTGAGATGACGCTGGTGGGGCCGCGACCGTTGCCCAGGCGCGACTTCGAGAACTACTATGAGGACTGGCACTACATCCGCCACGGCGGTTTGCCGGGGCTGACATGCCTCTGGCAGGTCTCAGGCAGAAGCGAACTCGACTTCCACAGCATGTGCCTCCTGGATGTCTACTATCTCAGGAACCACGACTTCGTGCTCGACCTGAAGATCCTGCTCAGGACCGTGGTGGTGGTGGTGTTTGCGAAGGGGGCATATTAGTCTTTGAAACCAGAGGATAGAGATCGCGGATAAATGAGGAGATGCGGTCTGTGGAATCCGCTGAGCTTGAAGGCCTGTCGGTGGTTACGGCGACATAGCTCCAGCGGTTGACCACGTTGAGGAGTACCCGGTCAGCCGACATCCAGAACATCCGCTCAAGATTTGATGCGGTTTCATGTCCGCCGCCGCTGAACCAGTAGGCAAAAGAGGCGAACCGCATTCCCCTGTCAGTCGGGCCATTTCTACCGTATGACCGCACATCAACGATACGCACGGGCAGCGGGGCACGACCGTTGATTGGGACACTGATCTTCCTGCTTCCTTCAATGGCGTTACCCTGGCCGGCAAGGCAGTCTTCGGGGCGATGAATACTTCTTCTTTCCCGGCCGGTTGTAACTATCGACACATTGACAACCTCGCCGTAGGCGTTCTCATAACGCTTCTTCGTCACCACGGTGTCGGGCGGCAGAAATGTCTTTTCGGCCAGCGACAACCTTTCCAGCTGTGAGTTGCAGGCGGGGCAGGTCTTATCACCCTTGTTCGGGACTGACTGAGTACTGCCGGGGCAGAGCTCGTTCTGACAGAAGAGGCGGTCGCTGCCGGTGAAGTGTCCAACCATCTCCGGGAGTTCGATTTGCACATCGGTCGCCTCGCCTATGACAGGTTCTTTCTGGAATGCCAGGATAACCAGTGTGATTGCCATGAGCGTGGCTGTAACTGCCCCGCGCCAGGCCGTTTTGTCGTCTGGTTTACGAAGAGGGGGTACAGCGGGCTGACAGACCGCCGCAGGCTGCCTTGTCGAAAGCATGCTGCCTATGCCCATCATCAACATGATGGCAAAAATGAAGACGACATAGCCGGAGTAGTCGTGATAGAAGGCCATACCGCGTGCGGAGCCGAACCACTGGGCAATGATCCCTACTGTGACAATTCGGCCGACATTGCCGGCCACGGCCAGTGGCATGGCGGCGGCAAACAGGACCCATTTCTTCCACGTCCGCGCGTGCAGGGAATACGCATAGATTGCTGTCAGCGCCGCGATGGCAAAAAGCGAGTTGAGTCCGCTGCATGGATCATCCACTCCGAGTCGGAATCCCCCTGGAGCCGTGGAGAGAATCAGCGTGCCTTGACGCGTTGCCGGTACGCCAAGCCCGTTTAGAAAGACCGTGGCGGTTGCGCTTGAGAACAGCCTGAGGGGGCCGGTGACAGTGTCGAGCAGACTGGGCGGAATGCAGAACAGAAGGTATGCGCAAGGGAACAGGAGGAGTTTGCCCACCTGCTTCCCGTAGAGGTAGCACGGAATTCCCCACAGGAGGCCAACCAGAGACAGGATCGAGAGCCTGGTTTGTTGCGTCCTCATCCCGAACCAGTGCAACAGCAATGAGACCGCCACCACTACCAGCCCCAGCCAGCAGGCCGATACCGGCGCTGTTGTCAGTGCGCGCCGGCTGCGCCAGACAATGACGATGCTGACCACAGGGATGACCCAACCATATGAGAAATCGCTCCTGAAGCCGCCCCAGCAGTGGACGAGCCACAGCAGTGCCGAGTGGCCCTGCCGCTCCATTTCCTGGGAACTGCCAGTGATGCCAAACAAGTAGAATCCCAAACCAAAGATGGCCAAGGGCATGAGGTATGGCTTCAAGGATCTCATCATGGATTCAGATGCATTCATAGGCTTCACAATCTAGCCGGAGCGGGGCTGGCAGGCTAGAGCATTCTCTTGGGACGACGTCAATCTGGTCATGGCTGCTGATCGGGATTGATCCCCGGGTATCAATGGGATATCAGTTGAGCAATGGAAAAGATAAGAGTTCACATTCTTGGGATGAGAGGTATCCCCTCAACCTACAGCGGGTATGAGACTTTTGTCGGCGAACTGGCGCCACGGTTGGCGGACCGTGGGCACGATGTAACCGTGTACTGCCGACGGTCGCTGTTTGCCGAGCGTCCGGAGACTTGGAAAGGCGTAAAGCTTGTCTATCTTCCAAGCATCGAGCACAAGATCTTCAGCACCCTGTCTCATTCACTTCTGGCGATGAAACGAGCAACGGCAGCGCGCCCTGACATAATCCTTGCTGTAAATGCGGCGACAGGGTGGTTTGCCTGGATACCTCGCCTATCCGGGGTGCCGTTGATAGTCAACGTGGACGGAATGGAATGGCTGAGGCCGAAATGGAGTACGCTGGGCCGGCTGATGTTCCTGAACGGTGCGAGACTTGCGTGCCGGACAGCCGCGGCTTTGGTGACAGACGCTGAGGAGATGAGAAGACTCTACAAAGAGAAGTTCGGAGTCGATTCCGTCTGTATTGCGTATGGGGCCGGCGTGCAGCGATCTGCCAATCCCGAAGCCGTGCGGAAGTACGGTCTGACGCCCGGGAAGTATTTTATGCAGGCAGGGAGGCTGGTTCCTGACAACAATGCCGACCTCGTTGTGGCCGCTTTCGGTCTCCTGAGGGGCGACTACGAACTGGCCATTGTCGGTGGTGCCGGTTACAGAGGCAATGCAGCCGAACGAAGCTTCAAGGATCGGCTGCAGAAGACGGCCGACAAGAGGGTCAGGTTTACCGGGCACATTGACAATGGTGAGGATTTCCGGGAACTCTGCTGCAATTGCCTCGGCTATATTCACGCCCACGAGTTTGGAGGAACAAACCCCTCGCTGCTGAATGCGCTGGGGTGTGGGGCGATGGTGCTGGCCCTGGATACCCGGTTCAATCGGGAAGTGCTGAACGACGGCGAATACGGAGTGCTGTTTTCGAAAACCGCCGAATCGCTTCATCAGGCAATGCGACGGAATTGCGATTTCCCTGATGATGTGCTGGGCTTCAAGGGAAAGGCGAAACGGCGTATTCAGGAGCGGTACACATGGGAGCAGATCACGGATCAATACGAGACGCTTTTCGACGCTGTGCGCCGTCATCTACCGCCGCATGATGGCTGTGTCTAGGACAGGGTGGTGCCGTCCCGGCGCGCGAGGCGGGTGATCCTCGTTGCCACCATGTCGACAGTTACGCTCTGCAGACAGATGTTGGACGGCAGGCAGCAGCGATCCACGCACGGACGGATGGGGCAGGCGTTTGAGCTGACGACCAGGTCGGTGCTGCCGTACGGGGCGAACCATTCGTAGCTTCCAGGCCCGAATATGCTTACCACTTTCTTTCCGAGCGCCGCCCCGACATGGCCGGCTGCGGAATCGTTGCATAGAACGCAGTCTGCCATATCTGTGACGGTCACAAGATCCCCGAAAGTTGGCGTATCGACTGCGATCTGGTTGTTGTTGCGAGGAATGAGCGGTGGACCATCAGGATGCCTGATGATGATCAAGGGTATGTCTGCGGGCGCGAAGACATTGTCTACCAACGACTGAAACCTGTCGAGCGGCCACCGCCGCAGCGGGGATCGGGCGCCTGGATGGACAACCCAAATCTGCCGGCCTGCGCTTCTTGCCGATCGGCAGAGCTGGCGCAACTGTTGATAGCCGTCCGCATTGCCCGGTTGATATCCGCTGAACCATGGAGTGCTTGTGTCCCAAGGGATATTCAGCGCAAGGGCGAGTTGATGCCAGTTTTCGAGCAGGTGTTGATCCGCGGAGGCGCGATTCACCCTGTGTGTGAGAAGGGGCTTGCGAAGAAGACAGCCCGCAACAAGGGTCAGTATGCGACCAGCAAGAACCTGACGTCGGCGCCACGGACGGTTGCACGCGAGATGGTTCCGGCGGTTCATGGGCAATCCCATCCTCACGCGCGCGCGGCTCAACCCCATCAGGCAATGCACTCTGGCATCCGCCCAAACAGACACAGCGATGTCTGGCGCCAAGCGTCTCAAGCTTTCGATCAGGCGGTGGAGTCCGGACTCCCGCCACTTCGAAAGACCGTATTTACCGCTTTCCACGGTCCAGGGAGCTGGCCACGGCAACACCTGTTCCCCGGGCAGAACCCTGGAAAAGATTTCGACCGAGCCAGGCAGGCAGCAGACAAACACCTTGTATTCGGTTGTTGCTCCGCGAACGAAGGGGATGCTTAGTACGGCGTCGCCCAACATGCGCAGTTCAAAGATGAGCAGAACTTGTTTGCTATGCTCCGGCATACGTCAGGCCTGTTTGCGGATACGCTGGATGAGGTTGGTTGTGGAGCGCAGGCTGATCATGGGAAGAAATACGATTCGACCACCATAGGAATTCACCACCTTGGCCTCAGGGATCGGCTTGCCATTTGGCGGGGCATAGTCGGCACCCTTGCAGTGCACGTCCGGCTTCAAACGCGACAGCGCATGTTCGGGCGTGTCCTCGTTGAACAGAATCACGTAGTCCACCGCTTCCAGGGCGGCGATTATCTGCAAGCGCTCAGGCGCCCGCACGACGGGCCTGTCGGGTCCCTTGATGCGGCGGATTGCTGTGTCGCTGTTCAATCCGACCACCAGGATGTCTCCCTGTTGACGTGCCTGCTGTAGGCTGAGGATGTGACCGACGTGTATGAGATCGAAGCACCCGTTGGTCCAGACGACGGTTTCCCCCCGCTTGCGCCACAGCTTTCTCTGTCTGAGCAACTCAGGCCAGCTGAGTATCTTGTCCGCACCACTCCGCGGAACGTGATAGTGGCCCCTGCGTCCGCAGGCAGTCGATGCCCCGCGCCGTTTCCGTTGCGTCATAACACCCCCGCTTCAGCGGCTCCCGGGACCGCCTGATCGTCGGCTTTCTGCCGGTCTATCTGGTCTTCAATACGCATATTACTCTCGCAGAATCACAGTAGCTGCGACTTGTTGGGATTGCGGCAAAGAAACAGGGACTGGTACGAAAACAGGCTGGGGATCAGCTTGGTTATGAATCGGACACTGTGTAGCAGCCAACGAAACGGCCAACGGCGCAGAAAAGGGAAGACAATTGCCAGAGGAATGACCGTGACATCTTTCTGTGCGATCTTCCATCCCGTCCGTACGAGCAATGATTCTGCGGATTCCAGCGTGTAGAAATGGAGATGACTTCTGTCCAGAATCCCTTTGCTGTGGTAAGGGAACCGCCCCAGCAGGAGGTTGAGCCGTACATATATGTTTGCCACATTGGGCAACGATACGATTAGCAGCCCGTCAGGGCCGAGACAGTTCTTGAGTCTGGACAAGGCGGTTTCAGGGCTCTTCAAGTGTTCAAGCACATCGGCCGCCAGAACAACATCATAAAGGGTCTGCGGTTGCCACTGGTTCAAGTTGTCCAGATCGACTTCCGTGACGTTTCTGCAGTGGAGACGCGCCAATTGCGCGGAAGACCTGTCGATCTCTATACCGTCGACGACACCACCCTCTTTGTTGACCTTCCGGGCCAGCGACGCGTCCCCTACGCCAACGTCCAGGACTTGTTTGCCTTTGATCCCTGCGATAGTCAGCCATCTGAGGATCAGGGAATGACTGGAGTAGGGGTCGTCAAACTTGTCGTGGTAAGGCCTGCCATGCGCGGTCAGGTCATACTTGCGGCTATAGAACACGCCATGCCGGTGGAGGTAGAAGGCAATAGACGTCAGCACACAGTGCAACGCGTAGGTTATGCCATTGACATGACAAATCTCATTTCCGTAGTACGTTGGAATGGGAACTTCAAGAATTCGCGCTCCGCATTGGGTGGCTTGCAACAGTATCTGGGTGTCAAAATGCCATTCGTCGGTGTTTTCCCAGAGAGGGAGTCGCCGCAACAGGCTGGTGGAATAGGCCCGGAATCCGGAGTGGTATTCTGAGAGAGTTGTCCCGCACACAGTGTTCTGGATGCGCGTGAGAATGATATTCCCGCAGTATTTGTAGCGAGGCATGTTTCCCTTCAATGCCTCGCCGTTCTTGATCATGCGGGAGCCGAGGACGACGTCGGCCTCACCGGCGACCAGTGGTGCCAGCAGCGATTCCAGACATTCCGGCGCATACTGTCCATCCGCATGCAGCATCGCCACGACATCCAGCTTCTCGTCCAGCGCGTATTGGTAGCCAAGCTTCTGGTTGCCGCCATACCTGTGGTTGATGCGGTTTCTCAGGACAACGATCTTTCCTTTGTCTCTGGCCAGTGCAAGCGCTTCGGCAACCGTATCATCCGTGCTGCAATCGTCGATTATGTAGATCACCGCGACGGCGTTCCAGACCGCTTCAGGAATACGCAGCAGGGTTTCGCAAATATGGCTTTCGGCATTGTATGCGATGACAAAAATGCCAATACGCTTTCCGCGGTTGTCAAACCTGCTCGTATTAGACGTGTTCGTGATCATCCTTCCATATCTTCCTGGCTGCAGGCATCACGGTGTGACGTGTGCAGCCTATCCGGCAGCAACAGGTGTTCGGACAGGCTCTCAGTCCTGGCGGGGCATTGCACCCGATTTGCTACGCCGCGATGCCGCCAAATGTTTCCACCTTGTTATGCACCAGACAAGCCCGGCAGACGTCGCCGGAATTAACAGGTACTCGATCTCACCGCGAAAACGCGCGTTGCCAACGATTGTCACTCCATAGGTCAGGCTGTACAGGAGTACGCAGAGCAAAATCACTGCTGTGTATTCGCGGGGAAACTTGCCGCTCGTCAGGCGGGCGATCACGGCAAGTGTGACAAAAGAGAGCCAGTATCCCGTGTGCAGCCACCAGAAGCGAAGCGCTTCTGCTTCGTCATAGCTTCTCAAGTATTTTGGCGGGACGGCGGTCCAGAACCATGCAATACGTTTGATCGTTCTGATAACGAACACTTCGGGGTCTGCGGTTATGCAGCCCCAAGCATCAGCCAGCACCGAATCCATGTATACGGCTTCGGGAACTTTCCCGGCCAAAGTGGCGGAAGCCGGCGGACTCGCGGCAAATGTATCAATCCTGCCGCCTTCTGCAAAAGCGGAGCCCGTGGCCTGCGGGTTGTTGCCCATCCACAACTGGTAGGCGAAATTCGTCTTGATAGGGACCAGCCTTCCGTGAACCCGCCAGTTCCTCACGGTCCATGGTGTAAGCACGAGCAATGTAAGCAGGCCTGCAAACACAACACAGAGGAATGCCCTTGTTTGTTTTCTGAGCCAGAGACTGATGCCTGCCACGACAGAGACAAGCCCAAAGAACGGAAGCAAGATCGGCTGAAACAGCCCCCCTATGCCTGTCGCAATGCCGGCACCAAGGCCGTAGCGCAGTTTGGCAGTATCATAGGTCTTCAGCCAGGCGGCCAGCACCCAGGGATGGATGGCAATGGCGATCGCGGTTTGTTGATACCTGGTGGCATACCAGGCGTAAAGCGGCATCAGACAAGTGATCCACCGAGCTGCGATAGCGGCCTGGTTGCCGAACCATCGGTTGGTCAACCAACCAACCGGAAAGATCATTGAGCTTATTATCACTGCCTGCAGCAGCCCCATGATGAGATACGCCGCAGAGGTTTGTCCCAAGCCCCGCCATATCAACCACAGCACCGTGGGATAACCTGGCGACTGCCAACTACTGGGCTGAGGGGTGTTTCCGTGCGGGAAACTGAACCCAGTGCCGTTGTTCAGGCTTTCGGCTATTACGCCATTCTCCCAAGTAACCGGCCTTGAATAGTGTCCCAGAGAGACAACGACGGCGAAATGCATAAGGAGGGCGGCGATGAAGATACAGCGCGTGCCGGACAAAGTAGTCCAAGACAGTGGATGGGCGGGCGTGCTCATGATGAAATGCGGTGTCGATCCTTCGTGTTCTCGGGAACAAGCAGTCGGCGGCCATCATGACCCGTGACAGCCGGCATGTCAACTAGTGACGCGGTATGAGATGGGACGACGATGGAACGACGAGCGTAAGCGATTGGGTGTCCTGGGTGCCTCAACTCTAGGAGATATCCGTCGCACTCTCTGGTACTTGTGGTGCCGGCGGCTCAGGAGATCCGCGCATATCGTAATATGCAACTTTGGCGATTACGGCCCACATCAGTTCCTGGCTTGGGAAATGTCCGTATATCCAGCACAGCCCCAGCCAGAGAAAAGTGCTGCAAACCGCGAGGAAAGCAAACACGCCAGCGTGGTCCCTGACGCCACGTCTCCACAAATCCGGAAGCATGCCTTTCAGCAGGTTCACGAAAGCCAGAACATACAATATGGCGCCGACAGCTCCTGTGATAGCCAGAACCGTCCAGAGTCCGGATTCGTACGAACCCATCCGAGTTGCGATATCAGCGCGATTGCGCTGACTGGCCCAGGCCCCTGCAAACGACTCATCATAGTGATCCACCGGGTTTCCTGTGGCTAATGTCAGCGGCGATGCCGTCCATCGTTTCAGACCCAGTCGCATGAGTTCGTAGTGCCATTCATCGCTGCCTGTGACCAGTTTCTGGTGAAGGTCATTGGTGGGGGTTTGCAGGACAAGACTGCTCAGAACCCGTTGAACCCGTTGATCGTTGATTCGGTAGAGGAGGGAAGAATCCTGGTTCAACGCTATGGCCAAGGCCAGAACGGAAACAACCGTTGCACCCAGGAGGAGAAACCTGCGCTGCATAAGCGCCCATAGCATGATGGTGCCACAAAACGCGACGAGGCTGATTCTACCACCGCCCAGAAGCAGCAGGTAGGCGCTGGGGACCAGCATCGCAAGATGAAACAAACGGGCAACGGGCGACTTTGAGATGCTGACGTGACACAAGGAGAGGGTAATGAGAAGCAGGGTTGATGCGCGAAGGTCCATTCCGGCCGTGAGAGATCCCGAAGGAATGTAATTCACCAGCGGGACATAGAACAGGGTCTGTGGATTCAAGTAGGCCAGAAGTCCCAGCACGACTCTTGCCAGGCAAGCGAGGTACATGACTATGAGTACGTACTTGATGTGCGTTGTGGTGCCATGTTTGAAGAAGAGAATGGCAAAAACCAGTGGCCATAGGGAGTACGCATACACCCTGAGCACGTTGCCCATTCCGCCAGCCCCGCTCCTGTGGCAGATGTACCAGCTGACGCAGAGGTGAACCGTGACATAGGCAAGAAGGATGTATATGGAGAGAGGAGCGGGGGGGCGCTGTCGTGTTCTGGCATGTGGCGCCACGATCAAGGGGAGGAGGGCAAGAATTGCGAGCACAAGCGCAAGTTCGTGAGTGTTGATGCGGAAGCCGAAGTAGAGGATGCCCCCGAAACTGCAGGCAACCGGAAGGATGGTCCACCACAGATTGCGGGCAAATATGATCCAGAGGCCGACGAGTATCGGAAGAAGAAGTATGGCAACAGCGCCTGCTCCATGGAGTGCACCGATCCGGAAAAGACAGGCTGCACAAACCACCACGGCAAGCGCAATCAGGCCTCCGACAAATGATCGCCTGGAGGAAAACGAGAGCGAATCCTGTTGGTTCTCGGTCATCTGCTCAATATGCGGCCCATATGGCTACACACTTTCAAAGGGCTTTCCCGCTTCCATAGTTCGTTCTGGCGGCGCGGATCAAGAAACTCTCCGGCCGGGACGAGATCAACTTCAGAATCGCAGTATACTCCCGTTTCGTTTTGCGACGACAGTGGGGTGCGAGTTTCTGATCCCGCATATTGTCGCAACCAGGGCTGAGCAGGACGCGATCATTGTGCGCATATTCGGGTAATGAGACTACTGTACGCGTCTGCCGCCACTGTGTCAGAATGCTCGCCGGGAGTGAAAGATGGGTTCAACGGCAGAGGTCGACAAGCCGCTCGCTGCAGAATTGCTGAAAGCCCGGCAGGCTTGTCGGTTGTGAATCGATAGTCGCGGTCTCGCACCACCTCGACAAGGCTGGAATTGTCTGCCACCACAGCGGGACACCCGCAACCCATAGCCTCAAACGGAGGCAGGCCGTAGCCTTCGCATAGAGACGGGTACACGAGTAGCTCCGCGGCCCCGAAAAGTCCGGGCATATCCTGCGCCGCAATGAATCCCGGCAAACAGATCTGCGGCGGTGCCAGATTGAGTTTGTGCAAGGTTCCCAAAACGTCACAGTAGAGTGGCGACGGCACACCCGGCAGCGAACCAGCCAGAACGAGACTTGGGCATTTGCTTTTCATCATCGCTGTAGCATAAGCCTCGAGCAGGAACTCAACATTCTTCCTGCGGTCATAGCCGCCCACATACAACCAGAATCGGTCAGGCAATGCATATCTGCTGCGGACCTCTGCGGCTGCCGCCGCCGCGTTGTCGCGAGAGTATTGGGTCGGGAGCCAGGCTGGGATTACCACGACCCGGTCTGGACGGATCCCGGCATAGTGTGCAATGTCCTTTCTTGAGAATTCGGATTCGGTTATTACTGCGGTACACGTGTGAAGAAAGCGTTCTGCCCTGAAAGTCGACCATTTGCGGATCATGAATGTCCCCAGAGATTCCGGGAAATGCCTGTAGATGCAATCATGATAGACCACCACGGTTCTTCGCGGTGCTGCAAGAGACCAGAATTGAGCCGGGCTGAACAGGATGGAGCAGTCTTCCCGTTCCTTACACCAAAGACCCAGACGGTTTTGCCACGCTATGCGGTCAATCAGATCATGACCCGAATGGATGGACCTCAGGAATACCGCGTGAGGGATATGCCGGAACACCCGTCCGGTTTCGCGATACCATCCAGGCATGGCCACCTGGATCCTCACCGGCATAGTCTCGTTGCGTGAAAGAATCAGATCGACGCACCTGGCTGCAAACTCGGCCAATCCGAATCCGCCGGCCTGGAGGTACCACCCGTCTATGACAAGGTTAGTCACTGGTGAGTTGTTGTCGAGAACGACTGCAGGATGTCGGAAATCTCCTTGCGGAGCGTATTATGCCGAGGGCAACACCAGCGCAGAGCCTGATGCCGGTGGCCGCGGGCTGGAATCCAGGGGTCATTCACTTCTGCTCTGTAATGCCCATTGCAGCAGCATGAGAAAGCGGTGTTTCCAGAAATCATGCCGTAATCCAGGATAGCCCAACTTATCGAAACGGCGCGGGCAAGCAAAGGGAACATCCTGCTACTTCCCGGTTATCTGCTCAATATGCGAACGATATGGCTGCACACTTCCGAAGGGTTTACACGCATCAACAGCTCTTTCTGGCGGCGCGGATTAAGAAACTCTCCGGATGGGACCAGATCAACTTCAGAATCACAGTATGTTCCCGTTTCGATTTGTGACGAGGCGGTGTTTCTGAAGAAAAGAGCAGGCGTCCCGACTGCATTGGCAATATGTCTGGGGCCGGAGTCCTTCGCAAGCACGATGGAGCACCGTTTCAGGAATGAAGCCAGGCCGCGGAGACTCAATTCGCCTGAGATAACCGGGATTCTCATGCTGGCGCGAGCCGAGATGTCATGAAGGAAGGCTTTGTCTGTGGCTGCCCCCATAAGCACGACACGCACCTGGAGGCGGCTCGACAGCATATTGAAAAGGGAGACATAGTGTTCGACGGGCCAGGATGCCGTATTCTGACGATCGGCGGGGAAACAGGCGAGAACCCGGGAACTGCCAAGTGTCAGGCTGTCCCAGACGGCAGAGGCTTCAGCCTCATCGGCTTGCGACAGGACGATTTCAGGCACCATGGGTATGGGTGCCGGGAGATGATTGCCTGTAAGCGCGGAAACATAGTGCCTGAAATACTGCGGGAACGTTTGAGGATAGAGGATCGGCATGGGGTGCGTCACCCATCCCGAGAAACCCTTGTAGGTGTAGCCTGCGCGATTGGGAATTCCGAGGCTGATTGCAAGCGAGAGTTCCGGCCAGTACCTGATGCAGTTCGTGCATAGCGCGGCGTCGAAATGCATGTCCCTGAGTTGTTGCATGTGCTCCATCGAAATGTCGAGTCTTGAGTCAGAGCGGGCCCAGGGCAGCACAGCCTTGAGCCATGGATTCCCTGCAAGGATATCGGCGCTCCCGGCTGCTGCGAGATAGTAGAAGTCGCAATCCGGCAGGCCGGATTTCAGGGCTCGAAGAGAGCAGGTGCGGTAGAGCAGATCGCCGATGTGGTTGTCGCCAAGGATCAACGCCTTCATCCACTGTCGGGGTGGCCGCAGGTCCTGGGCGGTCCGCCGGCGGGCATACTGCCGCAAGGCTGGTGCGAGGACTTCGACGGCAATGGATGCCAGCCAGTTTGACCTCTTTCTAAAAGGCTGAATCGACGGGATCAAGTGATGCTCCGTGCTGCATGCGCAAAGAAGACGTTTTGTGACCGGTGCATCGGCCACTTCCTGCCATCGGGTGTTTGTTGGAATGGGATGCAGCCGCATCCGGCGAGGAACCTTGACACCTCGACAGGTTCTGTGCCGGCGAACAAAAGGGTGTACGGGTTGAGTTCCACCACCAGACCCATGAATCATCCTCTCCGGGGACTGTATTCGATGCTCGGAAGCACCTTCGGCTCGCCTTCTTCCCGGCTTTAGTGCGGACTAGCCGATACTACACTATCCAGGTGCGCCCGAAGGGGCGGCCCGGCTGAAGGTCGGAATACAGATAGAAAGCATTATTGTTGGCTCATCTGCCATAGCGAATCCGCCTGAACCAGTGCAACACAGACAACAGTTGCGTACTCAAGACACGCATAATGGGAAGAGGAACCAGCAGAAGCGGGTACACATATAGATAGAACAAGGGGTCGCTTCCGTAGAGAGTGATGAGTTCGGATGTGGTGACAACACCCTGCTTTTTGCGTCGGTTGTTTGCAACGCAGCGCGGGAGATTATGTCGCACGAATCGGCGGATCAGGTGTTGCAGGTCTTCTCTGGACAGTAGTCCCTCATCCTTGAGCTCGAGATACAGCTTTGTTTCATTCATCGGCCCGTGCACAAGAATGTCATAGGCGCCTCTGTATTCATACCTTGCGAGGACGCTCAAGTTGCCGGCATATAGGAAAGGTCCTTTCCCCGCCAACGCAATGCGTGACGCAATGTCGAGGTGTGCAGTGTATCTCCCCTTGCGGACCTTTCCTGTGAACCGTCTGGCTTCCTCTGTCCTGACTGTCAACGACGACAGAAAGCCGAGGCCGGCTGAAATGAAGAACTCCTTGCCATCAGAAAACCTGCGTTCTGTCACCGGAGTCATAGGCTTCATGAGGTGTTTGGGATTGTCGTGAAGGAAAGGGGTATGATTGATGTAGAGGATTGAGGGGGCGACCCGGTCCAGGCGTTCGAGGATGCCCTTGAAAGTGCCCGGCGGTGAGATGTCGTCGTCTGAGAAGAACGACACATATCGCCCCCTCGCCTTTTCCACGCACGCAAGGATGTTGCCATCCACGTTGAGGTTTTCCGGGTTGGGGAGATAGCGAATCACCGGGAAGCGGGACTGGAATTCCCTGCATACGACTGCCGTGTTGTCCGTCGAGGCGTTGTCTGAAATCACCACCTCCACCTCTGGATGTTCACAAACCTGAGGAAGAATGGATTCCAGCGTCTCGCGAAGAGTCTTCGCGCGGTTGTAAGTCATTATGCAAATCGATAGTGCGGGCGTATTCATTTGGTCAGTAAGTCCGTCCCTCGGAAACCATGCCGTTGGATTGCCCGGAGGGTTGCGGGCTGGCTGTGTCTCCACTGATGCTGGTGTCCGGCCAGGCGACAAAGAGCCAGCTACACCACCAGCCGTTTCTGCCGCAAGGCTTTCGCGGTGTAGAGGGGCCACAAAACAAGTGCCGGCAAGGCGCAGAGCAGCGACGCCAGCGCGACGCCGTGAATTCCCCACCAGCGTCCCAGGACTAACGGAAGGAGCAGGACCGGCAACATCATCGCGACGAAGACGATCCCCTGAAAACGCACCAGCCCAAGGCTGTTCAACGCCACCGAATATGTGTTTGTCCACCCGATGGCCATCGCCCATAGCGCCAGAATACCGGCCAGGGTGAAATCTGTCAGCCATTTCCCGGTCCACACCCAGACGAGCACAGGGTGGCATGCGACCAGCAACAGCCCTCCTCCAAGGAAGACAACCGGCCATGTCCACTGGACAGAGACGATCAGTTTTTGCCTGACCCAGTTCCAATTCCCGAGGCGCGCATATTGCGTGTATGCAGGTGACAACGGCGAGAGGAATGCGAGGTGCAATGTGACCAACAGGCTGAATATCTTCTGGATGAGCGAGAAATCTCCTGCCTCCTTCAATCCCGTTACTGTGCCCGAGAGGCATGTCCCGGCGGTTGCTGTCAGGGCGCCGGCGAAGCTCAGGACAAAGAATTCGAGGCTTGGGCGAGATATCGAGCGTATGCTGCCCGTGAGACCGGGACTGGCTACCCGCTGCAATGTCCATGATCGGCGCACGAACAAGGCTGCGGTAATCAGAACTCCGGTGAGGACATAGGCGGCGAAATAGGCGATGACCAGATCCTGAAAATGGAGCTTGAAGGCCGCGAAAACGAACACGGCGAGAAGGATCAGCGACTGCAGCGCCGACAGCATACTCGCCAGCGCAATCTCATTGTGGGCGTAGAACGCCGATCCCCACAGCGAGAACGGCAGATATAGAAAGAAGAAACACCCGGCGATCGTCATGGTGCTGGCCGCATGAGTGGCGAGGTCTGGCTGACGAATGCTTAGCAGTCTTTCCCACGGCACATGTGGCAGCACGCATAGGCATATCGCAGAACCGCAGACTGCGATGGCGACCTGCAGCATGAATACCGACAGGAACATGGTTGACTCCTCCAGCTTGCTGTTGCCACCGGGAAGCGCAATCAGGGCCGCCAACCTGTTGGACAGACCATAGCGGAAGCCGAAATCAAAGGTAGTCGCCAGGAACATAAGGCTGAGAAGAATTGACCACAGCCCGAATTCCTCGGATGACAGCTTCCGCACGGCGAGGCTGATTGTGAGCAGGAGAGTGACGGTAGTGGCAAGGCGGGCGCCGGCCGAGGCGAACGATTGGAGCAGCACGGGGGTTGGCGCGTCTGGACGGCCAGGCTGGGAGAGACTCGGCGAAGAGGACCCTTCGCCGCGCAGAAGCTTCATGAGGAGATTCATCAGTGAGCGGGCCTGTCTTTGCGATAAACTTCCCTTGTTCTATGCAAGGGCGGCTATTGTGGCGGCAATTGCATCTGCCGTTATTCCAACCTTCTCGCGCGCCGCGGCCTGACTGAAGGCGTTCTCCAGGATGATGTCCGGTACACCCAGCCTTGTCAGGCGGGCATGAGGTGCCGGAAGTTCAGCCAGGATTTCAGCCACCGCTCCACCCAGCCCGCCACAAACCTGTGCTTCTTCGACTGTGACGATGTGAGTGAAGCGCCGGGCGACAGCAGCGATACTTTGCCTGTCCATAGGCTTCAGCCAGGGAACACTGTAGACGGCAGGGTGCTTGCCCATTGCGCAGGGCGTGCCGGCCGCCTTGAGACAAGGCTCCAGGATTCCGCCCGTCGCCAGAATGGCGACTTTCTCGCCAGCCCGCACCGCGAGCGGGTGCCCGCGCTTCAGGGCAGGGGCTGTAGCATGCAGAACGGGTTCGCGGTTCTTTCCAAGCCGCAGATAGGCCGGTCCTCCGCTTTCAGCCATCAGTCCTGTGATCAGGCGGGTTTCCACCGGGTCAGCAGGTGCGGCTACTTCCATGCGAGGCAGGGCGCGCAGAATGGCCAGATCCTCGATGCCATGGTGACTGTAGCCGAGGGCGCCGTAGCTGAAACCTCCGCCCACCGCTACAACCTTCACACTCAGGTTGTGGCCGCAGACGTCATTGCGTATCTGCTCCAGGCAGCGGAGTGTTGGGAAGTTCGCGATGGAATACACAAAGACGGTCTTGCCGGTCAACGCAAGCCCTGCGGCAAGGCCGATCATGTTCTGTTCCGCCACGCCGGCATTTACATAACGTTGCGGGAAAAGCGCGACGAAGGGCTCAATTACGGAATAGCCGAGGTCGCCGGTGAGGAGCCATATCCGGTCGTCCCGCCCGGCGATTTCAATCAGAGTCTGTATGAATGCAGCTCTCACTCAGGGGTTCCCAGTTCCAGCAAGGCCGCCAGCAGCTGTTCTGCCGAGGGTGATTTGTAGTGCCACTCCAGCTTGTGTTCCATGAAGCTCACGCCCTTTCCCTTGATGGTGTGCGCGATGATGGCCGTCGGTTTTCCGGGCACGCACGGAACCTCCAGCAGTGCCTTCCGGATCTGCTCATGCTCATGACCGTCTATCTCATGGACCGCCCATCCGAAGTCCCTCAGCTTGTCTGCCAGCGGGTCGAGATTGAGGATTTCCCTGACGGTGCCCAGGCCCTGCAATCCATTGGCATCGACGATGGCAACCAGGTTGTCGAGGCCGTGGTGGCCCGCAAAAAGCGCGGCTTCCCATGTGGAGCCCTCTTCGCATTCGCCGTCGCTCACAAGGACAAACGTGCGCCAGGCCTTGTGGTCCCGCTTTGCAGCAAGGGCCAGTCCGCAGCTCACTGGCAGGCCATGCCCCAGCGAACCGGTTGATAACTCCACCCCGGGCACGGCGTAACCGGCATGGGTCGTAAGGCGTGACCCATCCATGCCGAATTGCTCCAATTCTTCGACAGGAAAGAATCCTTTGACTGCCAGCGCGGCATAGAGTGCGGCGCAGGCGTGTCCCTTGCTGAGGATAAACCGGTCGCGGTCTTGCCAATCAGGGTCCTGCGGATCGATCCTCAGCACTTCTCCGTAAAGAACAGCCAGCAGATCCGCGATGCTCAGGCAGCCGCCGACGTGGGATGCGCAGGCGCGGGTCACCATCTGCAGTGTGTGCCTTCGAATGTCCAATGCCAGGGTGGTGGTTGTCATGATTGTTTGCCGCTGCTCAGGCGGATAAGCGAAACGCATTCCTGCAGGCCGTCGGGCAAAGGTATTGAGGGGGCCCAGCCAACAGCCTGTTGCAGCCTCGTGATGTCGGCCTGCAAGTGCATGACTTGATCCGGACCATATGCAATGGCGCCGTACTCTGCGCCTACAGCCGCACCGACAATGTGACGGATCTCCTCCACAACATGACGCAGCGGAACCGTGGTTCCCGAGCCAAGATTAAAGACGCCCGGGGCGGCGCTCTTCAGGACAGCGGTTGCCGCCCGCGCTGCATCCGCTACATTCAGGTAGTCCCACAGCTGCTCGCAAGGCGTGACCCGCGGTGCGCGTCCTTGAAGAAACTCGCTGATGACATAAGGTACAAAACACCTTTGATCATCCCCGGGGCCGTAGAGTGAAAAGATGCGGAGCCATGTTCCGCTCAGCCCCAAAGACTCGCACAGGCCCAGGGTGGCGATACCCGCCGCAAGTTTTGCCTTCCCGTAGAGAGTGGTGGGCCGGGCTGGGGCCGATTCGTCGACAATGCGGTTGGGCGTGCCGTACTCAGCCTGGGATCCGAATCCAATCCACTGTGAGCAACCGGCTTCGTGCGCGAGTTCGACCGTGTCCAGGGTAAGGGGTAGATTCTGCGCGATCTGGAATGGCTGATTCCTGTCCCGCCCATTCACCCCCTGCCATGCACAGTGAATGACGACGCTCGGCTGCCACGCCTTGACGCGCCGGATAAGCGAACTATCGGCAAAGTTATCACCGTGCAAGGTTTCACAGCCGGGGACTGTCCCTGGACGGGTCGCGGCCCCCGCGTGACGTGTTATCGCCAGGGTGGGGATCCCGGATCGCGAGAGCTCCGTAAGGATCGCAGAGCCCAGGAAGCCATTGGCCCCGGTCAGTACTGCGCGATGATCGTTGTGGCTCATCCAGCTGTGCCTGCCATTACATCAATGAGGGAATGGAATTGGTCGGGTTTGTAGCCGTATGCGGCCAACTCTGACCGGATCTCGTCCATGTACCCGTAGCTGAAAACGAGGATCTTATCGACCGGTGATTCCTTCAGTTTCGAAAGACCGGACACAGGCACTCCCGATTTTGGCGCCACCAGCCCTGGGCGGTCGAATCGTCTGTCAACCAGGTAGCTGACCTTTGCGGCAGATTGCATGGACGCCAGAGTCATGACGCCGCGGCCGCCAGCACCGTAGCCGGCAATAGTTCCGCCGCTGGCGGCGATGTGGTCCACGAAACAGTCAAGATTGGCTATTCCCTGCTGAATCAGCGCGGCCTGCCGCTCGTAGAAGCCGGCCTTGGCGGGTTCCAGCGGCAGAACTGCAGGCCTCGACTGATCCGCCCCTTGCGGTGTGGCGACAAAAATCAGGGAGTTCGCCCTGCGTTCGTTTCCAGGAACCGGATCGTAATCGAGGACCTTGAACCCCTCGCGTGCAGCGAGCGAGGCCGCGCTGGCGGCAGTGAGGTAGATCGTGTGCTCGTGCTCAAAGAGACAGTATTCCCGCCGCTTGAAGATGTCCTCCAGGTTGTGGACCTCCACCACCAGTATGCCACTGTCGGGACGGAGGAGGGAGCGGGCCGCTGCGAGAAATTCGCGTGGGTGGGCCAGATGGTCGAAAGTGTATGAGAGCAGGAGAACGTCAACGGTGTGAAAGTCATTCGGGAGTTCCGGCTTGAAACTCAAATCAAAGTGGCCCCGGATCGTGGGGACGCCTCTTTGCTCTGCCGACTGTGCCAGAATGGCGGATGGCTCGTAGCCTAGCACCTGCCAACCCAACTGCTTGAAGGCAAGCAACTGGCTGCCGTCGCCGGAGCCAATCTCAAGAATGCGGCGCCTTGCGGGATCTGCCGTGCCGCACCTGCGGACAACACTCTCTGCCAGCAACCGCATGAAACGACTGGCCGTGGCTGACCCTGCCACTGAGTATCGATAGTCTTTGTAGTACTCCTGTCCGGACACATCGTGCCGGGTCTGTACTGTTGCGCAATCCTCACAGACGTACAGGTTGAGATCACATCGGAACTCACTGCCAAACATCGATTGGGGGACGAAGTCGTCCGTGAGCGGCATGTCGGCCAGATGAAGGATCAGCCGAAGGCGGTTGCCCGCGCAGACCCGGCAATAAGAGAAGTGATGGACGTGACTGTTCAAGTGGACCACTTCAGCCGGTATTGGCACATTTCGCAAATGCTTCTATCTGGTCTCGGGTCACGGCCAGCATGTCGCTTGCATCCGTGCGCCATGCCCTGTACCAGAGTGTGGTTTCGCGGACGCTTCTATTGAAGCTCCAGAAGGGGTGCCAGCCAAGTCGACGTTTGGCCTTTCTGCAGTTCAAGACCAGCCTCGATGTCTCCTTGACAGGGGCTGGTACGGGTTTTGCCATCCTCCAATGCCCGCTTCCCCAACATCTGATGGTCTCATCGACCAGGGCATGAACCGTTTTGATATTCCGGCTTTCCGGTCCGAAATTCCATGCGCCGCAGTAATCATGTCCGAGGTTGCCAGACATGCGCGACGCCAACGTCAGGTATCCGTTCAAGGGATCAAGCACATGCTGCCACGGCCGTACAGAAGCCGGGTTCCGCACCAGGACCGGGCGGTCGGCGCATAGGGCCCGAATGCAGTCGGGTACTATCCGGTCGGTGGCCCAGTCACCTCCGCCGATGACATTGCCAGCCCTTGCGGTGGCAATTCTAATCCTATCGCTGCGGGAGAAGAAACTCTTCTTCCAACACGCGGCGACCAGCTCGGCGCAGCCTTTGCTGGCGCTATAGGGGTCGTTGCCGCCCATCGGGTCTGATTCCCGGTACCCGGAGTGTTTTTCGCGGTTTTCGTAGCACTTGTCGGATGTGACCAGCACGACCGAGCAAGGCTGGTTGAGTTCCTGGACGGCTGCCAGCAGGTTGGCCGTGCCCATGATGTTGGTCTCGAGGGTTTCAAGCGGCTTTGCATACGAGGTCCGCACCAGGGACTGGGCTGCCAGGTGGAAGATGAAGGCGGGTTTGGTTTCCTTGACCACCCGCCTTAGCGCTGCGTAGTCCCGCACGTCGCCGGTGCGGTGGTCAACGAGCTTGTCCAGGCGGGCCAGCCGGAAGAGGCTCGGGTTGGTCGGCGGGGGCAGTGAGAAACCGGTGACCTTGGCGCCCAGCGCGTCAAGCCAGAGACTAAGCCATGCGCCCTTGAAACCGGTATGGCCGGTGACCAGGACGGTGCGATCCTTGAAAGTGTTCCCGAGGTCCATCCGCATTGTCACGCCCATGTCTTCCAGGGGGCTTTTCCTGAATCCCATAGTTTGTCCAGTACGCGTTTGTCCCGCAACGTATCCATGCACTGCCAGAATCCGTCGTGCCGGCGGGCGGCGAGCTGGCGCTTGGCGCCGAGGCGCTGGATGGCGTCCACTTCCAGCACGCTGCGATCGTCCTTCAGGTGCTTGAATACCTCAGGCTGGAGGACCATGAAGCCGCCGTTGATCCAGCCCTCGCCGGTCTCGGGCTTCTCAGTGAACTTTGAAACGAGGTTGCCGCTGAACACCAGTCCTCCGAATCTTGATGGTGGGCGGACCGCGGTTATGGTGGCAATGCGTCCGTTCCTTCGATGGAACTTCTCGAGATCGGACAGGTCGACGTTGCTCAGGCCGTCGCCATAGGTGAGCATGAAGGGCTCGTTCCTGAGCCACGGTTCCAGGCGTTTCAGCCGGCCGCCGGTCATGGTGTCGTGCCCGGTGTCCATCAGGTGAACGATCCAGTTCTCGTTCTCGGTCTCGTACCGCTTGACGTTGCCGGTGGACAGGTCAACGGTGATGTTGCGGTTCAGGGTGTAGTAGTCGACGAAGAACCGTTTGATGTGTTCGCCCTTGTAGCCAAGGGCAAGGAAGAACTCGTTGAATCCGTGGCCGGCGTAGTGCTTCATTATGTGCCACAGGATGGGGCGTCCGCCAATCTCGACCATCGGTTTTGGCCTGAGTTCGGTCTCCTCGGCCATCCGGGTACCCATACCGCCGCACAGGATTACGACTTTCATGCTTCCTTCCCCGGCACACTCCGTGCCCGTCGATTATGCGGAACGAAACCACAATCAAACGTCAGTGACCGCTTTATAGCCACTGCGGCGTGAAGCCGCGAGGAAAAAAGGGGGAAGGCGGGAGGCGGATGGGGGTTGGCCTGGGAGGAAAAAAGGCGGCCGCCCCCCAAGCGAGGGGGGCGGCCGGAACAAAGCGCAGCCGATCTAGGCGCCGAGCCGCTTCTTCAGGGCTTCCAGCTCCTTCCGCAGGCCAGCGGGCAGCCGGTTGCCAAACTGCTTGTAGTGTTCTTCGATGCTCGCGGCCTCCTGCTTCCAGCCGGCGATATCCACAGCCAGCAGCTTGCTGATGTCCGACTTGTCGATCTTGAGGCCCGAGATATCGAGCCCGTTCTCGGTCGGCAGGTTGCCGATCGGTGTGCTGACGGCCGCGCCGGTACCTTCGACGCGCTCACAGACCCACTTCAGGACGCGGCTGTTGTCGCCGTAGCCCGGCCAAAGGAACTTGCCGCTCTCGTCCTTGCGGAACCAGTTGACGAAGAATATCTTCGGGAGCTTCCTTCTGTCCGTCTTTTCAGCAAAAGACAGCCAGTGGGCGAAGTAATCGGCCATGTTGTATCCGCAGAAGGGCAGCATGGCGAACGGATCACGCCGCAATACACCGGCCTGGCCCAGCGCGGCCGCCGTGGTCTCTGACCCGGCCGACGAACCCATGAACACCCCGTGCTCCCACGAGAGTGCTTCGTTGATCAGCGGAATTGTGCCCGGCCTGCGTCCGCCGAACAGCATAGCCGAAATCGGCACGCCATCCGGATTCTGCCACTCGGGATCTATCACCGGGCACTGAGCCGCCGGGGCGGTGAAGCGGGCGTTCGGGTGGGCAGCCTTCTCCTTCTGGTCCGGGCCGGCTTTCCATTCCTTGCCCTGCCAGTCGATGAGGGTGGAGGGTGCATCGTAGCCGATGTTCTCCCACCAGACATCCCCGTCCTTTGTCAGGGCCACGTTGGTGAAGATTGTGTTCTTCGTGATCGTGGTCATGGCATTGGGGTTGGACTGGTTGGAGGTTCCAGGCGCAACGCCAAAGAAGCCAGTCTCCACGTTCATCGCGTACAGGCGTCCGTCGTTCCCGATCCTGAGCCATGCGATGTCATCGCCAAGGCACTTCACCGTCCATCCGGGAAGTGTCGGCAGCATCATGGCGAGGTTGGTCTTGCCGCAGGCGCTGGGGAAGGCGGCGGTGATGTAGTGGGTCTTGCCCGCCGGGGACGTGAGCGAGAGAATGACCATGTGCTCTGCCATCCAGCCTTCCTTCTGGGCCAGGACGGACGCGATGCGCAGCGCCAGGCACTTCTTGCCGAGAAGGGCATTTCCACCGTAGCCGGAACCGTAGGACCAGATGGCCGGGTCGTCCGGGAAGTGGGCAATATACTTGCGTTCCGGGTCGGGCTCGCAGGGCCACGGCACATCCTTCTGGCCGGGCTTCAGTGGTGCGCCGATCGAGTGCAGGCACGGCACAAAAGCGCCGTCGCCGAGCTTCTTCAGGACTTCAGCGCCCATGCGCGTCATGATGCGCATGTTGACGACGACGTACGGCGAGTCCGTGAGTTCGATGCCGATCTTTGCGATGGGTGAGTTCAGAGGCCCCATGGAGAACGGTATGACGTAGAGGGTGCGGCCGGCCATGCAACCGGCAAAGAAGCCGGTCAGCTTCTTCTTGAGTTCCACTGGTTCCGCCCACTTGTTTGACGGACCGGCATCCTCTTCCCTGGCCGACGCTATGTACGTCCTGTCCTCGACCCGGGCCACGTCGCTCTTATGTGAGCGGGCGAGATAGCAGCCCGGACGGGTCTTCTCGTTGAGGGGGAGGAAAGTTCCGCCCTTTACCATCTCATCGCAAAGGCGTTGGTATTCCGCCTGTGAGCCGTCGCACCAATAGACATTGTCTGGTTTGCACAGCTTGACGACCTCATCCACCCACGCGATCAGCTTCTTGTTCGTTGTTGGTGCTGCCATATTGTCTCCTGACTAGTTTGCATGTAACCCTAACCGCAGTGGCGGTGGAACGTACATGTGTTCGGGCCGCATGGCAAGTATTTTAGAAGTCTTTTTTCGAGGCAGGGGAGGGCGAACGGCGAGACCAGAACTTGACTTTTCCAGAAGGGTGGCGCAGTAACCCTATCGAGACAGGGCCCGCAGGGCCGGGCGCAGTGCGGCCTTCATGCGGTCGTGGATGAGGCCGTTGGTTGCCAGGCAGCAGATGCGATTGCCGGGGAAGCGAGCCAGTTGCTCGATCCGGCCGCCTGCCTGCTGGACTATCAGGCCGCCCGCAGCGATGTCCCAGATATAGATCGTTCCCTCCATGTAACCATCCTCGCTCCCCTCCGCCACGAAGCAAAGGTCAAGGGCTGCGGACCCAAGTATGCGCGCGCGCTGGACTTTTGGAGCGACGGAGTGGAAGAGCGAGAACGGCGGCACTCCCGGGTGGAGTGTGCGATCCATGCTGGTTGCCAGGACGGAGTCGGACAACTTCTTCCGGCCCGACACACGGATCGGCCTGCCGTTGCAGGTTGCCTTGCCGCCGGCGCGTGCCGTGTAGCAGCGGTCGAGGGCCGGTGCGTAGACAGCGCCTGCTACAATCTCGTTACGTACCGCTACTGCCACCGAGCAGCACCAGAGTGGAATGCCGTGGCTGAAGTTCACGGTGCCATCGATCGGGTCCACGATCCACAGCACATCCGACGCCTCCGCGTCGATCGGACACGCTTTCTTCGCGAATGAGAATTCCGGTTGCCGAGCGGTGGTGCTGGTGTCGTCTTCCTCGCCGAGGAAACGGTGGCCGGGGAAGGTTGCGCGGATGCGCCTCGCGGCCAGCGCCTGGCATTCGATATCCAGCTTCAGCTTCACATCATTAGCCATCGTCCGGGCAACATCCATCCTTCGGGCGGAGTTGGTGAGGGCGTGGGTTCCGGTCCGGCGCGCAGTGTCTGCGGCGCAGGCGAGCAGCTTTTCTGTGTCGATTCTCATTTGGCTGCGGGGGCTGGCTGGGCGGAGTCCGTCTTCTTCTCCGGCATGGGTCGCCCGTTGACGAACTTCATGGAGACAAGCTTGGAGACGCCCTTCTCCTCCATCGTCACACCGTAGATGGTGCTTGCCGCGGCTATAGTCTGCTGGCTGTGGGTGATGACGAGGAACTGGGATCTGCTCAGGAACTCCTGCAGAATATTGACAAAGCGCCCGATGTTCGAGTCGTCGAGGGCTGCGTCGAGCTCATCCAGCACGCAGAACGGGCTTGGCTTGATGAGGTAGATCGCGAACAGGAGCGACACCGCAGTCAGGGTACGCTCGCCGCCGGAGAGAAGGGTGACGGTCTGGAGTTTCTTGCCCGGCGGCCTGGCGATGATCTCGACGCCGCTTTCAAGCACGTCCTCCTCATTGACCAGCACGAGCTTCGCGGATCCGCCGTTGAAGAGCTTCTTGAACATGAGGTCGAAGTTCTGGTTCACGGCAGCGAACGTCTGGGAGAACATCTCGGACGTGGTCTTGTTGATCTGGTTGATCATGGCTATGAGTTTCTGGCGCGCATTGACGAGGTCGTCATGTTGCGTCGACAGGAACGTGTGCCGGTCGAGGAGCTCCTGGTGTTCCTCCACGGCGCCCATATTGACGGGCCCCATGGCGTCGATCTTGGCGTTCAATTCCGCGATGCGCGAATCCAGCCATTCGATTTCGGGCTCGCCCTCCTCCCAGGCAGGATCGGGCTCCTCCATGATATCTTTTGCCGTGATGGAATACTCCGAAGTGACACGGTCCAGCATATTCTGGCGTCTCATGGTGCTTTCAGCCAGTTTCACGTCCAGCGACGACTTCCGGTTCCGCAGTTCGTCGCCAACGGTCCTGCGCGATGCGAGGTCCCTGTCGGATTCCTGGATCCGCACCTCAACGTGCTGCCGGTTGGCCCTTGCGGTATCGAGGCGGGCGGTGGCATTGTTCTGGTCCTGCTCGAGCTTGACGATCTGGCCGTTGGCTTCCTCGACGGAGCGTCGGAGCTCCTCTATGCTTGCGTTCCGTGCTGCCAGGGCGTTGGTGTGGTGCGCCACGGTTTCTTCAAGCTCGACCATGCGGCCCGACGTCATGGCCAGCTGATCCTCCATGAGTTTTGCCTGCTGTGCGGCTTCCGAGCAGCGCAGCCGTGCTTCCGAAGCCTCGGTTGCGAATACGGAGCGCTCCTGGTCCAGGGCGCGGACCTGCCTGCCGGCGGCCTCGCCGTCGGTCCTGAGCTTCGCCCGCTGGTCGGTAAGTTCGCTGATCCGGCGGATGATATCCTGGCGCCGTGCGGCATCCGTGCCGTCTTCCTTCTGGAGGCTGCCAAGCTCCCAGGCAACTGTTTCAAGACGATCCTTGATTTGCGCCGCCTGCCTCGAGATCACCTGGTTCTCGCCATCCTTCGCCGCGCGCCGCTGCCGGCTATCATCGAGCAGTGCGCGGGCCTTCTCAAGGGTCCCGCCTGCGGCGGTGATGGCCGAGTCCATGGCGCGGCACTTCTCCTGCTGCCCGGCGAGTGCCTGTTCCAGCGACTGGATGGCCTCATTGACCTCGGCCAGCAGGCGCCGCTGAATGAGGGGATTCGGCCGTTCGGTGTCAGGGGTCCAGAACTCGGCTGCGCCATCGCCCCTGACTACTGCGCCGCTTCTGGTGACATAGACTGAACGTGCGGGCACCGGATCAGGAATGCCCTGGAGTGAGTCGACGACAAGGACGCCGTCCAGCAGCCGGCCGAGAAGGCCGGCCAGCGGCGCGGGGACACGAACATGGTCGAGCAGCCTGGCGCCCGGGCCGGGAGGCGGCAGTGCCAGGTCTGCGGTCACGGCATTGGCAGCCAGCAGCCGGACCGATCCGCCCTTGGACTCTTCAAGCTTGGCGATAACCTTGAGGGCAGTGGCCGTGTCGGCGACAACAACGGCGTCGCACCAGGAGCGAAGGATTGCCTCAAGTGGGAGCCGGAATTCGGGATCGACATCCAGCTGCGACACGAGCGGGCCGAGTACGGCCTGCTCCGCCAGTTCCAGCGGATTCGCCATATCCATCAGCAGCCTGGCGCCCGGCGGGAATGTTGCCGCCTGCGCATCCGCGCTTGCGAGCATCTTTGCCTGGGCACCCCGCGCCGCAAGATCGGACTTGTACGAGACCGACACTGATTGGGCCTCGGCCAGATCCTTCCTGGCAGCCCCGAGGGCTTCTGAGAGACTTTCAACCTCCCGGGCGCGCTCCCCGGTTTCAGCATTGATCTTTGCGACGGCCTCCGCCAGCGCGGCCTGACTTTCCTGTCCGGCGGCGGACTCCTTCTCCAGGTTCGACTTCTCAACCGTGAGGCGCTCCCTGCGAACGGCATCGGTCCGGAGACTGGAATCAATGTCGGAAAGCTCGTTCTGGAGCCCGGAGAGGTTGTTTTCGGTCTCGAGGAGTTCGGACTGGAACGTCTCGACCTTCCTTCGCAGCTCCTCTGTCGCGGCCTCGTGGCAGGCAAGTTGTTCCAGCTTGCGCTGGCGGTCTGTTTCGGCGACGGCCAATTCCGCCCTGCCTGCCTCCTGCCTGGACCTCAATTCCTCCAGGGAGGCCTTCTGGCGGTCAAGCTGAGCCGACGTGCGCGCGATGGCTTCCTTGTCGCGCTCTGAAAGCTGGAGCGACTCTTCGATGCGGTCTGAATTGAGCCGCAGAAGATCCCTTGCTCGCTGGAGTTGTGTTGACGCGGCGCTGCGGGCCTCCATCAGGGCGTCAATTTCCTGCTCGGTATCGGAAATCTGTTTTCTCAAAGCGGCGTTGGTCGCCTCTATCATCATGATTGAGGCATCGGCGGACTCCAACTGGGCGGCAATCGACTCCACCTGTGACTTCAGCGTGGAGATATCCGTGTCGTGAGCGACAAGCCGCTGCTTGGTGACGTAGAGATCCAGTTTGCGAAGTTCGTCCCTGAGGGTCTTGAAGCGGCGGGCCTTGCCGGCCTGCCGTTCGAGCGAGCCGATCTGGCGCTTCACCTCGGTGATGACGTCGGCGATGCGAAGCAGGTTGGCCTCCGTCTGCGACAGCTTGCGCATGGCCTCGTCCCTGTCGGTCTTGAACTTGGTGATGCCGCTGGCTTCCTCAAAGATCTCGCGGCGGTCTTCCGGCCTGGAACTGAGGATCTGGTCTATCCGGCCCTGCTCCATTATGGAGTAGGAGGCCGTGCCTATGCCGGTGTTCATGAAGAGCCGCTGGATGTCCTTCAGCCGGCAGGCTGTCTTGTTGATGAAGTATTCACCCTCTCCGGAACGGTAGACCCGCCTGCCTATGGTGACCTCATTGTACTCTGTTCCAAGGATCTTCTCACAGTCCGCGAAGGTGATGCTTACCTCAGCCATGCCGAGGGGTTTCAGGTTCTCGGTTCCGTCAAATATGACATCCTCCATCTTGTTGCCGCGCAGAATCCTGGCGCTCTGCTCGCCAAGAACCCAGCGGATGGAGTCAAGCACGTTGCTTTTGCCGCAGCCGTTGGGGCCGACGATTGCGACCATGCCAGGGTCGAACGTCAGCCTTGTGGGGCGGGCAAAGCTCTTGAAGCCGAGAATGTCGAGGTGCTGCAAGTACACGGATACACGCTCCTGAACCGTACCGGGATGCCTTCACAAAACACAGCCGGCACCTATACCACGTGCGGCGAGCCTCCTGCAACCATGATATGTTGTGAATTAGCCCGCAATCAGGGCTTCTCTTGCCGCTTTCTGCCGGCGGACAGCGCAATATGGGCGGGCGCCCTGAAGCGGGGATGGAGAAGAGTTCCGGCCTGCGGGCTGACAGAATCATTGACAGCAGAATCATTTGCGGCAGAATCGGCGGGGTACTGGGAATAGTTCCGCCGTCTTCCGGCGGCAAGGTTGGATAGCGAGTGGAGTGGGGCGGGGGCAGATGAAGATAGCCATTGTATACGACGTGATGTATCCGTACGGGCTGGGCGGCGGCGAGAAGCGGAACTGGGAGGTGGCCCGGCGGCTCGCGAAACGCGGCCACGACGTCTCGCTTGTCAGCATGCAGATGTGGGATGGCGCAGCAGAGTTCACCAGAGAAGGGGTCCGCTGCGTGGGCGTCTGCCGTTCCAGGCCTGGATTGACCGTAGGCGGAAAGCGGTCCTTCTGGCAGCCTCTCTACTTTGCGTGGCACCTCTACTCCTATATGCGTCGCAACGACTTTGACGTTATCGATTGCAGCAATTTTCCATACCTGTCGTGCCTGGCAGTCCGGGCAGCCACCATGTTCAGCCGGGCAAGGCTGGTTATCACATGGTATGAGGCGCGCGGGTTGAGGAGATGGATGGAGCATCGCGGCCCGCTCGTTGGCGGACTGGCGTGGCTGTTCGAGTGGTGGATTGCGCGCCTGAGCGTCTTCAATACGGCGATCTCGGAGTTCACGGCGGAGAACGCGAAGAGCTTCCTGGGCGTCCGGAACATGGCGGTCGTGCCGTGCGGTGTGGACTGTGAAGCTATTGCCCCGGCAGCGCGAGTCCAACGGGAGAACCAGGTCCTGTATGTCGGAAGGCTGACGAGGTACAAGCGGGTCGACACGCTGATTGAAGCTTTTGCGCGCATAGCCGGTCCCATCCGGGGATGCACGCTGAAGATTGTCGGAAAGGGGTACGAGAGGGAGAAACTCCAGGCGGATGCCTCCCGGCTCGGGCTTGACGGGCGGATTGTCTTCTGCGACGGCCTTTCCGAGCAGGAGCTCTCCCTTGAGTATGCGAAGTCAAAGGTGTTTGTGCTGCCGTCGGAACAGGAGGGGTTCGGGATAGTGCTGATCGAGGCAATGGCCGCGGGTGTGCCGGTGATTGCGCGCAAAGCGCCACACTCGGCTGCGGACCGCCTGGTCGATCACGGAAAGAACGGACTTCTTGTGGCAAACGTGGAAGAAATGGCCACGGCACTTGGGGAAGTGCTTGCCGACGGCGGACTTGCCGCCAGGCTTGCCGCCGCAGGCGTTGAGACCGCCAGACGGTATGATTGGGACGGGATGGTTGTGCCGGCTCTGGAGAAATACTACAGGGAAGCCGCCAGCAGGTAACGCGTTCCCGCGCTAGTCGGCGTCCTCGTGATTGAGCACGGGAACTGAGGATGAGAAGAGAATCCCCGGGGTGTTCTGGTCGTGTGTTGCGGAGTTGAAATGGACGATTTGCCTGCCGTGTCTTTCGTAGTGATCACTGATAAGGACCCCGACAGCCTCACCGGTTGCCTCGAGACCATATCCTGTCAGGAATATCCGGAGCGGTTGGTAGAGATCGTTGTGGTGATGCCTGAAGGTTGCGGCGAGGTGGCCGATGTAGCAGTTCGCTTCAATGCGGTCGTTGTGCGTTGCGGCGAGGATGATGCCGTTGCAAGGGTGAACCTTGGCCTGGGAAAAGCGACCGGTGAAATCGTCTTTGCGATTGGCGCCGATGGCGGATTGTCGAGAACAGACTGGATCCGCCTGATGGTGCGGCCCTTCACGGAGCGCCCCGATGTCGCGGGCGTGTTTACGCAGATTGCGGAGGTTCCGACTGATGGCCCGTTTGCGCGTTACCTGTGCAGGACCAATGGCGATCCGTTCGGGTGGTTCGTATATGGCGACACAGCCAACCCGCGATACTGCCTGGGTGCTTATGGTGTTGCGGGCAGCGGGGAGGGTTATGAGATTCACCGTTTTCCTGTCCGCCGGCCGCCGCTGATCCCGCCCGATCACGGCGTGGGGGTGAGGCGCTCGGCGGTGGAAGCGGCAGGGATGGGAGACGACAAGGCGCCGCCGCTTGTCCGGTTGATCGAGGCCAGGCACCTGGTGGCCCTTGTTCAGGGTGCTGGAATCCACCACAAGGCTGCCGAGAGTCTCCCGGTCTTTGTGCGGGAATATCGTGCGTGGCTCCGCGGCAGCCACGATGGCTGGCCTGTTTGCGGCAAACAGCATCCGGCGCACAATTCGCCCTGGCGGCGGATCAGGCGAGTGTTGTTCGAAATCTACGGCCTGACTGCTGTGATGCCACTCCTGGATGGGGTGTGGCTCTCAGTCTTTGAGAGAAGTTCATTCATGCTCTGGCACGGCCCCGTATCCATCTCCCTCAGTTGGCTGATATTGTTTGAGAAGGTGGGAAGGTGGACCGGGCACCAACGGACGCCGGAGCCGGGGTTGGACGAGGACAGGCGCTGACACCGGGCAGGCTACTGCTTCCAGCCATCCCGCGTGCGCGCGGCGGCCTTGAAGCCGAGTGCCTTTTTGGCAGTGGCCAGGCCGTAGACCCAGAGAGTGATCCAGCAGGCTGGGATGTGGATCAACCATGCAGGGTCGGGCTGGCGGCGCCAGCCACGGATCATCTGCAGGATCAGTGGCAGGGTCAGGACTGTTGCCAGGCAGAAGCGAACGAGGCCTGCTCTCTTCTGCTTGTCCCACGGGTACGTCCGCTCATTGGACTTTGAGAAGAAGAGGAAGTCCCTGATCCGCCGGTCCTGCTTCCGTGCGAAATCCCCCAGCGTGCGGCAGTAGAGATGCACTATGCCGCAGCGCACCTTCGCCACCCGGTTGTGCCCCGCCGCCACCGCCTGGTGCATGATGTCGATGTCGAAGAAGTAGGGATCCCACTTGATTCCGTCCAGCAACGACCGGCGTATGACGAATCCGTTTGCGCCGATGGTCGGCAGGTTGTCTGTCCCCAGCGCGAGTTCGATGTAGCCGTCGCGTTCCTGTGCCGGCACGCTGAGGCCGGTCCATTTGCCTGTCACCATGCTGATCCGGTCATAATTACCGAGGAAAAGGCAGAGCGGATCGTTCATGCCGAGCATGGCAAAATAGCGGGTCATGGCCGGGTCCCCCGGGCGCCGGGTGTAGACCAGCGGTTCGGAGGCAACGATGCCCGGGTCCGAGAAAGGCTTCAGCATGGCAGCCAACCAGTCCGGTGAGTCAAGGATGTTGTCGCTGTCCACCAGTGCGATGATCTCGCCGGTGGCCACGTGGATGCCCGCGGTCTTGCCAGCTTCGCCGGTCTTCAGCGGGTTGCCGACTATCCTGTCGCATCGGAACTCCTTTGCAATCTCCACAGTGGTGTCGGACGATCCCGCGTCGGCAATCACGATTTCCACGAGGTTGGCCGGATACTTCTGTTCCCGTATCGAGCGGAGGCAATCCGGAAGGGTCCTTGCCGAATTGAAGGTCGGTATCACAAAACTGACCTTGAAGCTGCTCATGAGTCCAGTTCTCCAAACATGGGGTATCTGCCCGCCGCCGCCGCACGGCACACCGGCAACACAATAACCGACCATTGCTCTTCGAACAACCCTCAAAACGCGCCTTGCCCGTCTGCAAAGGTGTGGGATATAGTCGCGGTTCATCAGATGGGGAGAGAGGCAGGCCAGGAAAATGGAGAGAAGAACCGTGGCCGTCCCGGGAAATTCGATTGCGAATGCAGGCGCCGAAGCGGCTCGTGTGTCCGACGCGGGGAGCCAGGACAAGTATTTCTCCGTTGTGACGGTCAATCACTTCCATGCGAAGGATGTCTTCCTGTTGTCTGACTACTTCATCCCGCGCTGCACTCACTATTTCCTCTTCACTTTCGGGCAGAGCAACGAATTCGGTTCATCAAACTCGATACAGTTCTCGGAATACCACAGGGGTAAACTGGTACGGGAGAAGGTGATTGTCCGGAACCAGTGGGCCGGCGGGTTCTTTGTGAGATCCATTCAGCTGGTGTTCTGGTTTACCCTTTTTGCGCTACTTGTTGCGCCGCGGCGGTCGTGGATCATGACTCCGCACCCCCCTGTCTGCCTCTTCCAGAAGGCTCTGCGAATCCTGAAGCAGCAGAAGTTTGTGTTCATCATCGCGGACATCTTTCACTACGATTCGAAGGATTGGTCCGGCGCCATCTTCAACAAGTACATCCGGTACTGCGCGCGGACCATTGACCACGTATTTTACATGTCACTGGATATACAGAAGCGGCATGACGTCTTTGCCGATGGTGAGCGAAAGCCGCTGGTGCGCAAAAGGTGGAGCCTGGGGATAAAGAGACGCTTTGACGACGGCGGGTTCGCCATGAAGGCGCAGCACATGAGAGATGCACGGACAACAACGCTAGGCTATGTGGGAGTTGTCAGGTCCTGTGTCGGCCTGGAGAGCCTGATCGAGTATGCTCGTCTCAACGAGAACATCAGGGTGGATGTGGTTGGGGAGGGGTGCTACGCGGCGGAATTGATAAAGCGGTGCCGGGACTCCGGAGTTGACCGAAGGGTGATCTTTCACGGTTATCTTGCCACCGGTGAGCTTGAAGCGCTCGCCGCCGAATGGGTTTGCGGGACCATGCTCTACGATCTGGACCAGACCCTGTACACCAGGCATACCGAGCCCGGCAAGGCCAAGCTCTACCTTTCCCTTGGAGTGCCGGTGCTGATGACGGATGTCAGCTATATTGTGGATGAAGTCAGGCGACACAAGGCCGGTATTGTGCTGTCAGGCAACGATCCTGTCATGGTCAAAGGCGCCGTCGAGACTCTGCGGCGCGACTACCTGGATTACGCAAACGGAGTTGCCGCCATGGCGAAGGAGTATGATTACCAGTCGAAATATGATGATGATTTCGCGTTCATGCGGCAATCGTAAGGTGCTGGGCGGCTGGGAAGAGCGACCAGATGCATGTTGTTGCGAGTGTCCCCGCCAGCGCCATGCAGAGATCTTTCCCTTTGTTCATTTCCGGGTGGATTCCGTAACGGTTGAGTGCTAAGGTCCTCGCCCAAGTGACAACACAGACCACAGTTGAACTTCTGGTTCCACCGGATCCCTTTCTCGACGACGACATGAGGAATCCCCCGCTGGGGCTGTTGTATCTGGCGGCGGTCGTTCGCCAGGCCGGATACCAGGTCAGGATCACTGATCTGAGAAGCAGGAAGCAGGAGGAGTTCAGCGAGCTGATCGGAGAGTCGGATATCTACGGTGTGACGTCGGCTTCGCCCGAGTATCCGATGGCCTTGGCGATCGCCCGGATCGCCAAATCGAAGAATCCCGAAGGACGCACTGTTATCGGCGGAATCCATGCCACGTCAGTGCCGGACAGTATCGACCCGGTTTTCGACAAGATAGTCGTCGGCGAAGGGGAGGACTCGTTCCTTCGCTTGTTGCGGGACAGGGAATCCGGAGAGGATGGGCCGCGCATTTACAGAAGTCCGCCGATCGAGGATCTGGATGCCCTCCCGTATCCGGCGAGGGACATGCTTCCGTTCGATGCCATCTTTAGCAAGAACGCCTTTTCGGTCGGCGGCGACCACGCGGGCACGCTGATCACGTCCAGGGGTTGCCCGTGCCACTGCAGCTTCTGCGCCAGCGATGCGATGTGGGGGAATCGTCTCAGGTTCCGGAGCCCCGACAACGTCATCGGCGAACTGAAGCAGGTCATTCAGCAGTACGGGGTACGGTGTTTCCGTTTTCAGGATGACACCATGACCGTGAAGAAGGCCCGGCTCAAGGAGCTTTGCCAGAAGATGGCACCCCTGAATATCCGCTGGAGGGCGACCACCAGGGTTGACCAGGCGGATCTGGAGCGTCTGCAGATGATGAAGGACGCAGGCTGCGAGGAGATTGGCTACGGGGTCGAGTCTCTTGCGCAGGAGGTGCTTGAGCGCAACGCCAAGAAGATCAGCGTGGGCCAGGTGCGCGAGGCGTTGGATAACACGGCAAAGGTTGGAATAAAGGCCCGGCTCTTCTTCATCATCGGACTACCAGGCGAGCCGCGGGGCTTTACCGAGCGGCTTCGCGCGTTTCTGGGTCAGGTGCAGGCCGATGGGATAGACATATCCACCCTGGTCCCCTATCCTGGTTCCGACATATACCACAACCCCGGCAAGTACGGCATAAAGATGAAGCATGCCGACTACAATTCCTACCACATGACCCTTGGACTGCGAGAAAACGAAATCGAGCGGCCGCTTACATTTATTCACGACGTCCTGAGCGAAGAGGAGATCCTGCGCGAGAGGCGGAGTTCGCTGGAACTGATCAAGCAGTACAGAATGGTCAGGAATTTCAGGGACACCAAATGAGCGGTCTGCGCATCAGTATTTGCGTGCCCACGTACAATGGCTCCCGCTGGATCAGGCCGACTCTTCGCACGATTCTGACGCAATCGTTCCGCGATTTCGAGGTGGTGATCTGCGACGACAACTCCACGGACGACACATGCGGTGTTGTCGAAGCGATCGGTGATCCGCGGATCCGGGTTGTGCGCAACAGCCGGAACATCGGCTACGGCGGGAATCTCCAGCGATGCATGGAACATGCCCGCAACGACATTGTGGTTTTGATGGGGCAGGATGACCTTGTTTGTGATGGCTACCTTCAGAAGATCCACGACATCTTCGTGAAGCATCCCGAGGTTGGCGTCGTTACGCGCGCGTATTTCTGGTTTCAGGGCGATGTGAAGGTGCCGGTTCGTGCCAAACCGCCGGTTGAGGCCACGTGTGACAGTATCCTTTCCATCAACACGGCGCCGCCCGAGCTGTTGTTCCGCGCGATCTCCTCTATGGATCAGCTCTCGTGTCTTGCCCTTCGCCGTGAATGGATCCAGGCACCCGTGCACAGTCACGTCTTCCCCGCGCACGTGTACCCGGTCATGTCAGTGTGGAAGCGGCATGCGCTCTATTGCATGAAGGACAACGTGCTGGCGGTGCGCATAGAGAGCAGTCAGAGCCGCAGCGTGAAGAGCATATACGATCCGTCGCCGGTCTGGACATGGGTGCAGCTGTTTGAAACCATGTTTCCCGAGCCGGAGTTCACGGTCATGCGGACGAAGTGCATCAGGGATTTCGTCGCGACGAACTACGTGGGCCTGGTGCAGATACGCAACTACGGCAGGTATTCTTGGTTGCTCAGGGAAATAGGCATGCTCCTGCGCTACAGGTGGGTCAACGTCTTCAGCCCCCAGTTCTGGTTTTTCAGCCTTGGCTGTATGGTGATGCCGCCCCTGCTTCTGATAGGGATGGTGGACGGCTTCAAGCGAAGATTCCTCTCAAGATCCATAGATCCCATCGACTTCAGGTATACGGCGGAATAGTTCCGCCATCCGTTCCGGGGTCATTCCGCCGGACCATTACTGAGGCCTTGTAACGACACACTTGTTGAGTTCTTGCAGCGTCCGGACTGGCAGGAAACTGGTGTTGACTAGCATGCGCGGAATTAGCACACTTGCACCTGTGTGATATGGAACATACGGGTTCCAAGATCCTATGTGGTTGAGACAGGGAGTCCGTCTTCAGAAAACGCTGTGTTCGGTTGGAAGGAAGAGCCTTCTGAGCCTTGCCGAGTCGATTCTTGAGGCGCACAGAATGTTCACGGTCTACCCGATGTGAATAGGATATGCCCTCGGGTGATGGAGTAATATGGCCGGAAATACTTTGGTGACAGGCGGTGCAGGCTTTATAGGCTCCCACGTTGTCGACGAACTGCTCAAGAGGGGTCACAAGGTCGTGGCACTCGACGACCTGTCTGGTGGGTTTAGAGATAACTTGTCGCCTGCCGCACAGTTTGTACAGGGTTCGGTATGCGATGCCGAACTTGTCGACAGTCTCTTCCGGGAGTACAAGTTCGAATACGTGTTTCACCTTGCTGCCTATGCTGCAGAAGGGCTTAGTCACTTCATCAAGCGCTTCAACTATACCAACAACTTGATAGGCAGCATAAATCTGATCAACGCCTCCGTGAATGCGGGGACGGTGAAGTGTTTTGTCTTCACCTCTTCGATTGCGGCCTATGGCCGGGGGCAGGTGCCGATGACTGAGGATATGACGCCAACTCCTGAGGATCCGTACGGAATTGCGAAGTACGCAGTGGAGCTGGATCTTCGGGAAGCACACGAAATATTCGGCCTCAACTACGTTGTGTTTCGGCCTCACAATGTCTACGGCGAACGGCAGAACATCGGCGATCCGTACCGGAATGTGATCGGTATTTTCATGAACCAGATTCTACAAGGGAAGCCTATGACCGTCTTTGGTGACGGGGGGCAGACCCGGGCGTTCAGTCATATTTCCGGAGTGGCCCCTGTCCTAGCGGAAAGTGCTCTCCGTACCGGGGCCTACAACCAGGTGTTCAATGTCGGGGCCGACAAGCCGTTCACTGTCCTGGCTCTTGCCAATGCAGTTGCCAAGGCCATGGGTGTGCCGCCAACGGTTGTTCATCGTGAGGCGCGCAATGAGGTGGACAATGCCTTTTGCCTCCACGCCAAGGTTAAGCAGTACTTTGGCGATGTGATTCAGGACGTCGGCCTTGAGGATGGATTGGCTGGCATGGCGAAGTGGGCTCGCTTGCACGGTCCAAGGACGGGGCAACCTTTCGGAAACATCGAAGTGGCTCTCAATAT
>JBAXKQ010000010.1:0-41636 GCA_037135275.1 bacterium
GAAATGCAGATAGCGTGCTGCGCTGTCAGGAGTCCGGTCCTGTGGCTGCTTAACTGAAGAAAGGGAGGATTATGAAGACCATGAGTAGGATATTGTGCCCGACCGACTTCAGCGATGCGTCGTTTGAGGGGGTCAGGATGGCCAGCGATTTTGCCGAGGTGTTCTCGGCTCAGGTCGTGCTTGTCTATGTCGTGCCGCCGGTGCCTGTGTTGTCTGATCCCGGTGTGGTGAGGCTTTTTGATGTGGACCTTTACCAGGATGAACTCGTAACGGCCATGGACAAGAAGCTTACCAGGGTTGCGCGGGACCAGGTGGCGCAGAAGGTCCAGGTACAAACGAGAATAGCGTGTTCCGCCGATATCGCCGGCACAATCTGCGAACTGGCAAGGACCGAGAAAGTCGACCTGATAGTGATCGCCACCCACGGGATGACAGGCTGGCGCCACTACGTTCATGGTTCGGTCGCCCAGAAAGTAGTGCAGCACGCATCCCAGCCGGTTCTTCTGGTCCGGTCCCAGGATGGTGTGAAGTAGTTCCCCGACGGCCGGTGCCGGTGAGAGAGCGGTCGTGGCGTCCGGCTGGCTGACCCGATTGCCGCGGGAAGCGGCGCGCAAGATGTCATGGAGAATACCCTGCCTGTTCACGCCTTTCGCACCCTTTCGGAAACAATATGGATGGCAAACGGCCACAGGTTTTGTTAGACGTGTTGCGTTTGGACAAGTGAAGGAGCGAGTGTGGACCAGAGACAAGCCAGTGGCGAAGAAGAGAGGGATGACGGGATCCAGGGCGCCGCGCCCATCATGCGGGTCGCCGGCATCACAGTGTACCTCCATTGGTCCTGGTTGTTGGTTGCCCTGATTTTGGTGCAGAACTCATTCGGGCACTACTCGTCGCTGCTGTTCAGGGTCCTCGAATACCTCTCCATTTTCGGCCTGGTGCTGTTGCACGAATTCGGCCACTCCCTTGCCTGCCGGTCGGTTGGCGGGAAAGCAGATCGCATAATGCTCTGGCCGCTCGGCGGGGTGGCCTTTGTCCAGCCGCCGCAGCGACCCGGCGCGACACTGTGGAGCATCGCCGCCGGCCCGCTCGTGAACGTGGTGATGGTGTTGCTGTTGTACGTGAGCGGGTTGTGGCTGCGCGATTTCGGTGTCTGGGAGACAAACCCGAACCTGCATGAGCTCGGGGTGTCGGTGTTTGTGATCAACATTGGGATGCTTATGTTCAACCTGTGGCCGATATACCCGCTTGACGGCGGCCAGATACTCCGGTCGCTCCTGTGGTTTGTGTTTGGCCGGGCGAACAGTCTCCTGATAGCCGTGATCATTGGCTTCCTGGGAGTTGGCCTTCTCGTCGCGCTGGCTGCGATGAAATTCCTTGTGAACGGCTTTGTCGGCGGCGTGTCGACGATGTGGCTGGTGATCATCGCCGTGTTCATGCTGATGAGCTGCTGGCGCGGCCTTTTGAGCGCCCTGGCGCTTGCGCGGCTCGAGCGGATACCGCGGCACAAGGGCGCGGCGTGCCCCGGGTGCGGCGAGGCACCGATGATCGGGCGCTATTGGGACTGCAACCGCTGTCACACCCGCTTCGACACGTTCGAGACCAACGCCGCCTGCCCGGGTTGCGGCACGGTCTTTCTGACCACCCTCTGCCAGCAGTGCGGAGAATCCAGCCCGATGGCTGCATGGAAGAAGACCGCCCACGAGAAGAAGAAGTGGTAGAGCCGGTCCGCTGTGCCCGCGGCATCCACCCTCATTCCAGTACCATTCTGCCCGGACCCGCTACCCGTATCCCATTGCCAGGAATGACAGATAGAGAAGGCCTCCGGCCAGGCCGAACGGGAAGATCAGCAGGACGTAGAACACGAGGATGAGCAGCAGGAACAAGATCATGGCGTAAGGCTGCATCTTCGCCACGAGAGCATCGTATCGGCCCGGAAACAGGCCGGACAACAGGCCGGCCCCGTCCAGCGGTGGAATCGGCATAAGGTTGAAGAATCCGAGTACGAGGGTGGTGTAGAAGACCTGTTTCAGGAAGACGAAATGGATCGCCAGCATTTCGGCGCCCTTGATGCCTGAGACAGCGACCGGCGAAAACGGGTATGCCACATTCAGGATCATGGCATCAGGCGCCGCGATGCGGATCGCGAGGCCGATGGCGACCATCAGCAGGAAGCACACCGCGGCGATCACCAGGTTTGTCGCCGGCCCCGCGAACGCAACCACCATGCTGTCCCTTCGCGGCTCGGCGAAGTTGCCGGGATTGACCGGTACAGGCCTGGCCCACCCGAAAACGATACCCGCCTGTTGCCAGATCATGAAGGCCGGTATGAGGATGGATCCAAACGGGTCGAGGTGACGCAGCGGGTTGAGCGAGAGTCGTCCCGCTTCAGCCGCCGTGTGGTCACCCAGCTTGAACGCGGCATAGGCGTGGGCGAATTCATGAACGGTGAACAGCAGGAGCAGGATGATTACGTAGCCGATGGCCATTGTCACAGGCGACTGGATGTACGCGTTTCCGGCCAGCTCGAGGTGGCGGGCCGCCGCGGCCAGGCCAGGGTCTATTTCCAGGGCGGCGGCGAACTCCCCAATTGCCAGGGGAATTGAGGAGTCCCGGAGGAGCGCCTTTCCATAATGGTAGTGGAACTCGGCCACGTCCGGCTTCATCGCCGCCGCGGCCTTGAATTGCCTCAACGCACCGGTGTTGTCGAAAAGCCTGTACCTGACGACCGCGGCAGCGCACTCGAAAGTCCAGTTCGATCCCGTGGTTGAGGTGCGGGCAGAGTCCAGTCGCTTGCCTGCGTTCAGCCAGTCGCCGGCGGTCATTGACGCGACCGCATTGGAAAGAGCGGGGTTGGCCACCGCCAGGAAACCGTAGCCTGGCGGCTGTGAGCTTGTCGGACTCATGCCGGTCATCAGGAAGCCGCACAGGACCAGCGTATAAGTGACAGTGAAGAAACCGCCGGCAAAGCAGGCAATCGCGGCCCGCATTGAGAACCTTGAGCCGCGGCCGGCGGCAACAGCGCCGAGGACCAGGGCGACCAGGTTCAGCGGTGGCACGAACGCAACAAAAGAGAATACCAGCGCGATTGTAGCCAGAGTATTTGCCTTGCGTGGGGGGCGGGGCGGCCGTGGCGTCGTGGTGGCTTCTGCCGGAGTTGTGAAATTGTCTGTCATGGTGTCCCGTCGTGTGGCAGGAGGCGGTAACGTGGGCAGGTCGCACCCTGTGCGACCTGCCCGGAAGCGACCGGCCCCGCTTGACGTGCTAGTCCAGCACCTGGCGCATTCTCGCCATCAGGTCGGCGATGGGGAGGCGTTCCTGCTTCATTGAGTCGCGCTCCCTGAGAGTCACTGTCTTGTCCTCGAGCGTCTGGAAGTCGATGGTGATGCAGTACGGCGTGCCCACCTCGTCCTGTCGCCGGTATCTGCGGCCTATGGCACCTGTCTGGTCGTAGAAACAGGCCCAGTTCTTCCGGAGCATGTCGAACACTTCCCGCGCCGCGGTCACAAGCTCGGGCTTGTTCTTCATCAGCGGGAAGACGGCAGCCTTGATCGGCGCCACGCACGGTGCGAAGCGCATCACGGTCCGAAGCTCATGGCCGGCGGGCACAGGCTTGCCTTCCTCGGCCGCAACCGCCGCCCCGCCGTCGTTGGGCACCCATTCCTCGCGGTAGGCGTTGCAGAGCACGGCGAGGGCGATGCGGTCCACGCCGGCTGAGGGCTCGATCACGTGCGGGATGAACTTTTCGTTTGTCTCCTGGTTGAAGTACTCCATCGATTTGCCGCTGAACTCCTGGTGGCGCCTGAGGTCGTAGTCGCCTCGCGCGGCAATGCCCTCGAGTTCCTGCGTCCCGAACGGGAAATCGTACATGACGTCGACGCACGCGCTGGCGTAGTGGGCCAGTTCGGCTTTGTCATACACATGGCGAGTGATGCTCGCGGGAGGGAGGCCGATGGTTTCGTACCACTTGATGCGCTCCTTGACCCAGTACTCGTGCCATTCCTGATCTGTCCCAGGCTTGATGAAGAACTCGAGTTCCATCTGCTCGAACTCGCGTGAGCGGAAGGTGTAGTTCCGGGGGTTGATCTCGTTCCGGAAGGCCTTGCCGATCTGCGCGATGCCGAACGGAACTCTCTGCCGTGAGGTGGCGACGACGTTGTCGAACTGGACGAAGATGCCCTGGGCGGTCTCGGGCCGCAGGTACACGACCGAGCCGGAATCCTCCATGGCGCCGGCATGGCTCTTGAACATCAGGTTGAACTGCCGCGGCTCGGTCAACTCGCCGCCGCAGTTGGGGCAGGGGCAGGCGGGCTTCGCAGCGTCCTTTTGTTCCGTCGCCATGCACTGGAGCATCTGGAGCGGATCAGCAGCCTTGCCGCCGGCCTTTTCGATGCGTTCGGCCAGCCATGCAAGCTGGACGTCCGGCTGCCGCAGCAGAGCGAGGCCAGGTGCGAGTTTCCGGCCCTTGTTCATGGCCCACTTGAACGCAGTTTCGGCGTCAGGCTCCCGGCCCTCCTGGAAGGATGAGGCAAGGCTCTTGAACAGTTCGCTGTCCTTGAGTATTTCGGGCACCTGGTCGGCGCGGTAGAGCTTGCGGCATTGCTTGCAGTTCTGCATTGGATCGGAGAATCCGCCGATGTGGCCGGATGCTTCCCATACCTTCGGGTGCATGATGATGGAGGCGTCAAGACCCACAACGTCGTCGCGCATGCGGACCATGCTCTTCCACCACGATTCGCGGATGTTGCGTTTGAGCTCGCAGCCGAGCGGGCCGTAGTCCCAGAATCCGCTTATGCCGCCGTAGATTTCAGAGCTTTGGAAGATGAAGCCGCGCCGTTTGCAGAGCGATTCCAGTTTCTCCATCGAGACCTTGTTGGTTTGGTTTGTCATGTCTGCGGATTGTGTTGAAAGTAAGCCCGTGAATCAAGGGTAAACGTTGACATTGATTCCAGCCGGTGGGACGGGCACTATGGCTGCTGGTGCATTGGGAGAACGGAAATGGAATTCATACCATTCGGACAACGTAGCGGATTTCAGGTTCCGCAGGCAAATATAGGCGCCATGCGTTTACCGGCGGATACTGATGAGGCCGTTGCCCTGGTGCGGTACGCCATCGATTCAGGTATGCGGTACATCGACACAAGCCGTGGCTATGCTGATTCAGAGATCAAGATCGGCAGGGCCCTCAAGGACGGGTACCGCAAGAAGGTCATTCTCTCGACCAAGTGGTCGCCATGGGTCATGAAGGTCGACCCGGCAGACGACACCTCGGCCGATTGTATGTTGAAGCGCATCGAGGGGTCGATGAAGAGGCTGGATGTCGACTACCTTGATTATTTCCAGGTCTGGAATATCGATTCAAGGGAGCACTACGACCAGGCGGTTGCCAGGGGCGGCATGGTGGACGGCATCAGGAAAGCCATTGACAGGAAGATGATCGGGCACTCCGGCTTTACCACCCACGACAAGGAGGAAAACCTCGTTGAGTACGTCAAGGAGGTCGACTGGTGTGAGATTATCCTCTTCACCCACAACCTCATCAACCCGACATACGCCAGGGCGATTGAAGCGGCCCATGCCAGAGGGATCGGCACGATCATCATGAACCCGGTCGGCGGCGGGATGCTGAGCCATGACAGCACCGTCCTGGGGCCCCTTGCTGAAATGGTGGGGGCGTTGACCGTCCCTGAACTGGCCATCAGGTTCCTGACCTCGAACCCAGCCGTTACGGCCATCATTGCCGGCATAACGAAGACCGCCGATGTTGACGACACAATTGCGGCGGTGAGTCGCGGGCGCTTCACGCCGGAACAGATGGCGACCATCCGCAAGGTTACAGGCGGCATTCTGGCTGAGACGGAGAAGTTCTGTACCAACTGCCGCTACTGTCTGCCCTGTACCGCTGGCATTGACATTCCAGCGATCATGAACATGAACGCACAGTACCGGTTCTGGGGCCTGAAGGAAGGCGCCAGGGAGTGGTACCGCGGTCGCAAGAGCCCCGGCGCTGATGCGTGCACGCGCTGCGGCAAATGCGAGGAAAAGTGCACCCAGCACCTGCAGATCATCGATGAGATGGACTACGCCGCCGGGAATCTGGTTGGCTAGGAGGCCGCTTCTCGATGAGCGTCAGAGAGCAGCAATCAGGCTTGGATCCACGCATATCTGGCCGAACGAATAGCGTTGTCGATTAGGGTGATGACGATGGAGCAGGCACGAAGCAGGTGCGGCCTTTCCGCTGGGCATGGACACGAAGAACACCAAGGCAGACAGGCGGATGGGGACATCCGCCACACAAGGAACTACCACTACGACCGTGCCGGCGTGGCGATGCTGACGTTCAAGACGCTGTCAGGCATCCGACTTTGCCACATCACGCAGGAGGCCTTCACCCCTACGCCTGTGGGCAGGGCAGTGCAACAGGAGTTGCTGGACAGATCCCGACTTCCCGTCTATGCTGGGCGTGCAATGTTCGTCAATTACCCCTGAAGAGATATCGTCGAAAGTTCCATAATGCGACCTCTAAGAATAGGCGTGACTCTTTCCCCTCCCATCTCAATGCGGTGGAGCTGGCTCAATTGGCCGGTTCCTGCCCGCTGCCTCACGACCTTTGCCGTTCTCGTGTTCACAAGTTGGCTGTTCCTGGCGCCGGGAGATACATTCCAGGATGTGCATGTCTTCCTCTCGCAACAGGACAAGATTGCCCATTTCGGTATCTTTTGCCTGCTGGCCGGGCTGATCCGCTGGTCCATCCCCGCCGACTGGGGGCAGGGGGGGCGCCGCCTGATCCTTGCCGCTGCCTTGCTCGGCTATGGCGCCGCCATCGAATGTGTCCAACTCCTTATCCCGGAACTGGGCCGGAGTTTCGAATGGATGGATTGCTGATGGATGCTCTCGGCGTTGTGGCAGGCCTGTGGTTATGTGAGCGACTGGCTCGTCCAATGTATGTACGTCCTGTTCAACGCTAAATGTTCAATGTTGACTGTTCATTATTGAAGGCAATGTGACGATCAATGACCTGCGCCAGGTTCTTTATGACCATCACTGAGGCATCCCAGCTTGTGCTGCAGGCCGGGTCGCTCGGTGAGGGCGGCGCGATGAGAAGAACGCGGACAAAGCCCGTGAGCTGGCAGCACTTGAGGAGCTTGTCAAGGCAGCGGGTGATCATGATGCCAGGAGCATCAAGTCGATCCTGAATCGGGCCATTCCGGACTACGCGCCATCTGGCGTTGACAGCGTGCTATGTGCTGGGCGGAGTGTCCGGTAGTAACGTCATACACGACGCTGCGGGAACAATAGATCGGCGCGAAACGGCATGGGCGGCACTCCGAAAGGAGAGTGCCGCCTCTTTCATTTATCCGAGCGACATTGCCGCCGCGGAGTGGGTTCATGCATGGCGCCGGGCGGTGCAGGGGTGACACTCGGTGGCGCGAATCAAAGCTCAGGCTGAATCAACAGCGCCTTCCGGGACTGCTCGGTGATGGCGATCACGGCCGGGTGTTTCAGGCGGCGTTCGGCGGTGATGGCGAAGTACTGGTGGGAACACTCCTCCGTGCTTCCGAAAGCCTTGAGTCCGTAGTGCTTCAATTGTTCGTGTTGAATTACGGCTGGCGATACAGTGAAACCCTTGCCCTCCGCCGCCATCACCTGCATCAGTGCCGGGTCATCGAACTCGGCGACAATGAGCGGCTTTACGCCCGTGGAGTCGAACCACTTTTCAAGGGCGGTGCGCAGGGCGGTGTTCTCCGCCGGCAGCAGTGCCGGTGCGCCGCTCAGGGATGCCGGGAATCTCTTCTGCAGCCCCGCCGCCATCTTTGGTTCGGCACAGAACACCGAGCCGCACTTCCCGAGAGGGTGGGTGAACGTCTTGACGTGCAGGCTCCGGGAGACCGGCTCGTCGGCAAGCACCACATCAAGGCGATAGGCGGCCAGTTCCAGCAACAGGTTGTCCAGGCTGCCTTCGCGGCAAAGCAGGTGAATCGGGTGTGGCAGGTTGAGCGCAGGGCGCAGTATCCGGCGCGCCACCAGCTTCGGAACGGATTCCGTGATGCCCACCTGACAACGCAAAGGCCGGTAGCTTGGTCGATCCCGGACGGCGTCCAGGAGGTCATTTCCCTTCGAAAATATCTCGTTTGCGTAGCCGAGGACGAGCTGGCCTGTGTCTGAAAGGATCAGACGGCGTCCGCTGCGGCGGAAGAGCTTCTCGCCGAGGGAATCCTCGAGAAGGTGTATCTGGGCGCTGATAGACGGCTGCGAAACGCCGAGCTTCTCCGCAGCCTGCCTGAGGGTGCCTTCCCGGGCCACGGCCCAGAAGTAGCGCAGGTGATGGTAGTTGAGCCATTCCATGCCCCGGATGATACTTAACATAAACTTAACGATGCAATCCAAAATGCGTATTGGTCGAACAATGCCGGATCCCGTATAGTCGTCCCTTTTACTCGAGGGGATGGGGGCTGGGCGGTTGCCGCTGGCTTGGTGGGGTTTGGCCGGCCCCGGGGTTTGTGGATGTATGCGAAAGGATTCCGCTGGAAGGGTGGCTTGATTATTTGGGGATGGGCATATAGATTCGACGTTTTGACGTCAAATTGGAGGAACGGACATGTTGGGGATAGACCCTCTGTACATTATGATGCTGCTGCCGGCGCTGCTGCTGTCGGGAATTGCGACGCTTGTAACGCGAGCAACTTTCAACAAATACTCGAAGAAGATGACTTCGTCCGGAGTGACCGGCGCGCAGGCGGCCCAGCGTCTCCTCAATTCCCACGGGGTATACGACGTGAACATCGAGCCTGTGCAGGGTTTCCTGAGCGACCACTATGATCCGCGCACGAAGACGCTGCGGCTCTCCCCCGATGTGTATGCCTCGCAGTCGCTTTCGGCGATAGGTGTTGCGTGCCATGAGGCGGGGCACGCCCTGCAGCATGCCGCCAGCTATGCGCCGCTGGTCCTTCGAACGGCGCTGGTGCCGGTGGCGCAGGTGGGAAGTCACGCAAGCTACATCCTGATCCTGCTGGGCTCCTTCATGGCTTCCATGGGGATGATCAAGCTCGGCATTGTGCTTTTCTCGTGCACCGTTCTTTTTACGCTCGTGACGCTGCCGGTGGAATGGAACGCCAGCTCTCGCGCGAAGGCGTTGATGGTGTCGTCAGGTGTTGTGACCGCCGCTGAGCGGAGGAGTGCCGGCGCCGTCCTGAATGCCGCGTTCATGACATACCTTGCCGCAGCCCTGACGGCGCTGATTACGCTGGTGTACTACCTGATGAGGGCCGGGCTCATTGGCGGGCGGCGGGACTAATCATGCAGAATACCAACGAGTGGTGGAAGTTACCGGTTGAGTCATGCCTTGCTGAACTCAAGACGAGCGCAGCCGGGGGGTTGAAAGAGGCTGATGTCGTGAGCCTGCTTGGGAAGCATGGCCAGAATGCCCTCGTCGAGCGAGGGGTCAAGAGCCCATGGGCTATCCTGTGGGAACAGCTGACCGGCGTCCTCGTAGTGATCCTGATCGTGGCCGGCATCGTATCCGCCGTTATGGGCGAATATGCCGACGCCCTCGTGATAGGCATTCTGGTTCTGCTCAATGCCGTGCTTGGCCTCACGCAGGAGTACCGCGCTGAGAAGGCCATGGCCGCGCTCAAGCGGATGTCGGTACCGGTGGTCAAGGTCCGGCGTGGCGGGCAGGTGCATGAGATATCATCCCTCGAGCTCGTTCCCGGCGACGTGGTCATCCTGGAAGCCGGCGGCACTGTCCCGGCCGACTGCCGGCTGTTGGAGGCGGTGAACCTGCGGGTTCAGGAGGCGGCCCTGACTGGCGAGTCAGAGCCCGTTGAGAAGCATACCCAGCCGCTTACCCAGGACAAGACGGCGCTGGGCGACCGCCGGAACATGGCCTACATGGGCACGACCGTGACATTCGGCCGCGGGCTGGCGGTGGTTGTGGCAACGGGAATGAGCACAGAGCTGGGCAGCATAGCAACCATGCTCCAGGCCGTGCACCGCGAGCCTACCCCCCTCCAGAACAAGCTTGAGCAGCTCGGCAAGGGGCTCGCCATTGCCGCGTTCGCGCTTGTTGCGATAATTTTCATTGAGGGGCTCATCCGCGGCGGGACGGGACTGGAGAACATTAAGGTCATGTTCATGACGGCCATTTGCATGGCCGTCGCCGCGGTTCCCGAGGGCCTGCCGGCTGTGGTGACCATTGCCCTGGCCCTGGGCGCCCAGCGAATGCTGAAGCGGAACGCCCTGATCCGCAAACTGCTCGCCGTGGAGACGCTGGGTTCGGTGACGGTCATATGCTCGGACAAGACCGGCACCCTCACCGAGAACAGGATGACAGTGACGGTGCTCGACGTGGCCGGGACCCGGTTTGATGTGGGCGGTCGGTCGGGGGCGGTCAGGGACGGGCAGCCCGGTCTGGCCGACAGGCACCCAGGGATTTCGCCGCTTCTGGTAGCCGGCGCGTTGTGCAACGATGCGCTTCTCAAGTCCGGCTCGGCAGGAGTTGCGCCGTGGACCGTACTCGGCGACCCCACGGAGGGTGCACTGGTCATGGTTGCGGCCGTGGCCGGGCTCCTGAAGGACGACTTGGATCGTGATTTCCCGCGTGTTCTCGAGGAGCCATTCGACTCTGACCGCAAACGGATGACGACGGTCCACAGGCTCGGCGCGGAGTCGCCGCCCGCGTGGTGCCGTGCGCTTGGCATCGAGGGCGTGTCGAGCGCGGCTTTCCTGGCCTTCTGCAAGGGGGCGCCAGAGAGCCTGATGGATGTGTGTTCGCACGTCTGGGCCCCTGACGGTACAAGGCCGATGACGGAAGTGGAGAAGAGCAGGATTCTCACCGGCAACAGCGAGCTTGCACAGAAGGGGATGCGGGTTCTGGGGGTGGCGTTCAGGACAATGGATAAACCCGGGGACGTCGGCTCACTCGAGCAGAACCTGGTGTTCCTGGGGCTTGTTGGAATGATCGATCCGCCGCGGCAGGAAGTCAAAGACGCGGTGGCGAAGTGCCGCACAGCCGGCATCCGGCCGATCATGATCACCGGCGACAATCCGCTGACAGCCGCGGAAATTGCCCGCCAGCTTGGCATCTACACTGAGGGCGAGATCCTGACGGGGATCGACCTGGAGAAGATGACGGTTGCGCAACTGCGGGAGCACGCCGAGCGCGTTGCCGTCTACGCGCGGGTGTCGCCTGAGCACAAGCTGAAGATAGTCGCGGCGCTGAAGGAAAACGGCCATGTCGTGGCCATGACCGGTGACGGCGTAAACGACGCCCCCGCTCTGCGCAAATCCGACATCGGGGTTGCCATGGGCATAACCGGCACCGATGTGGCCAAGGAAGCGTCGGACATGGTGCTGCGTGACGACAATTTTGCGACGATCGTGGCCGCCGTGGAAGAGGGGCGCGCGATCTACGACAACATCCGCAAGTTCGTAAAGTACATGCTCAGCACGAATTCAGGCGAGTTGTGGGTGATGATTGCGGCGCCATTCCTTGGCATGCCGCTGCCGCTGCTGCCCATACAGATTCTCTGGATGAACCTTGTCACCGACGGGCTTCCGGCCCTTGCCCTTGGCGTTGAACGCCCGGAGCGGGACATAATGCGCCGCAAACCCCGCAGGACCACAGACAACATATTCGGCGACGGGATGGGGTATCACATCCTGTGGGTTGGCCTGCTCATGGCGGTGGTTTCGCTCGGGCTTGGTCAATTTTATTCCTGGACCGGCCGGCTGAATCTGTCGCTCGCGAGCGACACGGCGTACTATCGCACGATGGTGTTTACTGTCCTGGCCTACCTTCAGATGGGCCACGTGCTGGCCATCAGGTCTCACAGGCAGTCGTTGTTCACGATGGGTGTTTTCACCAACAAGGCGCTGATCGGGGCGGTCGCATTGACGGTGGTGCTCCAGTTGGCCTTGATCTATGTACCCATCCTGCAGCGGGCATTCAAGACCGTGTCGCTCTCGGCTGTTGACCTGGCCGTCTGTATTGTGTTGAGTACGACGGTGTTCTGGGCGGTGGAGTTGGAGAAGCTGATCAAGAGGCGGTTCTTCCGCGGCTGAGCAGCAGGTGTTTGCGGGAGCAGGACGGGGTTGGCGGCGGATGTTGACGCGGGTCAGCGTGTCAGGGTATTGCAGAAACTACTCATGGGCCGTGCCGGGGTGACGCCCATCCGAAACGGGGATCAGAAAATGAAGAAAGAAGAGTTGAGCGCACAGGAAGTGAAGACACTCGGCCAGGTGCTGGCGGAGGTAATAGCGGGGCTGCCGGGCGGTGACGCCACAGTGTCGCTTGGATCCGTCCTGAAGCTTCTCGAAAGGGATGGCTTCCTGCTCATATGCGTCTTCCTGGCCATACCTTTCATGGTGCCGGTTTCGATCCCGGGCATGAGTACAATATGCGGACTCGTCATGCTGCTCATAGGCCTGTCCATCATTTTCAATCGCAACCCGCCGCTCCCAAAACGCCTGACTGAACGGCTCTATCCCTCCGAGAGGCTGAAGATGGTCCTGACCAGGGGGTTGGTCTGGGTGCACAGGATTGAGCGGATCAGCCGGCCGCGCCTGCTGATGTTCACCAACGGAATGCTGATGGAGAGGTTGAACGGCCTGATGATCGTCATCGGGGCTCTTCTGTTGATTGCGCCCCTGCCGATGTTCCCGTTCTCGAACACCTTCCCTGGCCTTGCGGTCCTGTTCATCTCGATCGGACTTCTCCAGCGCGACGGTTTCTGTGTGCTGCTGGGCTACATCACCACAATCTGCGCCATCCTGTATTTCGCGATCCTGGCCGTGGCCACGGTGTGGGGGCTTGGTGAGGTGTGGCAGATGATCCTGCAGTGTTTCAAGGGCTGATGCTGACCGCGTTCATAGTCGCCACAATAGCCGTGGTCCTGGCCGAGATGGGTGACAAGACCCAACTCCTTGCCATGGCTTTTGCCACGCGTTTCAAGTGGACAACCGTTCTCTGGGCTGTCCTTGCCGCCACGCTCGTGAATCATTTCCTTGCCGTGGTTGCCGGCAATATTGTGACGGAATTCGTGCCGATGGCCTGGATCAAGCTGGTTGCCGCTACGTCATTCGTCCTCTTTGCGCTATGGACCATCCGCGGTGACACTCTGGATGGCGAAGACAAGGGGAAGGGGCGGGGCCCGTTCTGGACCGTCGCGATCGCGTTTTTCATTGCCGAGATGGGTGACAAGACCCAGCTCATGACCATTGCCCTTGCGGCTGACGAAGCCGTGAAGGTGCAGGGCGCCGGCTGGCTGGTGAAGGTGAGGGAAATTGTGCCGGTCTGGTTCGGGACCACATCAGGCATGATCATCGCGGATACGTTCGGGATTGTCGTGGGGATAGTGCTCCATAAGCACATTCCGGAGCGTTTGGTGAAGTGGGTAGCGGCCATCAGCTTTGCCGGGTTTGGAATGATAGGGCTTCACGGCGCCTTGGATGAGCTTCTAGCCGTTGGGGCGTCGGTCCATCACGTAGTCCTCATGACCGGCATCCCTCTGGTTCTGGCGGCCATGTGGTTCGTCAGCCGCTGCACCGGTGGCCGTGGATCCAGCTCCGCAAGTCCCGGGCAATGACGCCCCGCCGGGATGGCCGGCCGTCGGCCTGTTGCCACCGATCCGTGAGCTTCAGCGAGGCCGCTACCCGAGGGTATCCTTCATGGCGTTCTTCAGCCGTGCCATCTGGTAGGGCTTTTGAATGAAACCGGATATGCCTTTGTCTTTGAGCCGCTCGGACACGCTCTGCTCGTCATATCCGCTGCTCATGAGAACCGGTATCTTGGGGTTGATTCTCCGGATTTCGTCAAGAGTCTGCTCGCCGTCCATTTCCGGCATTGTCAGGTCCAGTATGGCGCAGCGGATTACCGCATGATGTTGCCCGAAAAGCTCGACAGCGCTGCGGCCGTTCAAGGCGGTCAATACTTCGAATCCGACCTTTTCCAGCATAAGGCGGCACACACTCAATACGGTGTCCTCGTCATCTACGAGCAGAACAACTCCGTAGCCCCGCCAGGACGACTCAGCCACCGCCACGGGTGACGCAGGCACAATGGCTTCGGCCTGCCGGGTGCTGGTCGGGAAGAGGGCAGTGAAGGACGTTCCTTTGCCCGTCTCGCTGCTGATACGCACGGCGCCATTGTGGCCGCGCATGATTCCAAGCACGGTTGCCATGCCGAGGCCGCGGCCGGTGAGCTTGGTGGTGAAGAACGGATCAAAGATCCGCTCAAGCGTACCCGCCTCCATCCCGCACCCTGTATCGACAACTTTCAGGTAGACGTATGGCCCCTCCTTCAGGATGCCGTGCAGGTTCGGATCGAGAACATCGTCGTGGCCGCAGGTGGTCGAGCCGGTGGAGATGGTTATGGTGCCGTTCCGGTCGCCGATGGCCTCTGAGGCGTTGATTACCATGTTCATGACCACCTGGCGTATCTGCACCACATCGGCCTCGACAGCGGGGATGTCACCGGCGAGCTCGGTGGAAATAGTGGTTCTTCGGGAAACAGCAACCTGCAGTATTGGCCGCATATCCTCGACAAGAGACGAGAGGTTTGTGGGTTTGATGACAAACTGCCCCTTGCCGGCGTAGGCCATAAGCTGGCTGCAGAGGTCCGCCGCCCTTCTTGCAACCTGTGTTATCCCCTCGATGCGGAGTCGTGCGGGGTCGCTGGCCGGCAGGTCCTGGGATGCCAGGTCCGCGCTGCCAAGGATCACCATCAGCATGTTGTTGAAATCGTGCGCAATGCCGCCGGCCAGCAGACCGAGACTCTCAAGTTTCTGGTTCTGCATGGCCTGGGCCTCAAATCTCAGCCTCTCCAATTCCGACTGTTTGCTGTCGGTGATATCCTGGATGGTTCCGGCCATTGTCACCGGGTGGCCCTGACGGTCGAAGAACAGCTTTCCCCGGCCCAGCACCCAGCGGACATTGCCGTCGTCCTTGCGGACGATCCTGTATTCGCGGTTGAAGAAGTTGTGTTTCTGCAGCACTTCAACCATGAAGTAGTCGAGCATATCCTTCCGGTCTTCGGGATGCACGATATTCGCCCAGTTCTCCACGGTGCGCTGGTAGCCGGTGTCTATTCCGAAGAGTTCATCCAGAACATCGGAGCTCGTCCAGATGCCAGATTGGACATCGAGGACGTAGTTGCCCACGCGCGAGACGCGCTGAGACTCACGGAGCCAATACTCGCTGTTGCGAAGCGCTTCCTCGCTCTTCCGGCGGGCGGTCGTATCGTGAAACAGCGCGAGAACCGTCTTGCGGCCGCCACGTTCGATCAAAGACGAGGTAAGGTCGCACCAGAACACGCTGCCGTCTTTTCTCTGCACCGGCACGTCGCCCAGAGCCTCGATTGCGCGCTGCGCCATGCTGGCAAACTGTTCAAGGAGAAAAGGCAGGTCCTTTGCGGGGTGCAGATCGTCCACGCTCATCTCCAGAAGCTCGGACTCGCTGTACCCGGTCATCCTGCACATCTCGGTATTTACAAACACAAAGCGCTTTGTCCTGGCGTCAGCGCCCAGGATGCCTTCGCGCGTGGCATTGAAGATGGTCTGGAGTTCGTGGGCGGTGTCGCGAAGAGCCTGCTCGGTCTTCTTCTGCCTGGTGACGTCGCGGAAGCTCCAGACCCGCCCAACGGGTTTTCCATCGATCAACTGCGGGCGGGAATAGCGTTCAAACACCCTGCCATCCTTGAAGTCCAACACATCGAAGCTTGAGTTGCCCGGGTTGTCGTAGAGCTTGCGCACTTTGTCCAGGAAGTTGTCGGGATCCTTCAGTTGGCGGAGCACAAAGTCGATCAGCAAACTATCGTTCCGTTGAGTGGCAAGGTCCGCCGGAATACGCCACAACTGGACGAACATCTGGTTGTAGTCGATTACGTGGCCTGCGCGATCTACAACCAGGATACCGTCGGCGGTGGATTCGAGTGTAGCCTGCAGCAACGACAGCAGCTGCGAACCGGTCTTCCTGGCCGGCTTGGCGCCTTCAGCTTTCCGTCCGGGCTTCATTTTCGGCTCACCCGATCCGGATACTCCTGAGGCGGATCGAGACGCAGCCTGCTTCTTCTTCATGAGCACTCCGAAGATGATCCCCAGTTAGCCGGGACTCAAGAACCCTACGCCGTCTCCCACACTCCCTATTCCAATTGCACAGTAAAAGGAGAGGTTTGTCAACCTAACTCTTGTCATCCGAAATCCATCCGCCATCCAGAATCCACGCGCAAGGCCATGAGGTGCGAGTATTGACATATATGGATATATTGATATATGGTTCAGGCATGAAAGCAGAAAAGGTCGATTCAGGAGGTCTGCCATTTAGCGTGCTTGAGTTGATGGCCGACACATTGAGGGTGCTGGCGCATGCGCAGCGGCTGAAGATTGTCGAGATACTTCAGGACGAAGCGGAGGCGCCGGTCCATCTGATAGTTGAGAGAACCGGTTTGAAGCAGGCCGCTGTCTCGCAGCACCTCAACCAGATGCGTCGAGCTCGTCTGCTCAAGGCCGTGCGGCGAGGCAGGGAAGTGTGGTATGCCATAGCTGAACCGAGCTCGCTGACTATCCTTGATTGCATACGCAAGAAATATGGACAGGCAACTGGCGACTGACAACCGGCGAATGGCAGTCCTGTGGCGCGAAATCCAAACCAGGGGGTCCTGATATGAAGATAGTAGTTGTTGGCGGGGTGGCGGCTGGCGCTTCCACCGCGGCGCGGGCGAGGCGTCTGGATGAGTCGGCGGAGATCGTGGTGCTCGAAAAGGGAAGGCATGTGTCTTTTGCCAATTGCGGGCTGCCTTACCACATAGGTGGAGCGATCAGCGCCCGGGAGAGCCTCCTGCTCCAGACGCCGCAGAGCCTCAAGGCTTCTCTGAGCCTTGATGTTCGGGTTGGACACGAGGTCATGGGCATAGACAGGGTCGCCAGGAGCGTCCGCGTACGTGAGGTGAATGGCGGCCGCGAGTATGACGAGTCATATGATGTGCTCGTGCTGAGTCCCGGAGCCACGCCGATCCGGCCGCCTCTGGCCGGGATTGACCATCCCGCTGTCATGGTTCTGCGGAATATTCCGGACATGGACCGGATCAAGGCGGCAGTGGACGGCGGTGCGCGCCGGGCGGTGGTCATCGGCGGCGGCTACATCGGCGTGGAGATGGCCGAGAGCCTGAGGGAGCGCGGGCTGGAGGTTGACCTTGTGGAACTGGTCAACCAGATAATGCCGCCCCTGGATCGGGAGATGGCCCGTGACCTTGAAGTGCACATGAAGATGCACGGTGTCGGCCTGCACCTTGGCACGGCGGCCGCGGCTTTCAAGGATGATGGGGGACGGATCCGTGTCGAGCTGACAAACGGTACCACCCTGGCTGCCGACCTGGCGATCCTTTCAGTCGGCGTCCGCCCTGATACCATGCTTGCCAGGCAGGCGGGGCTGGTCATTGGTCCCAGCGGCGGCATCAAGGTCGACGCGCACATGAGGACATCCGATCCGTTCATCTACGCTGCCGGCGACGCCGTGGAGGTTGTGGACACCGTGACCGGTGAGCCGATGATGATTCCGCTGGCCGGACCGGCAAACCGCCAGGGACGGATTGTGGCGGAGAACATCTGCGGACGTGACACGACATACGAGTCAACGCAGGGCACGGCGATAGTGAAGGTGTTTGACATGACCGGCGGCGGCACCGGGGCGTCTGAGAAGACGCTGGTCAAGCTGGGAAAACCGTACGCCAAGGTCTATCTTCACCCGTCAGGGCACGCCGGGTACTACCCCGGGACGGCGCCAATGCATATCAAGGTCCTCTTCTCGCCCGACACGGGCAGACTCCTCGGTGCGCAAGTGGTGGGCTATGACGGCGTCGACAAGCGGCTCGACGTGTTTGCCACGGCACTGCGCGCCGGCATGACCGTCCACGACCTCCAGTCGCTTGAGCTGGCATATGCGCCGCCTTACGGTTCGGCGAAAGACCCTGTCAACATGGCCGGGTTCCTGGGTTCAAACTTGATCAAGGGCGACGTGGTGTTCTGGTATCCGGAGGACTTCCCCGCGAAGACAGCCGGTGGGTTGATTGTAGATGTGCGTAGCCCGCAGGAGTACGAAACGTGGCATATACCGGGGGCGGTGAATGTTCCCCTTGCACAGCTGCGGGACTCACTGGCCAGGCTGCCGCGTGAGAAACGCATTCTTGTCTACTGCAAGGTGGGTTTCAGGAGCTATCTCGCCTACCGGATTCTCAGGCAGCGGGGGTACGACAAGCTGGCTACCCTTGCCGGAGGTACGCTCACATTCTGCAGCTACCACGAAGCCAGTGTCACTGGTCAGCCGGAAGTGCCGACCTTGTCCTATGCCGAGGAGAAGACTGACAGCAAGCCTGCCGCGAGCGGCAAAGTGGTAGCCTTGGATTGCACCGGACTTCAGTGTCCCGGCCCCATCCGGCGGCTGAAAGAGGAAATGGACAAGATGGCGGTCGGCGACGAGCTGACGGTTCGGGCGTCGGATCCCGGCTTTGCCGCCGACGCGCCGGCCTGGTGCGCCAGGAACGGCCACATGGTCCTTGGCATCAAGGTTACTGGAGCGACTGTAGAAGCCCATATCCGGAAGGGAGGCGGCGAGGTGGCGGGGGTTGTTTCCGCCGCTGGGCCGCGCAAGGATCACAAGACATTCGTGGTCTTCTCCGGCGACCTGGACAAGGTCCTGGCGGCGTTTGTGATAGCCAACGGGGCGGTGTCCATGGGGAGCGGGGTAACGATGTTCTTTACATTCTGGGGGCTGAACGCGCTGAGAAAGAACGCACCACAGGCCGGGGGCAAGGGGGTGCTTGACTGGATGTTCGGGTGGATGATGCCGAAGGGGCCGGGCAAGCTTGCTCTCTCAAAGATGCATATGATGGGCATGGGCACGGCGATGATGAAGTATGTGATGGCTCAGAAGCGTGTGGACAGCCTGCCGGCACTCATGAGCATGGCTCAAAAGTCCGGCGTGAAAATGGTAGCCTGCACGATGTCGATGGATGTAATGGGCCTGAAGAAAGAGGAGCTTGTCGACGGCATCGAGCTTGGCGGGGTGGCTTCTTTCCTGGGCGACGCCGACAAGTCGAACGTGACACTGTTCATCTAGAATTCAGCCCGGCGTCTTTCCTGGCCTTGGCGGTGTCGAGATCCCTGCGCCAATCGGGCAGGCTGGGCGCTGCGGTCGAGCTTGTCTTGGATTCTGGCAGGTTTGGGACGCCCCATCTGCCTTAGGTGGCTGTGCCCGGTTGGCTGACCTGGGGTGCACCCGCCGGGACTGTGATCCGCCTGGTGAAGAGGAGCATCAGCAACGCTATTGCCGCGGCTGCTATGAAGACGGATGTGTGGCCAAGTTCCATCCACATGATCCCGCCCAGGCTGGGAATGGACATTGAAACCACGTGATTCATCGTTAGTCCCATCGACAGCGATGGCGCGATGTGCTCCGGCTTGACCGCTATCCTGGAGAGGTAGATGTCCCTTGCCATGCCTGTTCCTAAGAGCAGCTGGTCTACCACCAGGCAGACGCATAGGACGGCCAGTGGCAGTCCGGCCACCGGGATCATATGGGCGAAAGCGTAACCCGTGCATATCAGGAAGATCAGGATCGCATCCCAGACAAGAATGGACCTTACGCCCATGCGGTCGGTGAGTTTTCCCAGGACCGGCATCAGGAAAATGCCAAGCACCGATGCGACAATCCACAACTGTGCGATGACCCATACCGGCTGGTTGAATACCTTCACTAGCACCCATGGTCCGAAGGTGATGAATATCTGCTTCCGTGCGCCGAAGAGAAACGACAGAACATAGTAGAGCCGGTACTCCTTTCGCCAGATGAACCGCGGGCGTTCAAGGTGGGCTCCGGGCAGGCGCATCACAGAGAGAACTGCCGCGGCGACCAGCCCGGCGGTGCCACCTATGACGAATATGGTCCTGTAATTCAGGCCCAGGTACTGCGTTGAAATCCAGAGCAGGGCGCAGCCAATGATCCCAGCGGCATTGCCGGCACTCTGCAATTGCCCGAGGCGTCGACCTTTCCGCTCAGAATGTGCCAGGTTCATGCCTATGGATGATCTCACAGGCATCAGCATGTGGATTCCCACACTCCAGAGCGTCATGAAGCAGATCATGGAGTACCAGTCGGTGCCGAAGAATGCTATCCCGAACATGCCCAGCCCTATCGCAAGAGCCGCCGCCGCCGCTATGTATGTTTCGGGGAGAAAGAACAGCAGGCCAGCGAACAGCGCGGTGAGGAATCCGGGCAACTCCCTTGGAAACTCGAGAAAACCACGCTTGTTCGCATCGAGATGGTATTCGTCGGAGAGGAAGTTGTTGAAAGATGTCTCGAAAATGCTTCCTGCCACGCCAAGCAGAAATATGCCGACCAGGAATAATCGCAGTTGCGGATTCATGGACCTGGCGCGTTCAAGTAGTCTGCCGGGGAATTGCATGGCTGGAACGTGTAAACCGTCGCGGCGCGAATTGCAATTCCCATCCTGTGATTGATTGCAGTGGTGCAGGCGATAGGATACAAACCAACCTGTCGGTCCGGCATCGACGACGCAAGAAAGGGGAGGGCACATGGCAACACAAGATTTCAAGAGTGCATACAAGACCATCATGGACGACCACTTTCCGCCAAGGATGGAAGTGGCATTTGTGGACGACAGCGGCAGGCAGACCCTGTTTTACGAGAAGGTGACCTGGCTGATCGACGGCGTGTACAAAGGGTTGCGCTACGGAGAGAACCCCGGCCAGGAGGCGGCGCTCTACAAGCTTATCAACGGCAATCTGACCCTTGGCGACGTTACGGCCATACAGCCCGGGCGATATCTTGCGTCGGATGTGGAACTGCTCCAGTCCGGCAAGCATCCGGGCAAGACCAACATCACCGATGTTGACAGCGCCCTGAACATCCTGCGCTATCTCACCGCCGCCCCCTGCTGTGTGATCGTCAAACACAACAATCCGTGCGGGGTGGCGAAGGGCGGGACCCTTGCCGAGGCATACCAGCGCGCAAACATGGCCGACAGGGTTGCGGCATTTGGCGGTGCCATCGCCCTGAACAGGGAGATGGACAAGGAATCTGCCGCGCTGGTCGTGGAGAATTACGCCGAAGTGGTGGCGGCGCCGGAGTTTGACGAAGGCGTCATGGACATACTCGGCAGGAAGAAGAACCTGAGGGTGGTGCGCGTGCGGAACATGTCACGCCTGCAGCAGTATGCCGGACAGGTCTTTGCCGACTTCAAGTCGCTGATGGATGGCGGCCTGATTGTCCAGTGGTCGTTCGTGCCGAAGACGAGGACCAAGGCCGACCTGCAGCCGGCCCAGGCAATCCACAAGGGGACTGAGTACGCCATCAAGCGCATGCCGACCGACAAGGAATACGAGGACCTCATCTTTGGCTGGCTTGTTGAGGCCGGTGTCACGAGCAACTCGGTGCTCTATGTCAAGGATGGCGCCACCGTCAGCATAGGGGCCGGTGGACAGGACCGGGTTGGAATGGCCCAGTATGCGCGCGACAAGGCATACCGGAACATGGCGGATCGCATTGCCTGGGAGCGGCTGCACACCCCGTACAGCAGCCTTACCGACCCGAAGGTGATTGGTGGAATCGACGACGAGGTCACCGCGAAGAAGGGCGGCCTTGCCGGGAGCTGCATGGTGTCGGATGCATTCTTCCCCTTCAGGGATGGCATCGAAGTCGGGCTTCGTGAGGGTGTCACCGCGGTCATCCAGCCGGGTGGTTCGGATCGTGATTTCGAGGTCATCGAGGCCTGCAACGAGGTCAATGCTGCCATGGTGTTCACCGGCCAGCGGAGCTTCAAGCACTGAGCGGCAGCTATTCAGTAGCTGGTACGGATGGAGCTGCGGCCTGTCAGGTGCCCGTCGCCTGGGAATGCTTGCAGGGGGTTGTGCCGCCGCCGGGGCTATTGACAGAGGTGTTGGTGATATGGGAAGATACCGATCATGAGAAGTGGGCATATTTGGTCGTTAGGGGCATTGGTCTTTGCCTTGGTCAGCCTGACCGCTGGCGAGACTGCTGCGGCAGGTTTTGACCGGTCCCAGTACGACGTGATTGTCGAAGCCCATCCTTTTGGCGAAGTCCAGCCCAAGCTCGGGGTTGGTATCGGGCCGGACGGTCGGCCTTTGGCCCAGGACGTGCAGCCAGCGGTCCCGTTCTCCGCCACGCTCAAACTGACGATGATCAGGGAGGACGACGTCTCAGGGGAAGTGTGTGCCCTCGACGATACGAAAAATCCCGCATGGCATGCATACCTGGTGGTGGGGGAAGAAGCCGCTGATGGTATCGTCGTGAGGAAGATTGACCTCGAGGCAAAAGGAGTTCTTCTCGGCAAGGAAGGCCGTGCAGATGAGTGGATCTTTATGAACGGACCAAGCACCGGTGCGACCTCTGCGGCGGCTGTTGGCATCAGCCGGGGGGCAAGTGTTGCAAAGCGGCAAGGCATATCTGCAGCCACGCACGGGCGTGCAGGCACCCGGTCGTTCCCGTCGACGGCTTCAAGGCCGAAGATTGATCCCGAGAGGCTGTTGCCGCCAGGTGAGATGCAGCAGCATCTTGAGAACTACAATATGGAGCTGATCGTGGCTGGCGGCGAGAAGGGGCCACCGTTGCCGATTCCCCTCACACCCGAACAGGATGATGCGCTGGTCGGTGCAGGAATCCTGCCACCCGGAGAGTGAGCTGGTGGTTTGAAAAAAAGAGTGAAAGATTTTGTGGATACGGCTATTGACTCTGTTCTGAAACGGATGTAATATCTGAATCGAGAGTGGGGGTTTATATTGGTTGTTGCCTTTACTCTTGGAGGGGTGCCATGAAAAAACTAATGCTTGTTGCTTCCGCGATCATCATGTCGGGTTTGGCGGCATCTGCTGCCGATACGGTATACAGTGTGAATGTTGCTGGTTTCTCGAGGATTGAGCTGCCGCCAGGCAAACAGGTCCTTGCCGGACTCCAGTTGGATCCGTTTGATGCAACACTGCTCGGGCTGTTCGGTACCAACCAGTTGACGGCCGGCGATGGGACAAAATCCGCGGGACACAGGAAGGCTGATAAGATATCGCTGTGGGATGCGACGTCCGTTCCTCCGGGATACACCATATACGCCATCCGCAACGATGACATGAAGTTTCACTATGTGACCAACTGGCTGTCTCCAACATCGATCAACCCACCGATAACCAACGGCGATGGGATGTGGATTCAGTCCGGTGACACCAATCTCTCAAATCCTTCCAAGGTAATTACACTGATGGGGAAGGCTGTTGCCACAGCTACCCAGGAGCTCGAGATTGTTCGTGGTTTGCAGATGCTTTCATATCCATTCAGTTCGCCGATGCTGCTTGATACGGCGGACTTCCTGGCGGATGGCGCCAGTCTTGGAGACGGGACGAAATCGGCTGGGCACAGAAAGGCAGACAAGATCTCTGTGTGGAGTCCGTCTCCTGGTAGCTGGACCATCTACGCCCTCAAGGATAACGGGAAATGGTACTATGTGACGAACTGGCTTGGTAATGCGCCATCCAATGTGGTATTCCCACTTTCACAGGGATTCTGGTATGACCACTTTACCGGTGGTTCTACGTTCGTGTGGTCAGAGACCAACATGTACCTTAACAATCTTCAATAGACTTGACTAAAGCACAAGGGGAGGGGTGTTGATGAAGAACGGTGTGCGGATTGGTGTTGCGCTTGCAGCGGTGTGCTTGTCTGCTTTAGTGATGCCGTGCATGGGTAACACGGTAGTCTACACAACTGATGACTATATCGGGTATGACTACACGAGCGGTGGTGGCCAGATTCAGAAGGCTAACGGGTGGTCGATCGCTCTGTACTGGAGCGCCAATGGTTCTATTGACGCGTTTGGCTCGACAGATGATCATTGGCTGCAAACCTTTACCGGTACGGGTGCTTGGTCTCAGAATGGTGTTGCCGCCGTTTCGTTTGACTATGGCGTTGGTACAAACGTATTCCTCCGAGTGTTCAACTCCTCAAGCTATGTCAATGACGGCTCTGTAGGAACAGCCACTGAGTACGTGAATCTCAATATGGGAGCAGTTTACAACGTTGCGGCCGGTGACCCGCAGTACTGGTTTGGTACTGGCACATCATCGGGTGGTGGTGATTGGATAGCGTTGCCGGTTCCGGAGCCCGCGACGCTGTGTCTGTTGGGAATGGGTGGGCTGGCGATGGTGGCTGTGAGACGGCGTCGCCAGAAGGTGTAAGTGTGATCAGGAAGAGGGCTCCACTCAAGGGTGGGGTCCTTTTTTTTTGTACACGGAGGAGACAATGAGGAAGCTAAGTGCTGTCGTCTTGATGGTGACCGCGTCCGTACTTCTTTGCCAAGGGCTGCCTGCACAGGAACCCGCAACAGTGAAGAGAAGCTTGGTCTTCACAATCGTCGGTCAACCGGATAAGAACTTACTCAACACGGTGTCATCCTACGCAGGCCTGAACTGTGAATGCACCGTGAGGACGTGCCAGCAGCCAAAGCAGCAAGGCTCGACGCCTGAGGAAGAAGCTGACCAGCTCCAGAGGACTCTTGGCAGCAACGATGTTCTGCTTGTGGCGTTGCTGAATGTGCCGGAGGATATCACCTTTCGATCATACGTGTCCTCATCCCGCCGGGTGGCCATCCTGAACATCTGGGCGCTGAGGCCGAAGGTCAAACTCGCTGGTCGGACTGCCAACGAGCAGTATGTTGGCCGTGTGGTGAAGGAGGCAATGTGCGCGCTCGGATCACTGCTGGGCCTGGACACGTGTCCTGACCCCAGATGTGCCATGAGCAGCTGGGATTCTGAGACCAGGCTCGATGCAAAAGGCGGGAACTTCTGTCCGCCATGCCTGAAGAAGGCGCAGAAACAGCTTGAACGTGCCGGCGTTACAATGCTGTAGCCGGTCTTCCCGTCCGAATCTGATCTTCGGTTGCCCGTGTCATTTCGCAGGCATTTGCTGCCTGCTCGCCTCGTCAGCCGCCAGGATCCTGGCGGCCGCAAGCAGCACTTCGTTGGTTGGATCAATACTGAGGCCCAACTGTGCATATTCCATGGCTTCCCTGATCCGGCCCGAATTGGCAAGGGCTATGACCACATTTTGATATGGACGAATGTTGTCCGGCACAGCCTCTATTGCCCTCTTCGAATACTCGATAGCCGTGGCATAGTCTCCTTTATCGCCATGGATCGCACCTACAGCCTGAAGCGCAGGTCCGAAAGCCGGATCAAGTGCCAGTGCCTTCTTGAAGTAGGACAGGGCTTGTTCCGTATTGCCAAGTTTCAAGTGGTTTGCGCCGAGTCTCGACAGGGTGCGCGCGTTGCCGGGTTGGATCTCACAAAGGCGGTCGAGGATTTCTATTGCCCGCGAGTGCGATCCGGTGGCCTCAAGACACGCAGCCAGGCTGCGAAGTGTCTCCGCTTGACGAGGCAGGTGTGCCAGGGCGTTTTGAAAGGCTGTGGCGGCCTTCTGATAGTCCTGAAGGATTACATATGTATTGCCAAGGAAGATGTAGGTGTCATGAAGTCGTGCCGCGGACATATTTGTTGACTGGCCGGCGAGATGTTTTGCAAGCAGATCGCTTTGTACTGTGGCGCAGATACGGCGATCATCGGGATCCGATATGATGGTGTAGTCGGGCATGAGGTTGAGGCGTGAATAACGCTCCACGGCGCGCCGGTATCGGCGGAGCTGTTCGTCATTTGCGCGCTTCTTCTCCAGCAGCCCGAAAGGCGGGGCATTCATCGATGCCATGAACTCGGCGAATTCCACCTGTTGTTCGCTGTTGGTAAAAATCTGCACGGTCGCCTGCGTCGACGGAGATATATCTTCCCGCTCAAGTATCATCTGCTCAAAGCCACCATCAGTGTACATGCGTGTCGGAGCAAGGTACTCCAGCATGGGCAGGTCATCGGTATGCAGGGGGCCGGAGCCGAACAGGCCGGCTGTATTCTCTGAACGCAGCAGAGGGAATACGAGGCGGTGGTCGGCAATGCTCATGTTTGAGGATTGCCGCGCATACTGCAGGTTTTGCTCCATTGCGACCTGGTTTAGAGGGCTTTCGCCGTCCCTCGTCGCAATGAGCAGGTAGTCGTCGCCTCCCATGGATGTATTCATCACGATCCCGCCTCGAAAGACCGATGTGAATGTGCGGCCCTGCATGGAGAACATTTCCCAATCACTCTGATATGCGTGTATCCATTGCACAAAGATGCCGCCTGGATTGAGGCGGCCGTGCACCTTCTCGTAGAAGTCCGCGCTGAATAGATTGGCAACGCCGGCCATCCATGGGTTAGAGGGTTCCGACACGATTATGTCATACTTCCTGTCGGTAAGAGTCAGGTGCGTCCTGGCGTCCTGATTGATGACCTGCACCCTCTGGTCACGGAGCACGTTGTTGTTCCATGCGGAGAAGAATCCGCAGGCCTTGACCACCTCAGGGCTGATTTCGAGCACATCCAGCCTCTGGAGCGGGTAGTGGAGCATTTCCCCGGCCGTGATGCCGCTGGCAAGGCCGATGACCATGGCGTTTGAGGCGTTCTTGTGCATCAGCATCGGCATCTGACCGAGCAATACACAGGTGCTCATGTCTCCCATGGACGATGCATCAATCTTGCCGTTGATTGAAAGGAACAGGTTTGTGCCCTCCATGCCGTCGCGGGTCTCGCCGACTGCCACAAAGCCACCGATGCCGTCGCCCAGGTAGAGCAACCTGTCACACGGTGTTGTGGCTGTCGATGTGCCGGTGCCGGCGAACAGTGCGCGCAGCAGGGATGTCCCGGCCAGGGTGTCGCCTATGGTCGAGAAGCGATGGTACCTGGCCTTGGTGAGGTTCGTGTTGTCCCATCTGGGCAGGAGGCATGCGGCGACAACCACAGCGACAACGCCTGCAGGCACCACCAGCATGCGCCGCAGGGGCCTGTCAGCGGCAAGCAGATACGCCACGCCTGATGCCGTTGCCTGGAGAGCCACAAGCAATGATATGCTCTGCGCCTTCCCCAGGACAGGGATCAAAACGAAGCCGGCGAGAAAAGAGCCGAGAAGCGCTCCGACAGTATTGGCCGCATACATCTTGCCGACGGATGAACCAACCGTGTCGGTTGCCGTGACGCCGATTCGCACGGCTATCGGAAACGCCGCGCCGAGGAAGATTGTCGGGATCACCATGAACAGGAAGAGGACTGCAACCTTGGAGAGTTCAAGGAGCCGCATGTCGGAGTGGAACGTCTGCAGGAGCTTGGCGAAGAAGAGTTGGGAGTTGCCCAGTAGCTGGGTCACCAGGAGGAGTGATATTGCGGCGGCGAGTTGAGTGGCGATTAGAAGGCCCAGGGGCCGGTCCGATCGGTCGCACAGCCAGCCAAAGAGCAGGCTGCCCAGAGCAAGCCCGGTAATGAACGTGAACAAGATGATCGTGAAAGAATACATCGTGGGGCCAATTAGCAGGGCGAGAAGCCTGGTCCATATCACCTCGCATGCCATGGCACAGAATCCGGACACCGCCAGCATTGCACAAACGGCCGTGAATTGCCGGCCGGGGCGGGCCATGGGAGAGGGATTTGCCTGTCGCATGCTGGCAACCAGCGATGCTGATGCCCCGGCTCCTCCGAATGCAACGAGGCATGTGACTCCGATCACGGCATTTATGGTTACAGCGGTCCAGAGGGTGGCAGTCACACCAAGCCACCGAACAAGCCAGAAGCCGGCGACCAGCGCGCCCAAGGCCCCGCCGATGGTGTTCAAGCCGTAGAGGAGTCCGGATCTCGTACCTACGGCCGGCAGTGTCTTAACCAGATAGCGGCAGAGCAACGGCAACGTCGCGCCCATAAGTGTTGCCGGGAGAATCAGAAGCAGCATTGAGAGCCCGGAACTGGCGAAACCATATCCAAGAAGACTGCTGGAGGTGGCCCTGTAGATTCTTGCGTAGGCCGGCGCAAACAGCGCAAGGATCAAAGGGAACAGCAGACCGTAGATGCCAATCGCCAGTTCGAGGAGACCATAAGCTGTCAGGAGGGACTGTGGCGTTCGTATCCTGTCGACAAGGCGGCCGGCCAGAGCGCTCCCCAGTGCAAGACCAGCCATGAAGACCGTCAAAACCATGCTGACCGAGAAATTGCCGCCGCCAACATACATGGTCAGCATCCGGACCCAGACGATCTCGTAGACCAGGCCCGAGAACCCGGACAGGAAGAAAAGAAGAATGACCAGTACACCTTGCTTCCCGATGCCAGGATTCATGATGTGATGCCTCGGCAACGACGAACAGGCAGCAGTCGGGGCAACGTGCCTGGCAATGGCTGGAGCACGGGTCTATTCCTTTGACGCTGGTATGATGCCATGGTCACTTCGGCTTCCCTTCCGCATCTTCGAGGATTCTCACTGCCTGGGCGCGGTCCTTTTCGTTGGCGGCAAGATCCAACACCTGCCGCGCACACCTGGAGGCTTTGTCCTTGTTGCCGCGTTTCAGACTGACTCCGGCCAGCGTGAGAAGGAATTCAGAGTTCTCCGGGTCATATGACAGTGCCTTTGACGAGCTGGACTCGGCCTCCTCTAGTTGGTCCAGTGCCAGATATATGACGGCCAGGGAATGGTGGAAGGCGGCATTTCGCTGGTCGCCTTTCAGTGCCCTCAGCGCCATTGGGAGTGCCTCGGCAGCGCGACCGTCCTTCGCCATCGCGAAAGCAAGGTTGTTCAGGACTATTGAGTATAATGGATGTTCCTTGCCGGAGGGCCGCCGGGCTGCTCCGGACGCTTCTGTGGCCGCGACGGTCTCCGATTCCAGCAAGAGTTTAAGCTTTGTGAGCTCATCGATGCCTTCCTTGAAGTGCTCCCCGGCGACCAGCGCCGCTCCCAGGTAGCTCCTGAAGACAGGGGTTTCCGGACTGCTCTCGACGATGCTGCGGTAGAGGGCAAGTGCCTCGTCGTTCCTGCCGGCTCTGAGCAAGTTTCCAGCTTTTTGGTTCATAGTCAGGATTTCAAGCATGTCCTTGATGTCCCTGAGATCGCCGTGACTCGAATTCGTACCGGCTTGCAGCCCCCCCGATACGTATCCGCCGAGACTCTCAAGTTGTCTTCTTGCCTCCGCGCTCAGGATATTGGGAGACAGGGTGGGTTGGCGGCGAGTTTGATCCAATTCAGAGAGCCTGCGTTCCATTTCGACCACCTTGAGCGGCATGCGATCTATCAAGTTCGTCAGTTCGCCCGGATCCGCGACAAGATCAAACAGCTCAGACTTAGGGGAACGGATGTATTTCCATTGTGGTGTTGTCAGGCTGGTCTGGCCTCCCCAGCCGTAACTGGCTGGGAGTTGAGTCTCGCCGTAGCAGACAACATTTGTCGCTATTGTCGTGGCAATACTCGAGGACGTGTGGTCCTTCGCGGTGGTCAGGGCGGTAGTGATGTCGGAACCACTGTAATTCTGAGGCACCGGGAGGTCAAGAAGACGAAGGACTGTGGGAAGTATGCCAGTGAGAGAGAAGGGCGACGGTAACCGTCTTGAAGATGCAACCCGGCCGGGTAATGAGAACAGCACCGGAACCCTCATTGTCCCGTTGTAGAGCATGTATCCATGGTAAGGATGCGGTTCAGCGTGATCGGCAGGGAGTGACGACTCGCCATGGTCTCCGGCCACGACAATGTGTGTCTTGTCACGAAGAGCAAGCTGATCAAGGCAGTCCATGAGCCGTCCGACCTGGATGTCCGCAAAGGCTATCTCGGCGTCGTACGGCATGTTTGTGAATCGGTCGCCAAACAGCGCCTCGTGTGCGTGGTACGGGTAGTGCGGGTCATAGAGATTGACCCAGCAGAAGAAGGGCTTATCCCTGTCCTGTCGCAGCCAGTCCAGAGCCGCGTCGACTACGTTGTCGCCCGACCGATAGAGCATTCCTGCCTCGCGCCCCCTCGCTGCGGCAGACGGTATGCTGTCATCGTACCGACGGAATCCGCGGTCCAGACCGAATTGGGAGGAAAGAATGGGAGTTGCGACAAACGCACTGGTGTCGTAGCCATTGGTGGAGAGGATGGTTGCGATTGTGGCAGTTCCTTCAGGCAGCGACAGCACATTGTTGACCCGCAGTCCATGCTCGGGCGGAAGGAGGCCGGTGAGTATGGTTGCGTGTGATGGCAACGTCAGCGGTACCGTGCAATAGGCATGTTCAAGCAGGGTGCCCCGGGCTGCAAGCCTGTCAAGCGATGGGGTTATGGCATTCGAATACCCATAGCAGCCAAGACGGTCAGCCCTGGTTGTGTCCAGCGTGATTAGCAGCAGGTTGTAGCCGTTGCCGTTGTTGCTCCTGAGCCGGCACCCGCTGAAGGTGACAGCCAGAGCCAGGCTCACGGCCAGAACGGTGGCAACCATCATGGTTGCCGGCCCTGTGCGGCGTGACCGCCCAGTCGTGTGCAATGTGGATTCACGGGAGCTGAACCTTGCCATGCCGCAAATCTAGACATCAACCGGAGACAAGTAAAGATGGGAAGATCCAGCAATCCGTTCTTTGGCGTCAGGTCGTGGGTGGCATGCTGCATTTTGCCATGCATTCCCGCCTGGCCGCGCAGCACTTTGCCGTTGCAAATGAAGGCGAAAATAGGTAATTGAGTTACACCAATGACGACACGAGCTTTTGACAGGGCACAAGTGTTTGCAGGGCCTCTGCTTGGAGTCGGGGCCCTTGTTCTCTACCTGCTTTCGCTCTGTCCCGGTGCGTATCCTGGAGAATCGGCGTCATACATGGTGCAGGCCGCCGGGCTGATTCCCAAGACGTCGCCTGCTAATCCGGTCTGGGCGGCGATAGTATGGCTTCTTTTGCAGATCCCGGTCGGTGGGATTGCCCTGAAAGTAAACCTGCTGAGCGCTGTCTGCGGGGCGGCATCGGTCGGGTTACTCTATCGGGTCGTCGCCGATATGGTCTTTCACTGGATTGGCCCTGACAGTGCTGACGGCTCAACAGCCAGGATTGCGTCAACGCTGGCAGGCGTCGCTGCCGCCGTATCGCTGGCGTTCAGTATTCCCTTCTGGATGGTTTCCACCAGGGCGCACCCCGTTTCTCTCGGCCTCCTGCTTCTAATGGCCTGTGTATGGCTTCTTGTGAAGTATGCCGTGTATGGTGGCAGGTGGCAGATGCTTGCCTTTGCCTTTCTCTACGGCGTTGGGATGGTTGAATCTGCCACTCTTGTCATGTGTGCGCCGTTCTTCGGACTCAGTTTGCTGTATCTGATGCTGCGCAACAACGAAGTACGCCCAATCATCGTGGCGGAGGTGGTGGGGCTGTCGCTTGCGGGACTGTCGCTATCACTCGTTGCAGCCTGGCTGTATTGCGGTTCGCCAGGGTTCACGGTGTGGGGGTACAGTGGCTGGTTCGACGTCCTTTGGACCGGATGGAAGACCCAGTATTACCTGGCCTCGGCCAGTATCCCGCGCAACGGGTGGCTTCTCGTCCTGATTATGACGATCATGCCGTTTCTTGCCGTGGTTCTTGTGGCGCGCCGGGCGCTCAGCGGCGAACAGGACATAGGTTTCTACCTGTTGCATGTCGTCATGGCAGTGGTGTTGGTGATGGTTGTCCTCGACCTTGGCCTTTCGCCGTGGCAGGTCACGTCCAAGGCGGGGATACTACTCGTCGCCCCCTACCTGCTCACAGCCTGTCTCGCGGGCTACATGGCGGCGTATTGCTTCATGCTTTTCGTGAGCATTCTCGCTTCATCTGAACGCATCAGGCCGGGGAGTGGACGCTGGGCGATTGGTCTTGCTGTTGCAGTGCCGCTGTTGATTCTGCTGTTGGTGGCCGCGTTTAGGAATCTGCCTGTCGTGGACGCCAGGCCGGTCAGGACGGCGAACGCGTACGCAAGGCAGGTTGTGGCGGGCATGGGGAAACGGAGCTGGCTGATCACGGATGGCAGGCTCGACAATCTCTTCATGATTGCGGCGGCTGATGCCGGCCGCAAGATAAGCATCGTCTGCCCGCGCAGGGATGGGAATGAACTGTACATGAAGTACGTGGCCTCGCTGTTCGAATCGCCCAGGCTCAGGACCTTGGCGGAAGTCGGTCTCATGCCGCTGCTCCAGACGTGGTTCAGGTCTGATTCGCAGATTTCCTCAAAGGTGTGCGTGCTCGGACCGCCTGACATTTTCGCAGAGGCCGGCCTGACGGCGGTCCCCAACAAGCTGTCGTTCATCGGATGTGCTGCCGACAGGTTGCCTGATCCGGCTCAATTAATGGAGGACCACAGGGCGTTCTGGCGGATGATGGTGCCCAGACTCGGCAGGGATGCGGGTCACCCGACTGACCTGCCGCGTACCGACCCCGCAGGAGATGTGCGCAGAAGGGTTGCCTTCGTGGCCAACAACCTTGGGGTCTATATGGAGGACCAGGGGCGCACGAATGATGCCGCGGAAGCTTACGGCAAGGCCCGTGAAATCGATCCTGACAATGTGAGTGCGCTGCTGAATCTTGCCATTCTTCTCAATAAAGGGGTTGAGGTGAAGGACGGCGAATCCGTGAAGAGGGAGATGGAGGTGCTCATCGCCTCATCAGGGGGGGTGGCAAACCCGTGGGAGCTGTCACGTATGTTCGGGTATGTGCGGACGCCGTCGGCATTTGTCGGTGTGGGCAGGGTATGGGCACAAACCGGACAGACTGGTCTCGCTGCCGCAGGTGTGGCGCGCGGCGCGGCTATGCTTTCCGATGGCGGGCGGGATGATCTGGCCGGCATTGTAGCAGGAATGTATGTGGGCCAGGCGGACGACTTGCCCGGCGAGGCGGCATGCAACGAGATTCTCGCGAAAGACCCGGGCAACAAGGGTGCCCTGCTTGGGTTGGCCAGGATAGCTTTGCGCAGGAAGCATCTCAACCGGGCGGATGAACTGCTCACTAAGGCCGAATCGGCCGGGGCGGACATGAGTATTGTTGCGATGGAGAGGGCGGCATTGAGCCACACCGCTGGCAAGTCTGGCGATGCCAGGCTCATTCTGGAGAAACTCCTGGCGGACAAACCTGATCTCCTGCAGGCCTGGGTTCTTCTGTGTGGCATCATGGTTCAGGAGAACGACATGGCGTCAGTCGATAACTGCCTTGCGAAGATGGCGGGTATCAAGGGTTCTCAATTCTATGTCGCCCTCATATCAGGTCATATTGCCATGAAGAAGGGTAATCGTCTGGATGCCCGTGTATGCTTTGAAAAGGCTCTCCGGGCGACGCCCAACAACCTTTTCGCGCTGCAGCAGTTGCTCAGGCTGGATCTGGCCGAGGGCAAGACGAAGAGTATGGGCGCCAGTGCAAGGGCGGTTCTGCGCATCGACCCGCGCAATCCGCTTGCGAACTATGCCATGGGATGCGTACAGACTGAGGAAGGATCAAAGGACCTGGCCGAGAACTCGCTGCGCACCAGCCTGGAAGGCGACAGGCTCCCGGCGGCACTGAACAATCTCGCCTGGCTGCTGCAGGAACGCGGGGCCTTTGAGGAGGCTGAAAAGCTTGCGCGTGAAGCCATCGCGACCAGCGGTCGTCTGCCGCGGTTCTGGGATACGCTGGGTGTGATCCTCATGAAGACCGCCCGTGATGACGCGGGGCGCCTGGCTGAAGCGGAACAGGCCTTAAATAACGCTATGGCGGCGGCGAAAGATGCCCCTGAATTGGTCCTGCACATGGCAACCCTGCAGGAGATGAAGGGTGATCGCAAGAAGGCACGTACTCTCCTTGATACTATTGCGGCAAGGAAGGACGCCCTGTCGAAGAATGACAGGCGGGATATGGAGAGGCTCGCGGCAAAGCTGGGAACAAGGTAGTGGCATCTGGTAGCTGTAGAAATGAAAGGGAGACCGGACAGAATGGCTATTTCGCATAAGGCGGCTTTGGATCTGCTCTCGGCAGGGGGGCAGGGCCATGTGTTCAAGTTCTGGGGTGATCTGGGCAGGAAGGAGCGAGCCGACCTGCTCGTGCAAGTTCAGGGCCTTGATTTCAAGGCCATTGCCAGAATGAAACGGGTTCTGGCGGATGCACACACAGTTGCCGGGGCTGATCGCATCGAGCCGGCTGATGTACTGAGGCCGTCAGGCAACGAACTGGAAAGGGCGAGGCGTGCGGGAACCGAGGCGCTGGCCTCTGGCCGTGTGGGCGTCATCCTCGTTGCCGGCGGGCAGGGCTCCAGACTGGGCTATGACGGTCCCAAGGGGTGTTTCTCCATAGCGCCGATATCGGGAGCTTCGCTCTTTGAAATCCACTGTCGCAAGATCCTTGCACTGGAGCGTAAGTATTCCTGCAGAATCCCGCTCTACGTCATGACGAGCAGGGACAATGACCCGCCAACAAAGGCCTTCTTTGCCGCGAACCGCTATTTCGGGCTCGCAAGAGAACGGGTGCGGTTCTTTGTCCAGGGCGTGTGGCCGGCACTCGATAGCGACGGTAGAATCATTCTCGACAAGCCCGGCCATATATTCATGAGTCCGGATGGCCACGGCGGAACCCTTCGTGCGCTGGAGGAGTCCGGAACGCTCGCTGACATGGCAAAGAGGAAGTTGGCGCATATCTTCTATTTCCAGGTTGATAATCCGCTCGTGGGAATAGCCGATCCGGTGTTTGTGGGCCTGCACCAGCTCCAGAAGGCGGAAATGTCCGTGAAGGTTTGCGGCAAGCGAGATCCGGGCGAGGGGCTTGGCGTTGTCGTGGAATGCGGAGGCCGGAACAGGATCGTCGAGTATACCGAGCTCACGGCCGAACAGAAGCATGCCAGGACACCTGAGGGAAAGCTCAGGTTCAACGCCGGCAGTGTTGCGATACACATCTTCTCGACGGCTTTCCTGCGCAGGGCCGCCTCGATAGCAATGCCACTTCATGTGGCCCATAAGAAGGTGCCCTTCTGTGACGGGAAAGGGAAGACCGTCAAGCCTGACAAGCCGAATGCGTACAAGTTCGAGAAGTTCATATTTGACGTTCTTCCGCGGGCGAAGCGATCAATGGTGCTCGAGTTCAAGCGTGAGGATGAATTTTCACCGGTGAAGAATGCGGCAGGTGCCGATTCGCCTGAGACAGTCCGGACGGACATGATCAGCAAGTGTGCGCGGTGGTTTGAACAATGCGGGGTGAAGGTTCCCCGCGGTCGTGACCGGTGTCCGTCCGTGCTTCTTGAAATCGATCCGTGCTTTGCTATCGACGCGGAAGAACTCGGACAGAAGCTCCCGGCTGGTTTCAAGATCAAGGGTAATGTGATTCTGAAATGAAAGGCTATACGCAGGTCTACACGGGCAACGGCAAAGGGAAGACCACTGCCGCGGTTGGGCTGACGGTTCGTGCCGCTGGTGCCGGGCTGCGTGTGTATTTCGGGCAGTTCCTCAAGGCTGGGGACTCGGCCGAGATGTGCGCCATCAGTAAGCATCTTGCCTGTGTGACGGTGGAGAGTTTTGGCGATGGCCGTTTTGTGAGGGGCGCGCCTACCCGGAAGTGTGTGGCGGCCGTTGCGAGGGGGTTGGATCGAATCAGCCTGGCCTTGAGCAGCCGCAAGTACGATGTTGTGGTTGCCGACGAGATCAACGTTGCCGTTGCCCTGGGACTCCTGCAGCTGGAGAATGTCCTGGATCTGGTTCGGAACAAACCGGCGAATGTCGAACTTGTTCTCACGGGGCGAGGTGCCGACAGGCGACTTCGCAGGCTTGCCGACCTGGTTACCGACTTCAGGTGCGCGAAGCATTACTATTGCACAGGGGTTACGGCGAGAAAAGGCATAGAGAGGTAGCATGGAACAGGTTACCGTGACATTCGATGACGGCAGGAGTGTGCGGTTCGGAACGTACACAAACATTGGCACTGTCCTGCGCCGCAGCGGGCTGCGACCGGAGATGCCCTGTCTCGGCGCGCTTGTGAACAACGAGGTCTCATCCCTTTCATATCCCCTGACTACCGACAGCAGGGTGTCCTTTCTTACTGCGGCAGATCCGCTCGGGATGAGAATCTACAGGAGCTCCGTTTCCTTTGTATTGGCAAAGGCAGTGAGCGAGCTGTTTCCATCCGCGCAATTCTCGGTTGAACACTCTTTCGGGGCGGGCCTTTACTGCTGTTTTGAGGTTTGCGGCAAGACGAAGAACAGAGAGACAGGGAAGAAGCATGTGGCCCTGATAGAGCGGAGGATGCGGCGGATAGTGGAAGAGAACCTGCCGATCCGGCGAAGGAAAGTCTCGTTTGAACAAGCTGTCCGTCAGTTCACTGAGGCGGGACAGAAGGACAAGCTGAACCTCCTGCGTTTCCGGAATCCGCCCAGGATCCTCATTCACACTTGCGGCGACTACTCGGACCTGGGCCACAGCCCGCTGGCGCCAAGTACCGGGGCACTGGGTCTTTTCCGGCTGATTCCCTATCGCTCGGGATTTGTGCTCCAGCTGCCTGACCGTGGTGACCCCGTTCAGGTTGCGCCTTTCGTCGACCAGCCGCATCTGTTCCAGATATTCAAGGAACACAAGGAGTGGGGGAGGATTCTCGGCGTGTCGACGGTCGGGCGGCTCAACGAAACTATCGCGGCAGGAGAGACATCCGAGTTCATCAGGATTGCGGAAGCGCTGCACGAGAAGAAGATCGCGGCAATAGCAGACCGGATAGTGTCTCAGGGCTGCAGGGTGATCCTGGTGACCGGTCCATCGTCCGCGGGCAAGACGACGTTCTCCAAGAGACTCGGGATACAGCTGCGAGTGAACGGAATGAGGCCAAGGATCATCGGGACCGATGACTATTTCCTGGATGAGGCCCATACCCCCAGGGATGAGGAAGGCAAACTCGACTTTGAGGATATCGAGGCTGTTGACGTGCAACTTTTCAACCGGCATCTGGTCAAGTTGTTGCGCGGTGAGGAGATTGAGCGGGTGCAATTCGACTTTGAGGCCAAGCTGCGGCGGACAAACGGCGTAAAGCTTCACATGGATGAAGATGAACTGCTTATCATTGAGGGCATACACGGTCTGAATCCGCGGCTGACATACATGGTTCCTGCCAGGCAGAAATTCCGGATCTATGTAAGTGCCCTTACTCAGCTTGCGATAGACTCGAACAACAGGATATCGACCACGGATAACCGCCTGATGCGGCGGATGGTGCGAGACAGGCGGTTCAGGGGCAACTCGCCGCTGGCAACTCTCAGGATGTGGCCCTCAGTGCGCAGCGGCGAAATGAAGTGGGTGTTCCCGTTCCAGAGGGAGGCGAATGCCGCTTTCAATTCCGCCCTGGACTATGAGCTTGCCGTGCTCAAACCCCTGGTTGAGCCGCTTCTTCTCGAGGTCAAGCCCTCGGATCCCGAGTATGCTGAGGCCAGGCGGTTGTCGGCATTCCTGTCGAACTTCCTGCCGGTCTCAGACTCGGAAGTTCCACGTACTTCCATCCTCAGGGAGTACATAGGCCGGAGCGGGTTCAAGTATTGACCGTGCGGTAGACTGTCAGGGCCAGAACCAGAACGAGTATCCCGGTCGAGAGTCCCATGGCTCCTGCAAGGCGGGAACGGCCATTGGTCTTCATGACTATTCCGGTGACCTGCCTGAAGCGGAACGGGCTGAGTATCAGCACAATCCCGGCCACAACCACGATGTATGACAGCGCTGTCATGACCAGTTTCCAGTCCGAAGTGTTGATGAATGCTGCGTCGAGTACAGGTCGCGGGACCAGCACCAGCAGTCCGCCCAGCGCCCTGGCGGCAAGGAGTTCATCGATAAAGAAAACAATCAGGAAGAATGCGACGGGCGCGAGGACAAGGCAGAGGCGCCGCGCCCATTCCACTCCGGCCAGCATTGGCGAGCTATACAGAAGCGTTGCGGCCCACGCGAGGTCAATGGCAGTGAGCACCCACGCGGCTGCGGTATTCCTGGGAAATGCCCCGCACCACTTACGGGCGAGATCGGGGAAAAGCAAGGCTGGGGCCGAAAGTATGGCCAAGGCCAGGCCCGCCGCCAGAGACACTGTACTCAGACTGATCATGCCCGTTCTTTCTCCCGGCCGGTAATTGTTCCGTAGAGCGTCTGCGGCATTGCCCGTTCAATCCTGACCGTGATCATGCCAGGTCCGCTCATGCCGTCGACCGGTTCGACAATCACGATCTTTCCGGAACTGGTGCGTCCAGACCACCGCGTCCGGTTCCGCAGGCTTTCGCCCTCGACCAGCACTTCGACATCCCGGCCAACAAGCCGCTGGTTGATTGACAGGCCCACCCTGTCGAGATCCTCAAGGAGCAGCTGGTTCCTCAGCGCCTTCGTTTCCGGTGGCACATCATCAACCCATCTTGCCGCAGTTGTTCGAGGCCTTGGAGAATACTTAAAGACATAGGCGTTGTCGAATTGTATCTCTTCCATGAGCCTGCGTGTGGCATCGAAATCAGCCTCGGTTTCGGTGGGGAAGCCAACGATTATATCCGTCGTGATGGCGAGGTGCGGAACGGCGGTCCTGAGCCTGCTGACCGCCTCCCGGTATTCGTCGGCGGAATATCCCCGGCGCATGAGTCCCAGGATCCTGTCGGAACCGGACTGGAGCGGGAGGTGAATGTGATTACAGATTGCCGGCAGCGAGCTCATTGCCCTGGCAAGTTCCACGGTCACACCGGATGGATGACTGGATGCGAAGCGGATTCGCCTGAGCCCCGGAACCGTTGCCACGCCTTCAAGAAGGCGGGGAAACTGCTCCTCAAGGCCTAGCGGCGACTGACGGTGCTCCAGGCCTATGCCGGCTTTTCGGCCGTACGAAGTTACACTCTGGCCGAGTAGAGTGACCTCCTTCACTCCTGCCGATACAAGCGTCCTGATCTCTTCGATTATGTCTGTCGCCGGCCTGCTTGTTTCAGGCCCCCTGGCTTCCGGGACCACGCAGTAGGTGCATCCTCGGCTGCATCCTTCCACCACAGTCACAAAGGAGGCGATGCCGGTGTTTATGTGCCCGGAAAGGTTTGCGGGTTCGTCCGCCTTGCCAATGATGTCGAGGACGGCGCCTCCTCCGTTCCGTATCGATTCAATGACGGCAGGCAGGACAGAAAGGCGGCGCGGGCCTATCACAAAATCAAGTCCCTTGACCTTCTCGAACAGTTCCGCGCCGGTACGCCGTGCCATGCAGCCGATCACCCCGATAATCCGCGCGGGGTGTGCATGCTTCGAGGCGGCCAGATTGTGGAGTTTGCCGAGCGCCTTGTCCTCGGCCTTTGCGCGGACGCTGCAGGTGTTCACAATGACAACATCGGCCACTGTTTCATCCGTAACGATCTCGAAGCCGGCATTGGCGAGAAGTGCGCCGACAGCTTCGCTGTCCCGTTCGTTCATCTGGCAGCCGTAGGTCCGTATGTGCGCTTTCATCGTCAGAAATTGACCGATTCCCACTTGGGATCGTCAATCCTCCCCTGCAACCGGACCCTGAACAGTTTCGTTATCGGGAGCATGATCGTCTGAAGGATATCGACGGCCCATGTCTTTTTCTTCAGAAACCGCAGCTCGACATCAAAATCAAGCTGTTCGCTCTGGAGATCGTAACTGCCGTTGGCCTTCAGGCTGAGGATTTCCCCCTCAATCCGCAGAGCGTCGGTTTTGACTTTTCCCCCGATGATGTCAAAGGATGCGGTTGCGCTGTTCTGTCGCAGGACATAGGCAACACCGGGTATCTTTTCCGCGAGCAGCCCCGACAACTGGCCGAAGATGGGAAGTTGGAAGAGGTTGCCGTCGCGGATGCGGAGGTTTCCCCTGCCATTGAAGGTGTGCTCCATCCTGCTTCCCAGGACGCCATTCACCGCTACTTCACCGGAGAGAATCCCGTCCAGTCCCTGTCGCAGGTCGTTCCGCTTTGTCAGGGCCTGAGCGAACTTTCTGAAGCCGAACTTATCGACTGTAATATTGGCGGAGAAGCTTGTGTTTGTTGACCCGGGCTGGGGTTCAAAGAAGAGCGTGCCGGAGAGTTTCCCGTCGAAGGCCCTGGCCTGCAGGTTGGAAATGGTTACAGTCCTGCCGGCCCGCAGGAAGGTGAATGAACACTCATCCGCCACAAATTGCGGGAGGCCGAACTGTTTTGCCTCTCCTGTCACTTCGATGTTGCAGATGTCGAGATTGGTGACACTCAGGAATCCGCGTGCCGAGTATCGTGTGGGCCCGCCTATGTGGTAGTCATCAAGAAGGTGACTCGTAGCCGGGTTGATTGCGCGCATAACCGCACGCGGGTCGGCGTTGCCGGTGCCAATGAAGCTCACGGTGTTGTGGAGCAGGTCGATCGTGAGATCCACCTCGGCGGAGCCGTCATCACGGGCAGCAATCAGGGGGCAGAGAGCCACAAACTCGCTGTCGCCACCCAGCTTCACCGTCACCTGGCTTTCGGCCCGCCTGACATCAAGGCCGTAGCGGCGAAAATCCCTTGCCTTGACCTTGCCATCAACAGATAAGGCGAAATTGGTGCCGGCGCAGCCGGTGAAACGCGTTTCCACTGACGGCGGAAGGCCGGGGAATTCAAATGACTGGATGAGAGAGACAACACCATGCAGCTTGTGCGTTGAGATGAAACGCACCAGGTCGTTAGGGTCAAAGTCGGAGGATGTGTGCCCGGTAAACCGCCTGTTGGCTGAGTTATATGTCACTTCGCCTGTGAGTGATCCAGTCCTCTCGCCATGCCCGATCTGGGCATGTATGTTTTCGAGCCTGAGTTTTGGCGCGCGTGCGCTCACGTCGCACGAGAAGTGAGGCAGCTGAAGGTTCTGGATGTCGCAGTTTTCGAGGACGACCTGCAGGTCGAGCGCGGGGAACGGACTGTGCTTGTCGCCGTTGTTGTGCCGGCTCGCATTCCCGGTTGCACCCGGCCTGAGAGTGCCATTCTTCACGGTAACGCGGCATATTCGTCTGGAGCCGGTGACGCCGAGCAACCGGAAGCCCACAGTGACCTCGGCAGCCTCGAGCAAGGGTGGCCCGATCACCCCTTTCTCAAAGAGTCTCGGACCGTCAATGACGATCCCTTCAATGACGTTCAGTCGCATGCCCTTCATCTCGAGGCAGTAGCCGTTTGCGTCGGCGGCAGCAACCAGGCGACGGGTTACCCCGGCGGGGAAGCCGAAGTGGCTCAGGTACAGGATCGGGGGGAGCGGGGCAAGAAGCACTATGACGGCAATACGAATGGCCAGCCGCCAGAAGCGGGCTCTAGCTGCCATGTTCTTCCTCCGTGACGAGGTCTCGCAGCATCCTGCCGACGAGCTTCATCGGGAGTATGAAGATGACATCCTGCCCCTGTATCATGGCGTAGACACCGCTGCTGCCGGCGCGGAAACCCATGAGGAGCGTCTTCCTGATCCCCGTGCCATCAGTCAGCCCGAAGGTCAGGCGTGAAGCTGATTCATCAAGACCGAAAGAGGCTGGATTGTCAGCTCCCTGGCTCTTGATTTCCATCGCCTCCAGCGCGGCTACCGCATCGATGACTTCGTTCAGGACTTCGGTGTCAATTGTGCCCTTGAGCGGAGTCACAAGCTGCCACTCACCGGCCTTGTTCGAGGTCTCTTTTTCTACCTGAGTCAGCATCGCCTTTTTTCCGCTGAACACCTGGGCATCAACAAAACTTCCATCCTGAAGAACTTCGGGAAGAATAAACTCAACCTCCACTATGCGGCGCAGCTTATACGGATGAGGATTATGAACAAGAATAACGTATTGC
>JBAXKQ010000011.1:0-39736 GCA_037135275.1 bacterium
CAACAATAGGATTATCAACCGGTTATGGATGGTTTGTCTGTCCCTCGGAAGCTCCTGGTGGCCGGATTCGACGGAATACGTGTCCGGCCACGTCGGAATGGGTGTCCGATCTCGATCGGAGGACGCAGGTCCCACTGACGTAAGCACAACAATAGGATTATCAACCGGTTATGGATGGTTTGTCTGTCCCTCGGAAGCTCCCTCAAGGATAAAGCATCGATTCCACCAAATCCAACCTGGTTGCCCGCCATAGGTGACCCATTCCTGCCGGGCCCTGTCCGGCGTCATAAAGTGCGTGTCGGCCATTACTACAAAGCGCATGCCGAACCTCCATCCGATGGCACTCACCCGATCGGCAACAACTCCAAGCCTTCGCCCTCTGCGGGCGACTTGATGCGGAAACGGACGGCGGTGATGACGCCGGTGTGTCCCCCGTAAGGATTCTCGAAGGGACAACCGTCCCGGGAGTACCACTCGTTGTGGCCCGCCACCAGAATGGAGCCATCCTGGAGGACGCAGGCGCTGGGATAGTAGGCCCACGGGTTGATCTGAAATCCCCCATTTGCGGCGGGCGTAATCCAGGTGCGGCCGTTGTCGCGGCTGTAGATCACCAGGCCATTGCCCTGCGCCTGCAGATTGCTGAAGACCGCCACCACGACGCCATCCGGGGTCACCACGATATCGCCCTTGGTATAGAGATAGGCGTTCTTGTCGGCCCGGGCATTGGCGTCTTCGCCCTCGCGGCCCCAACCGAATCCTTCCTGCAAGCGGCGCGGATCACTCCAGGTGACGCCGCCGTCATGCGACTGGAACCACGACGAAGTTGGCCGCGTCAGCATGCCCAGCGTGCCGTCCGGCAACACCACGCCCTGCGGCTCGTTGACGTCCATCAGGTCAGGCAGCCCGACGACAGAGAGTGCGCGCCATGTGCGGCCATGGTCATCTGATCCCAGCACCAAGCACACGTTCTGCGGCGCGATCTGCCCCTGTTGCTTCGGCCAGCCAGGGGCGATCGGCACCGGACAGGCATACCCGAACAAGCGCAACGAGCCGTCCGGCAACTCCACCATGCTGTTGGGAACGAATCCGAACGGAAGGGGTGGATGCACGGCGCCCCACACGTGCCACGTGTCGCCGCCGTCCACGCTACGCAGTGTGTACTGTTCTGGCGGGAATCGGTTCAGGCAGGCCCGGGCTAATGCCTCCGCCGTGGTCGGCAGGTGATTGAAGTGGCCGTACCCGGAGTCCGGCCAGGTCAAGGCAATCAGCGAACCGTCGCGCAGTTGCCGGACGCAGGTATGCCGCAACCGGTGATGCGCCGACGGCGTGCGCAACGGCGCCGGTCGATTCCACGTGCAGCCGCCATCGCGGCTCTTCATCAGCATCACTTGGCCGCCGGTCGGGCAGTCCCAGTTGCATTCGGCGAGTGCCCACCAGTAGCCGGCCTTGTTCTCCGCCGGATGGATGTCCAGCGGTGTGGGCGGCGAACCGTGCGCATACCCCGCCAGGAAGACGCACAGGAGTTCGCCGTTCTGCAACCGGCGCACGTCCACCCAGCCGTTGTGCCCGCCATAGCCCTTGAACGGCTCCGGGGTGTTGACTGTGGGAGAGACCCATACCTGCCGGCGACGCTCGATCTCCTCCGGCGTGAACGGTGTCCATCCAACAATGCGTTGCTCGGCCAACTTGATCGTCTTCACGGGGTCATGCATATAAACTCTCCTCAAGAAGTTCATGGCCCAAGCCTAAGCTCCGGGCACTCGAAGTAGTCGTGCTCCCAACACCCCTTCCCGGCCATCCACCCACATATCGCAAGCTCCCGTCCTCATACGGGTGCGAGATGCACCTGTACCGTCAGACGGCCGGACATGCCTTGTTCACGGATGGTCAGGCGCCGCTGTACCCCGTCGAGCAGAGGCAGTTCGTCCAGACGCCAGGCGCGGTTCGCAGGCACCTCCAGCGTGACGCGCCCGCGCTCCCCGGTAATTACGGCGCGCCGCCCTTCAATGGCCACCGGCATCCGGGTTTGCCAATAGAACTCGACGCCCTCCCCAGCCGCCAACTCGTAGTCATCGCTTATGGCGAGCACATCCGGGGTCGGGGATTCCCAGGTCCGGCGCCAGCGCCGGTAGTACGGCTCCCAGCCCGGCGTCGCGTCGATCTCGGCGCTGAACGATGTCGCGTCACCCACCCCCATCGGTTTGACATCATGCGGCAGCGGGCACGCAGGATGGGGCCGCTCCGCTGTGCCGTAGGGCACGAGCATGTTGTGGCGCTCGCAATTCGTCAGCGCCCCGGCAAGCGGGTGGCTGTAGTCGCAGGTGCCGGGATCCATGGCAAAGGTCTCCCCTGCGAACTCGAGCACAAAGCTGCCCTTGTCCTCGTGGGTGTGGCCCGCGCCGGCATGGTTGCCCTGGATGAAGAGCTTGACCCATGCATCACCCAGACGGCGCTGCGAGACGAGCGGCCCCATGTCGGGGAGCCGCACGACGGGCCGCGGGTCAGCAGCCTGATCCGGCAGGCCCCCGACCAGGCTCCAGGCGATAGCTGCATCGGCCAGCATGGGAACGAAGCCCGGGACCAAGTCGCTGAACGGCCGGCCGTTGTGGCGGTCGAGCGCCTTGCGCAACATCCGCGCCCACGCGCTGTCCGGCAGCAAAGTCGCCATGACTGCCTGTGACAGGAACTCGTGCAGCGGACGACCGTCGCAGATGGGGATCAAGTCCGACCCGTTGTCGGTGCTGATCAGCGCCTCCGCAAGATCGCCGCAGCGCGTCATGGTCGGCGGTATCAGTTCCGCCATCGGCCGGCCCAGCGCCCGGCTGTAGAAATACACGCCCAGCCCGGCATCGCGACCGACGCAGCGGAAATACGTCGGCCCTTCGACGTAGCCGCCGTCTGGGAGGATGCTCCGTTCGAGGCTTTCGCACAGCTCCCGGTAGGCAATATCCAGATACGGCCGCACACGCGGCCAGTGGCGGTTGAGCACGGCCAGCGCCAGTACCCGGCCGGGCGTAAACCAGCCGAGCTGATTGCAGCCGAAGATGTAGTCATGCTTCCAGGTGTTGAACTGAATGGCGCCGATGGACTCTTCCGCCAGGCGGCGGAGCAGGAATTCGCGACCGGTGTCGGTGAAGCACTCCCCGGCAAGGTCGAGGATCGCCGCCACATCGAAGGCGCACAGGCTCTGCACGAAGCAGCGGTGTTCGAACGTGCCGCCGGGGAATCGGCAGATGAAGCCGTCATCCCAGTTCTTGCACATCGCGATGCTGAGGGCGTAGCGCGCGGCCAGCCGAAGCAGGCGTTTGTCGCGCCGCAAATGGCCGGCGATGGCAGCGTTCACGCCGTGCGCCAGGAGTTGATGGCCATGGTCGCGCTCGCGGTTATAGCGGGTGTCGCCCCAGAAACTGACGAAATCCCCGATCAGGCTCTCCGGCGGATCCGCCTTCGCCGCTTCCGCGGCCGCCAGAAACGGCGATGCCAGCCCTTGCGCCATCATCGCTTCATGCCGCTCGCGCAGCGCCGCGAGTTCGCCGCCATTCAGCAGCAGCCCGTAAGACGGGGCGAATGCCGGCTCGAACGCCTCGTCCTTGAGGTGCTTCTCCCAGCGCGCGCCCCAGCCCGATTGCGTCTTGAGCATGTGCGCGAGGCGGCCGCTGTGCTGGAGCCCAAGCCAGTTGAACCAGCCCTGGGCGATGCCGTCGGCGCCGGCCTCTACCTCGATCGTCACGGCGTCGAGGCGCGTCGCCCCTTCAAGCTCCAGCGCCAACTCCTTCTTCTTCAAGCCGGCGGGCGGCGCGTCAAGACGGCGCAGGCCTCGATCCGTCTCTGCAACGATCCGCACCACAGCCTCTTCCGGCGCCATAACCGACAGCACCAAGCGGTCGTAGTCGCCGCATGTAACGCCGCAGGCACGCCGCATCCGCAGGGACGGGCCGCTGACTGGACGTCGCACCCACTCAAACTCGGCCCAGCACCAGTTCTGACGCATGACCAGGCCATGATCCGGACCGGGCTCGATGCGCCATTGATCAAGCTCGCTCATGGCCGGATCCCAGAACGGGTCGAGAATGGCTTCCGCTTCATTGATCGCGGTGATTTGCATATCTGCTCCCTTATACGCCTGACCAGATATTCGGATTCTGCCGGCGGCAGGTTTCCAGCACGGCAATGGTTTCCCGCACGCTTTCCGGAGTGATGCTCAGCGGCGCACCATCGCGAATCACCGCCGCCATGTTGTCGTAGAACTCTCCCCAGCCTGGGCCTGCAGGCACAGGGATGGTTTCCTCCTGCCATGGCAAAATATCGTCGTTATCATATCGTCGATTGACGGCCGGCCCGCCCTGCAAGGCGATTGGCGGCGCTTTCCCTGGATCGAACCACTTCACCCGGATGCCTTCGGGGCTGGAGACGAGCCCGCCACAGGTGCCGGCAACCATCCATTCGGGCTGGGCCGGGAAGGCCTGGCAGTTCGAGACTTCAGCATCGATGACGGCCCCGCTCTCGCAGCGGATGAGGATTTTGCAGTGGTCGTCGGCATCGCCAGGGGTGACCGTGCACTGGAGATCGCTGAACACGTCGCGCACCGGGCTGGCCGCCAGTTGCAGGCACTGGTCCACGGTGTGAGAGCCCCAGACGTTGTGCAGGCCGCCGCCCTTGGCCTTGCGCATCACCCAGTCGTTGCGGCGTGAAAAACCGCTGCGGTTGCACTTAATCTCCACCAGCCGGCCCAGCCGGCCCGAGCGCACCACGTCGCGCATGATGCGGAACGCCGGGTCGAAACGGTACGGGTGGTAGCAGGTCAGCACACGGCGCCGTTGCCGGGCCAGCGCGATCATGGCATCGGCTTCCGCCACGCCCTGGCACATGGGCTTGTCCACGGCGACGTGCAGGCCGCGCTCCAGGCAGGCCATGGCTTCCGGCCCGTGGCCGCCGCTGGGTGTCGCCACGACAACCAGCTCGCCAACGGGATCCCTCAGAAACGCATCGAACGAGTCATACGTACGGCAACCGATTTCGGCCTCGGCTTCCGAGCGCCGAGCAGCCACCGGCTCGATGGCCCCAACGACGCGATAGGCCGGATTTCCCTTCATCAGCAGCTTCCAATGGATATCCCATCCAGCCCGGCCGAGGCCTGCAATGACAACCTCTATCTGTGCATGTGTTTTCATGGTACCTGTCTTCACGAAGCAACTCGAGCAGACAACCGCATTAGCACTCCGGCGTCAACAGCCAAACTCGCGGGGTCATCGTCGCAAACGAATTCCAGGAGGGCCCAGCGAGCAGATCCGGTGGTAACCGGCGCCGCGATTGCCGCGCGCAGGTAATCTTCCCACATCCCGGCGCCTTCCGCCAGCGGCCGGCGCTCCCAGGTGTCGAGCCAGTGGAAGACATGCAGATTGGCGAGAAACGGTGCCAGGCCGTTCAACGACGCAAGGCGCTCCGCGTGCGTCCAGCCGACCGGCGGCTGCCAGCAGCAGAGCATCCCCGCAGGCGCCGTGGCGGCCATGAGCGCAGCGGCGGAGTCCGCGGTGTCGGTCAAAGAGCCTCCGTGATATTCAAACGCCACCGCAATTCCGGAACCAGAGGCCGCACCGGCTATCCGGCACGCATCCTCCGTCACCCGCCGGCGATACGCAGGATCGACCTCAGCGGAACCGCGATCGCCCGCCCACACTCGGATCAGCGGCGAGCCAAGGGCTATGGCCGTTTCAAGCACCTGCGCGAAACTCAACCCGTCCGATTCACTTTCGCCGACCTTGTAGTACGATCCGTAGGCAGCAACGGACAGGCCGGCGTCGCGGGTCATCGCGCCGACTTCATGCGCCAGAGGCAGGTCGCCGTGCGGCACATGGACATCACCGCCCCACTCGATACCGGCCAGCTGTGATTGCGCCGCCAGCGCGACAATCTCACGCGGCGGCAGGCGTCGGAAGGTGATCGACACCAGGCCCGGCAGTATTCGATGACTGGCATTCATTGCTCGAGTATCTCCCTTACACAACGGATTGGGCACCCTGGACCTGGTGAATGCGCACGTCCGAGGTCTGCCCCAAACAGCCGGCAACAACCACGCTTGGCATGTGGACACTCGCTCCTTATCCGGCAACTCGGCGCCTTCATTGAGAATGCTGATGTACGCCGGGTAGCTGTACACGCGGTTGCGCTTGTGGCCGGTCAACTCCGTTACAATGCCCAGGAGGCAGAGGTGGCTGAGGGCTTTGTTGGCGGTCATGGGGGGCAGACCCGTCTTCTCCACGGGCCACTCGCCCGGGCCAACTTGCCAACCACTGTCCCCGCTTGAGGTCAAAGTCTGCGCTCACCGCATTCTCCTCCCGGCAAACAGTCCTACCACAATCCAAGGTTGACGCGCTCTATCTCGATCGCACGGTCTGTCCGGTTTGTCAGCCGTAACCGGTTCAGCCCAGGCATCAGCGTGTCCGGAACCACCCGGAACACCCGGCAGTCCTCTGGCTTCACTCGCATATCAGGCGTGTTTTCGGGAATGTCGAGCTCCCCGAAAAGGCTGTTACGATAGGGCAGACGCTCGCCAAACAGTATGTGGGCCGCCTCTCGGCCGTTGACCTGCAGAGCAACATCCCCGTGGCTGCGAACCAGTACACGCGTCCGCCAGGCTGGCAGGGCTGAACGGGGCACATGGATCGTAAGGTCCAACACCCCGCCGGCCGGAAGGGCCGCCGGGATCTGTGCAGGCTGGTCAATACTCGCCAACCTGTGCTGCGAGTGTTCGACAGCCAGCAACAGAGGTTTGGCCGCCGCGGTGCGCGGATCGCCAAGCCCGGCGAGCCAGTGATACGGCCGCACGGCCAGGTACTCGCTCCAGCAGGGAAAGTTGAAGAGGTATACGCCATCAGATCCAAGGTCGTACAAGGTCGAGGCGATACCGCGCAGAGACTCCGGACCGTGCGGTTGGCGGCCGAACCCCATGTCGGACCCTCCGACAACCGCGACGGCCTGGTTGCCGAGCCACTGTCGCATCTCGCCGATCGGGATCTGCCATTCCGTGGTGAGGAAGGGACAGGCCACGATCAGATCGACCAGCCCCTCCCGGCCCCATGCAGCCAGATCGAAACCAAGCCGCCTGCAGCCCGCAGGACTGGTCGGCACGCGCGCGCTGAGCAGGATCTTCCGTCCGCCGCGCCGGAGAATACCCCGGACTTCGCGCAGGAACCCGGTAATGATCTCCCGCTTCTCCCAGACCTCGTCGGGCGTGCCTGACAAGTGTCGCGGAAACCGCATCCAGTCGAGCTGGAAGCCGTCCAATGTGTCGCCATACAGCTCCACCTGCTCGGCAATGATATCCAGCACGTATTGCCGAACCTCCTGGCGCCCGTAGTCGAGGCAATAGGACATCCATTCGGCCTTCCCCGCCCGGATCTCGTCAATCCCCACCACATACTCCGGATGCTCCCGGCGGATGCGCGGCGTATTCCACTGGCTGGTGTCCGTCGGATTGTGGACGTCGTTCATGCGGTACGTGATGAAGGTTTCCTTGCCCGCCGCCTTCAACCCCCGCAGCAGCAACACGAACGGATCCAGGCCGTGCGCGAGAGCGGCTGTGACGGAAGGCACCGGACACCCCACCTTTGTCGGGTAGTAGCAGGTGCCCGCCGCCGAACAGAGCAGATAGGTCGTGACGTCCGGCGGACATTCCCGCACGGTTTCGGCAATGGTCGTCTCGATGTCCTCACCGAGGTTCAGGATGAAGTTGCTGCCATCATTATCCAGCATGAGTCGCGTCATGTTCATTCCCCTTCTCCCGGCCAGCACTCAATTACCGGCGTCCTGCTTCCCAAGCAGTGCCGAGGCGATCCGGCGAATGGACCCGGCCGGCCCGCAAAACGCCCACACCTGGCTACTATCCTCGCTCCTGTCCAGCCCCGTGGTTCCGCCGACCGCCGGAACATGATACTCAAGCTCGCTGAAGTGACCCAGCGCGCTGTTCGACACACTGCAGGCCTGGAACGCGTCGCCCGGACACTCTTCCGACATCGGCAATGCATCAGCATAAGACCCGGAGGGATTAACAAGGAAATTCCTGACAACCAGGGCAAGACCGCTGGCGCACGGAAAGATATACCCGGCCCTGCCGGTCAACGCTATCGCTTGTACCCCCAGCTTGTGATCGCCGGGACTCCGCATCGCGTATTCTATCAGCCGCGCACCGGTCGCCAGATCACCCTTCGGAATCTTGCCGAAGTAGATCGTGGGCCTGGTTCTGAACCTGACAGGTATGAGCATACGTCCACGGTGCGGCATTTGAAGGAGATGCCATAGTCCAACAACCGTCCGCCCGGCTTTCCCTCGAAGCTCAAGCGTACTGCGGAGTGAATACCCGGCAAATGACACGCCTCCGGACATCAGCGACCCTGGAACCTGGTGGAAGGGATTCTCCGACGGCATAACCTCCTTGACTATACGCAGGCCGACATCCTCCCGTGTGCGATAGGACCGCAGTTCAAGGTCACAGGTGAGGCGCACACCCCGGCCACACGCCTCACACCTGTACCGGCCGGGATCAAGCTGGCGGGGCTGGAAGTACGTCGGCTTATCCGGGTAGTCCGGACGAAAAAAGTCGTTCTCCGGCGCAAGCCAGGTGCGATCGCCTCCTGTGTTCAGCCACTGGCCGGACGACATGAACGCCTTGGCCGACGCCAGGTCGTCGAGCACAGGATTTGTCCACAGAAAGTTGAAATCAGACCCGGCAGGGAACAGGCCAAGGGTCCGCCCGCCATGCGGCAGGACAACAATCCGGCAACCGGAACACCCCTGCACGACGACCGGTTTTCTCCCCACTTTCTCAAGCGTCTTGATGAATCTGGTCACGCCAGCCCCTCTCCGTCTCAAAGATGCCGGCCACATCATCCGGCACGTAACGCCAACCGCCCGCTCAGCGACTGTGACACTATTCGTTGACCTCCGGGACGCTGTTGCTGTCGCGCCCAATCGCCGGCGCAGGGCCGCGATCAGTCCGCCTCAGTCATGAGCTTCCTGACCGCCAGCCTTTGCGCCTCGTTCGCCGGTTCCAGCGGCGAGACAACCGCGCCGGAGCCGATGCCGAGCTGCGACACGGCGTACTTCAGTCCGGAAATCCAGCACGGCCCAGCCAGCAGCAGCGCGTTGCGGAGTTCGGCCACGCGGCGGACGAGCCGCTCCACGGTCTCACGGTCGCCGCTGGTGCCGGCCTTGTAGAGTGCCACGAATGTCTCCGGCTCATAGTTGGCACAGACCGGGACAATACCGGCCGCGCCCGCGAGGAGCGTCTCGCCGGCGGTCCTCTCGTCGCCGGCGAGAACGGACAACCCGAGCTCCCTGCCGCGCCGGATCAGGTCCATCACAGCCGGCAAGTCGCCGGAGCTGTCCTTGCAACATCGCACCCAGCCGCGGCGCGCCAGTTCCAGCACCGTGTCGGGTGCCAGCACTGAGCCCGTACAGCTCGGAATATTGTACGCCACCAGTTCCATATCACCGGCCGCTTCCCTTGCAGCGGCAAACAGGCGCAGGTGTTCGCTGGCAGCGGCCGTGGTCAGGTAGAATGTCGGGGTAAGAACAGCGTAACGATACCCCAGCTTCCGAAGGACGGCGACCTTGTCGAGGACCCGGCGGGTCGATGTGTCCATTACACCACCGAGGAGCGGAAGTCGCCCGCCAACCACCCCATGCGCAGTCTCCACCATGCGTCGCCATTCGCTACCGGTCAAAAGTGGTCCCTCGCCTGCGGACCCGCCGACGAAGATCCCGTGCACGCCGGACGACACCAGCCGCTCCAGACCCCGGCCAAACGCCTCGCAATCCACCGAGTCTTGCGCATCCACCGGCGTGATAGCCGGAACGACAACACCCTTCAAAGGACTCATTCCAACCTCCTCTTTGCCTCACTGTTCGAACAAAGATCTCGAACATCGCAGAATTCCTTGCCTAACTCCACATCTTTGTGTTCTTCGCACAGACTGCGTCACGTATGCAACAACAGCGACATAACATAGCTCCGCCCTTCATTATCGGCATGCGTTTCTGGAGGGAGTTGGAGCTACGCGTGTCGTTCTTGATGCAGCCCTGGTGTTCTTTGCAGCGCATGCCTTCCTCGCACATTGTGCATCAACGTGAACGCACTCTTCGTGCCGGTCGTTAGGGCAAGTGCGCGCTTCTACCGAAAAGAGATTTCTTATCAATCCGCCCTTCCCTCGCTAGTTCCACGGCATCGAAAGAAGCACTTTCCCCTTCCATCCCAACCCTAAAGTGCTAGTCTCGCGGTGAAAGTGGCGACGGGCATGGGCATGGAGCGCATCGCCGGACAGATGGCCATTCGATGGTGCGTTCCTGGCAGGCGCTAAAGGTGAAGTCCTGCTCAGGAGCTGGAACAGTCGAGCAACAGGGTTCGAGCGCTCCTCAACCAGCGGGCACGGAATCAAACGCGGGATGTGTGTCGGGCGGCACAGGAGGCATGATGGAATGAACAAGAAGATCACTTCGCTTCTGTTGGCGATCGCCATGGCCGGAGGACTCGCCGGCTGCGCAACCATGCCGCCAGGGCAAGCTGGCACTTCGAAGCCGGATTCCGGCTACTTCCTTTCGCTCAGGCAAAAGGGGCAGCTGATCTGGACCGGACGAATTGAGGACGCGCAGGGCGTCTGGTACGATGTCTGGATTGTTCCCGGCTATGCGCCGCCGGCCCGGCGAACCGGGACTTACCTGCAAAGGACCGTCTCCGATTTTGCCGAGTACTTCCAAGCCAGGAAATATCATGATCTCGCCGACGACAGTGGCGACGTGCTCGAGTGGGCCTACGACGACTGCCTCACCGACTTCACGGTGAAGGGTGTTCCCCGGGCATGGAAACGATACTGGTCAACCGCGAACCAGCGCACCCGCCAGAGGGTGTTTGGCTGGTGGTTGGCCTACCCCTGGGCCCTGCTGGAAAGCACCGCTGATACCGTTGTACGCATCCCTGCAGGCCTGGCTGGAACTGCCATCGGCACGATCTGTGGCATCACCGTTGTGCCCGGATACCATGCCGTCAACTCCGCGGCTGCGGGTACCTGGCACTTTGCCGTGGACGCCGTTCTTGTCCCCACCGTCGCCTGCACCTGGAACACTTTGGTATCTCCCCCACTGGCACTGGTTGGGCAGAAACCCGCACCCTCGCGGGCTGACGGATTCTGGCTGAAACAGCTCGGCGAGAATGAGCTCCACGCCTCTTCGGCTGCACTGACGCCGATCACATCGAAGGATGTGGAAGCCCTCGCCGCTTGGGGCCGCCTGCTCGTGACCGTGAGCCAGCCCTTTGAGGATCGGCGCCGCGTCCTTCGCGAACAGGCCCAGGCCGAACACGAGGCCATTTACCGGAGACTGCAACAGGCGGAGGCGGACATCCGCAAAGAGGAGCAGGGAGCAATTAGCGCCATCGTAACTGATCCAACGCAGCAGGAGACCATCGAGTACCTCACGAGCCGCGGCTTTGACTCAAGGCGGACTTCACAGGCAATGGGGAATCTTCGCCGGTATCTCCTGGAGCATGAAAAGCTGCCGCCGGCGGGGATCGGCCGAACTCTGGATCTCCTGATAACCTATCCGCCGTCGACCGCCACGAACGCGCCGCCCCTGAGGGAAAAGACAGACCCGGTTCGACGCAGCGTCGAGGTAATGAAGGACGTCGACTAGTGTAAAGTGGGAACCTGAGGTAGCCTTCCTCCCGGACCTCCAGCGCCGGGGCCATGAAGTGCTTGCGCAACCCGGATATGGCCCCGCTCTTGAATCCGCGAATCGTCTACCCCACCGGCTTCTGCAGCGGTTCCTTGACGTAGACGATACCGTGGATGTGATCCGGCATCACGACGAGGGCGTTGGTCTAGATGGCCGGCCGATGCGCTGGAATCTCGTGCCAACGGCGCTTTGCGATTTCGCCGGCATCGGAAAGCTGCGCACGGCTGTCCACGCATTCTCCGAACAAGCTCCGCCGCCCAGCCGCCAGGATCGTGATCATATAGAACCCAACGCGGGCGTAATCATGCACAAACATTCTCTTGCCGGGCACAAAAACCCTCTTTCTCTACTGGCGGCCAAGAATGGCCGCTCACTGTCACCGCGTTGCGCCAGTCACCGCGTTGCGCCATTATTGGCGCACATACACCACCACCGCCGCGCCGGGTTTGTCATTGATCTCCACGGTCAATCCTTTCTCCATCAAATCCTTACCAGACACCTTCGTGGAGCCTTCCACGTCGAAGTTGGCAACCTCATACATCGCCGCCGGATCAAGGCCATGGAGGCGGAACTGCGCCGTGACAAATGGAGAGTCAGGGCGCCGGAACGCCTGCACCATTCCCTCGCCGGCTTCCGGCCGGTCGTACTGCCAGGCCATCCACACGCTGTTGGCCAGGCTGTAGTCCGTGAGCGCGTAGAAATCGCCGAGGAAATTCAGCCCGATTTGCCTGAGCTGGGCGAAGAGCCGCTTCGCCAGGGCGTAGTTGAGTTCCTTCTTCCGCATGTCAAAGCAAAGGGTCACGCTGGGCGACATGTTGGAGCGGAATCCATAGGTTTCAACCTTGTCGTCACTGTGCTGACCCATCGCCGATGGCCCCGTCACATACCCGGCGCCATGGTACGGAAGCCACTGCGCGAACTGGCGGTGATGGCACTGCTGGCTCGTCGGCTCGAAGAGGAAGTCGCTCCGGATCAGGGGTACGCTACGCCGCATCGTTTCCAGGTCGTCGCGCCTGCCGCCGGAAGCGCAGGAGTCGATGATCAGTTGCGGATGACGCTGACGCAGCGCATCCCAATAGGCCAGATAACCCTGCACATACAGGTTCTCGGTCATGCCCTGGCGGTCTTCCGGGTCGGCGCCGCGCCAGAACGGGAGCGGATCCATGTTGAAATCCTGCCGGTAGAAATCAATCCCCTGCTCGGTCAGCATCCGATCCACATGATTGATGAGCCAATTCAGGGCGCCGGGATGGCCGAGGTTCAGCAAACCGCCGGGGCCGGAGCCGAAATTGCCGCCGGGAGGAGCATCGGGAGTCCTCGCCTTGTTCATCAGCACCCATTCGGGATGGTTCCGGGAAATCCACGAGTTGGGGTCCCCCACCCGCTCCGGCTCGAACCAGGTGATGATCTCAACGCCTTTGGAGTGGGCATGGTCGCTGACGGCGCGCAGGCCGCGCGGAAAGCGTACCGTATCCTGCTCCCAGGTGCCGGTGTTGACCCATTCGCCGCCGCACGGATACCAGCCGGCATCCATCCACCAGTAGTCCAGCTTCATGCCCTCTTCGAGGTAGCGGTCCACGAACAGCTTCTGGTTCTCTTCGTTGGCCTGGGTCATCTCCTTGAACTGGTGAGAGCTGCACGCCACGATCTGCGGCGGCGGCAGCTTGCCGTCCGCCGTGCGCGGCATGTTGTGCGCCAGCATCCAGCGCCGCCACAGATTCTGCGCATTCACCAGGTCCATCCCCTGCCAGAACAGGAGCGCCATGAGCGGCGAACGGATCTCCTCACCCGGTTTCAGGACCAAGCGAGTCAGCTCCTGGCCGGCGACAATGCGCAACCCGGTCGCTTCGTCGCGGACAAACGACGCCGCCCACTGGCCCGGCCAGCCGATGGCGACGAAAACGCCGCCGCCCGGCATCTGGAGATTGTAGTACGGGAAAGCGGCATTCGTCGACCGCCCCCCGAAAGAAGCGAATCGCCTGCTCTCCTTGGGCCCCAGCGTCTCAAGAAACGGCGCAAAGCTGTCGGCCGTGCACCAGTCGCCCTTGTTGCCATGCAGGATAAACTCGCCGCCCTCACCGCGCTCGATCCGCGCGTCCAACCCCTGGAGCCTCTCCAGGATCGGCGTATCTTTCGAGCCAGTGTTCTTGAACCACACAGTCCACTCGACTGCCGGATAGTCCGCGTAGTCCACAGCAATGCAGCGGACCTCCAGGCCGGTCTTGGGGTCGCTCCACGTAAGCGTGCGGCGGGTGCGGTTGGCATCGAGCCGTTCGTCCGTCACCTTCACCGGCCACTCCGCAAGCAACCGCTCCGATGACTTCCCGTCATACGTGAACGAGAACGGCACGGCCGTATTCCTTGTGCCCCCCGAAGTACTCCCCTCCGCCGCCCAGCGAAAAACCGCCTCCTCCTTGTTCAGCCCGCAGGCGATGAAAACATCGAGGCAGAACTTATCCGAGTTGCACACATCGAAACGCGCATCATGTGTCTTGCTCTTACCCATCTTGTCTCCGTTTCACTACCCTGCAAGATCTGCAGCCCGCCACAGTTAACTCCACATCTCCATACTAATCTGGATCTTGCTACCTCCGGAGCCCGAAGCAGGATCAAAATTAGGATCAAGATTAGGATCTACTTCCCCATCCTTATCGTGATCTTTATCTGGATCTTGCTACCTCCGGAACCCGAAGCAAGATCAGGATTAGGATCAAGATTAGGATCTGCTTCCGCGTCCGCTTTCACATCCTGCTCGCCTTCACTTTCATCTCAGCCTGCGCCTTTGTCACCCCTCTGCACGGTAGAACACCAGCCGGCTCTCCCGGGCGGTTTCAATCGTCAGGCGCAAACCATGCTCGAGGAGCTCTCGACCGGATTGCCGCCAGGTGCGGCCGGTGTCGGCATCCTCCAGAACGTACTCAGCGTCGGCCTTCACCCGGATCTGGCAGTCGGCACTGACAAAGGGTGAATCCTGGCGCCGGAAGGCCAGCACCACACCCTCCCCCATGTCGGGGCGGTCAAACTGCATCACCATCCAGGCGTCCGCAGCGGGAGTCCTGCCCACAAGCGGATAATAGTCCCCGTAGAAGAACGGCCGCGCCCGCTTATACTCCTCAATCATGCGGTGCTGCCAATCCCAGGGATGATCCGGCACGCCGTCGCCCTGGTTGAAGTAGATCGGAAACTCGAGGCTCGCCGAGAAGTTACTGCGCACGTTGTACGTGTCGCCCCGCCGCGGATCGTGCGTGCCGCCGCAGGTGCCGCCGCCGTGAAGCGGGATCCAGTACGACAACCCGTGCGTCTGCACCTGGCAGCCGGCCGGATCAAACGGGGGCTGACACTGATAATCACTACGCCACAGCGGAATGCTGCGGCCGACGGTCTCCAGGTCAATGCGCCGTCCGCCGCTCGCGCAGTTGTCGATCAGCAGGCCCGGATGCCGCCGCAGCAGCTCGTCCCAGAACGCGTACAGCCCCTCGACATGCCGGATCTCGGTCATGCCCTGCCGGTCAGGCGCATCCGCCGCCCGCCAGAAAAGCAGCGGCTCGATATTGAAGTCCTGCCGATAGCAATCGATGCCGATATCGCGGATCATGCCGGAGATGAAATCCGTCAGGAACCGCCGCGCCTCGGGATTGCCAAGGTTGAACAGGAGACTGCCGCCCTCCTTGCGCTCGCCAAGGAACCACTCGGGGTGCGCCGTGGTCCACGGCGTGCCGCTAAGTGCCCGCTCGGGCTCCAGCCACAGGAGGAACTTCACCCCCGCCGCATGAGCGGCGTCGGCCAGAGGCTTCAGGCCCTGCGGATGCGCCCGCGGGTTGACCTCCCAGTGGCCGACATATTTCGCCCACTCGCCGGTGTAGACATCGGGCGAGAAACTTCCTGCAGGCCCGTACCAACCGGCGTCAATCCAGTAGTAATCGTAGGCCAGCTTGTGCGCTCGAATATCCTCGATCTGCTGCAGGTGGTGCACCGACTCCATGCCGCCCCAGGTGGCGGCGCATACCGGGGCGACGGCCATGTGGCCATCCGTCTTCGGCGAGTGGTGGGCCAGGATGAAACGCCGCAGGGTGTTATGGCTGTCCTGCGTGTCGCCGCTCCAGAACAGCAGCAGGATGCGCGGCGTGCGAATCTCCTCACCGGCATGCAGGACAAGCCGGGTCAGCTCCTGGCCGGCTTTGAGATGGATCACACCTGCCGCATCGCGGCTGTAATCAGCCGCCCACTGCCCGCTCCAGCCAATGCCCGTGATCACACCCGTGCCGCCTGTCTGCAGATTGAAGAAGGGCACCCAGTTGTCGGACGATCGGCCGCCCCCGGCCACCATGCTGATCGACTGCCCTGCGGCCAGTGCGTCAATCTGGAAAAGGAAGTCGGTGATCGATTGAGGTGAGCCAACCGAACGCCGCAGATTGGCGCCGCCGGTCGCCACCCACCCCGTATCCAGCGGCCGGATGTCCTCGATAAGGGGCGTGTCCTTCTTGCCCGTGTTTCGGAAGCGCATCACCCATTCCACCGCCGGAAATCCCGCAAACGTCTGCAACTCAAGCTCGCATTCGAGCCCGCTCTGCGGATCGCGCCACGTCACCACGTGCACCGCGGCTCCGTCTGCGCCGGCCCTGGACTTGCGCGTGACAGGCCAGCCGGGCAGCACTTCGGACGACGGCCGCCCGCCGAACTTGAAAGAGAACGGCAGGGCATCCGTAGGAAGCGGTTGATCTGCAAACACCCCGGCTGCAGGACGTACCACCGTGCCGTCAGCGAGTTCAACCTCGACGTCGGCCCAGTCCGCGTGGGCACGGGCGATGTTTCCATTGATCTCGCGCACGGTCAGGCGCAGTTCGCGAACCCCGCCGACGGCAAGATCCACCCGCGCCGGTTCGGACGCGACGCCCAGCGCAGCACTGCGCCACAGCTCCTTGTCGCCCGACAGGACCGCAAACACGAGCCGGCCAACGCCACCCTTGTTGCTCTCGTGGCCGCGCGCGTCCTCATTGTCATCCATGCCCGCCCAGGCGCGCAGGGAACGGATCGGCCGGTTAGCGCGCAGGACGATTTCCCCATCCGCGTGCGTACCCAGTCCCTTCGCAAAGACCCGGCCGGCCAGCTTCAGCGGCTGCTGCACGATGGACTGGTCCAAGTACAGGGGGCCCCAGCCCTGTTTGCGGCAGAACACGTTCAGGACATTCGGAGCGCCCGGCACCCCAGCGGCCGCCGCCGCCCACTCACTGGCGAAGCTTACCGCCTCGCCGATACCGCTCGGGCGCAGATCACAGTCCTTAGGAAGCCATTCTAGATTCTTCGAACGATCGGAAGCCTTCATCTTTCGTCTTCTCCTGTTTTTGTCAGCACATGTATCTCAACTGGTTTTCCATTACAAACCGAGTTTCCGACGCCCAGCCACCACAAACCGATCGACCAACGGTAACGGATGGCCGGATCGCAGACAACTATCTATTGCCGCTGATAGAACCAGATGGCGCCAGCACGTTTCGGGAGCTTGCAGACGAAACCGTTCTCCAGCAGGGTTGCCCCGCTCAGTTCACGCGTCTCGCCGGTCTCCGGATTCTCGAAGCGATACACGGCGTCTGGCTTCAGCCCACGCGGGTATATGACCAGGCTTTCCTCGGGCGCCTGCGGCAGGCGGATGGCCTGGATGAAACCCCTGCCATCCTCCGGCCTGTCGAACTGCCGCGCTACCCACTGTCTATTTGACCTGTGGTAAGGCGTGAGCGCATAGGTGTCGCCGGACAGGATCAAGTCCGCCGCGCGCCGCCAGACGCCTATCATCTTCGCGGCCAGCGCGAAGTCGTAGTCATCGCGCCGGATATCCATGGTGACAAAGAGCATGGGCGCCATGCCGCAGTGGAACGAGAAACTGTCCACCGCCGGGTCAAACCGCACATTGCCCTTGAGATCCCAGGACAGCGTGAAGTCCTTGAAGTATGGGATCCATGCATGCAGCGCTCGCTGGAACGCCAGCTTGACGGGGTGATCCCCGTAGCCGCAGTCGGAGTAGTGCAGCGGCACACTGAGGCGCATGGTCTCCAGATCGTTACGGCGCCCGCCTGAGGCGCAGGAATCAAGCCAGAGGCCCGGGTTCCGCGCCAGCAGGTCGTCCCAGTACCGGAGGTAGCCCTGCACGTACAGGTTCTCGGTCATTCCCTGCCTGTCCGGCGCTTCATCCTGCCGCCAGTATGCAAGCGGCTCGATGTTGAAGTCCTGCCGGTAGATCTTGATGCCGTTCTCCCTGATCAGCCGGCACACATGGTCGGTGAGCCATTTGCGGCACTTGGGGTTGCCCAGGTTCAACAGGCGACTCCAGTCGTTTCCGCTGTGCAACAACCATTCCGGGCGCTCGATGTCCAGTTTCGAGCCCGCGGTCACCCGCTCCGGCTCAAACCAGAGCAGAAGATCCGCACCGGCCTTGGCGGCATAGTCTGAGACCGGCTTCAACCCGCGCGGGAAGCGTTCGGCGTCAGGCTCCCATGTGCCGGTTGCCCACCATCTTCGGCATTTGCTGGAGTCGTGGTAGCACGGGTACCATCCGGCATCGATCCACCAGACATCAGGATGAATGCCGTGTTCATTGAACTTCGTGATGTAGCGGATCTGGTTCTCTTCGGTCGCGGCGGTGAACTCTTCGCCTTCGTCCGTGCCACAGCAGGCAAGGTGTGGCTTCATTGGCTGCCCGCCTGGCCGCGGCAGGTTGTGCGCCATGAACCAGCGCCGCCAGAGGTTCTGCGACCGCTCGACGTCACCACGGTAGAACATGAGCACCGACAGCGGCGTCCGCGCCTCTTCACCCGGCATCAGCTTGAAATGCGTCAGCTCCTGGCCGGCGGTGATGCGAACCGCGCTCTGGTCCAGGCCCCGGAATGACGAAGCCCACTGCCCGGACCAGCCCACCACAGCGATCATACCGCGATCGGTATCGGGACATTCGAGATTGTAGTACGGCCACGACCGGTTGGTCGGGCGGCCGCCCATGGGCGCGAAGCGGTACTCCTCGCCATGCGCCAGCGACACCCGGAACGGCTCGTAGCCGTCCGGCGAGCCGTAATCGCCGGTCCAATGATTCAGGTATGTGAACCGGCCGAGCGTAAGCGTAGTGTCCAGGGAAAGGATGTTTTCCAGAAGCAGCGTCTTTCGACTGGACGTGTTGCGGAACCGCAGGCCCCACTCTACAACCGGGAACCTGGTGTACTCCTTGATCTCACAAATCATCGTCAAGCCGGTCTTCGGGTCGGCGCGGGTGATCCGGTGCAGGATGATCCCGTCCTTCTCCGGCAGCCGCTGCTTCTTCAGGGACCAGGTCGGCAGCAGCGCGGCGGATGGCTTGCCGCCGTACGTGAAACTGAAGCAGGCCGGGTGCTTGCCCTTGCCGATCAGCACAGTCCGGCCATTGGCCAGGGTGATCTTAAGGTCCACCCAATTGGCATGTCCTCCGTGGAGCGGTCCGGTGACCTTGAGGGTCAGCGAGCGGCAGCCGGCCAGCTTCAAGTTCACCCGCGACGGTTCGTCCGCAACTTTCTTAGGACCACTCCGCCAGAGTTCCTCACCTCCGGCCCGGATACTGAAATCAAGCGCCCCAGCGCACTCTCGCGTATGCGGATTATCGTCAGTGCCGCACAGGCATGTCAGCTTCCGTGCCGGAGCCGGCAACTGGATCACGATCTCGCTGTCCACGTGGGTTCCAAGGCCCGTCTTGTACTGTTTCCCCGCAAGGCAGAGCGGCATGCCACCGACCGCCTTGTTGATTTGCAGCGTCCCCCACCCCTGGCTCCTGCAGATCACCTTGGGCTCCGGCCCCTCATCCACGCCGGTCACGGCCTCAAGCATATCAGCCAGCCAAGTACGGGCATCGGCCATCTCGTCCGCCCCAACAACAGAAGCGTAGTCGAAGTCACGGTTCGTCACGGTTCTTCTCCCTCGGATTCTTCACTCGCCATCACACACGACATAATCATCATCGACAATTCGCCAGGACTCTTGCCGGCCTACGCATCGCGCGAAGCGGATGCCCGCTCGAACCACGGCACAACATTCGGGTTCACGGCATGTTCGGGCCATCGCCCATTCACCACATCAACCACCGCCACTGCGGCACGCCTGCGGCATTCGGCCGCAGACTCTTCAGACGCTGCGGCCATGTGGGGACTCAACAGGACATTCCCCAGCCTGAACAGTGGATGCCCGGTCGGGAAACCACCCTCAGCGAAGACATTGACCACACCAAACACGTCAAGCGCCGCGTACCTGATGATACCGCCCTCCAGGGCGGCAGCAAGGTCATCCTCGTTAGTCAGTTCGCCGCGCCCCGTGTTCACCATGACTGCACTCGGCTTCATCTTGCGGAATTGCGCCATTGCCAGCATGCCGCGCGTCGAAGGCAACAAGGGACAGAGCGGGCAGACATAGTCGGACGCCGCCAGCACCGTATCGAGATCGGTGCGTTCCACGCCCTCAGCAGACGCAACCTCCGGCGTCAGGCATGGATCAGTCGCCAGGACACGCAGCCCGAAGGCCTTGCAGCGCCTTGCAACGGCCCGGCCGATAAGCCCGAAACCGATTATGCCGACGGTCTGCATCGCGAGCCTGTGAAACCCTTCAATTCCACCCGGCCGCCGGCCCTGGTGCATCAATCTGTCCAGCACCTTGATCTGTCTGGCCGCACCGAGCAGGAGCGCCATTGTGTGGTCTGCAACCTCATCGGTGAAGGCATCGGGCAGGTTGTTGACGATGATGCCCTTCCTGGTAGCCTCGTCTATGTCGATCTTGTCGACACCAGTGCCTATGCGCGAGATGAGCTTGCAACGGGTCAGAGCGTTGATTACGCCGGACCGCAGGTACGCGGATATGATCATTATCACATCGGCATCGCGACATGCGGCCAGAATCTCGTCGTCCGTCGCCCCCTCGATCTCAACCAACTCCGCGCCAACAGTCGCCAGTATCGACCGCTCTGTGCCATCCATCGGCAACGTCCGGGCGTTGAGCCTCACAACACGGGGTGAGTGACATACAGGCATGTGGGTCACCTTCCAGCTCTACTTGGAGTACCTGACGCGCACCGCCTTCTTCCCGGCAGACGCAGGGAAAGGAGACTTGGGTGCAGTCTTCGCGGCAAGGCCCACCTTGATGGCGGCCATCCCCTTTCGCGTGGCATCCCACATCGAAATCACATCAGCGGCGCACCAGAACACGCGCATCCCCTTGTCGCGCCAGTATCGCACCCACGTCGGATCGCCACCGGCAATGCCGGGCAGGACTCCATGCCTCCGGCAGGCTGCAATGATGGTCTCCACCGCCTTGATATAGCGTGGATGGTTGAGCTGGCCCGGAATGCCCATGCCTATTGAAAGATCATCGTTGCCGACAATAGCCATGTCGACCCCCGGCACCGACAGAATGTTGTCGACGTCCGCCAACGCCTCAATGGTCTCGATCTGGATCCCGACAACGAGTTCCTTGTTGACGTGCGCGATCTGGTCAACCAGCTTCGGCCAGCCCATGTACCTGCCGACCGGACACGTGCTGCCGCCAAGACCCCGCTGGCCGAGCGGCGGATAGCGCACCGTCTGGATCACTCGTTCGACATCGGCACGGCTGCGGATACGAGGCACCATTATGCCATCCGCCGCCTGGTCGAGGAAACGGTTGAACTCGTGATAGGAATGGTCCGCCACCCGCACCATCGACGGAATTCCCAGTGCGCGGCACATCCTGAGCTGTTCGAGAATCGTCTCGCTGTTCAGAGCCGTGTGTTCGCGGTCGATCATCACCACGTCGTAGCCGCATTCGTGATACATCTCTATCGCGGTGCCGGAACGGCTGTCCATTATGCAGCCGACCAGGAGCATATCGCCCTTCTTGACACGTCTCTTCAAGAGTCCAGTGCAACCCTTCATGTGTTTCCTCCCAGAGTCTGTTCAGGATCACCGCCACCCGGATAGTGCCACAGCGCAAATATCCGGGACTATATCAAGTCACTGTTTATCAGTCTTGACCATTTTGACACCATTGTTTTACCATTTTGTGACATATGAAGCAGCAATTCACACCGATTGGCCTGAGTGCAACATCGCGGCCGCCCATGTCTATCCCCGAAGCGAGCCATGGTGGATTCGCCGTGCATCAGCACACCGAGGTCGAACTCATAATCTGTGAAAAGGGATGCGTAACCATGTTCTGCGGCGGCAGGAGACTGAGAATGCCGCCGGGACGGCTGGCCGTGTTCTGGGGCGCAATGCCCCACTATGCCATTGAGACCGATCCGAAAACCATAGCGCACGTGCTCCGGATCCCGATGCATCTGGTAATGCAGTGGAATCTGCCGGCCTGGCTCGTCGCGCAGCTTGTCAGCTTCCAGGTGCTGCTGGACGCCCCCGCCAGCCTGCCCTGCTCCGATCTGCACGTTATGAAGCACTGGGTACAGCTCATGCGCAGGCAGTCCGTGGAGGCGGAGCGAATTGTGATGCTGGAGGCTGAAGCGCGGTTGAGGCGGATGGCCCTGGACCGCAGGGCCTCACCGTTGCTGGCACCCCGCGCAACAGGCGCCGGGCACCTTGAGCGCATGGTGGAGGTGATCTCGAGGCGCTGTCTCGGCCGGCTGCGGATACCGGAAATTGCCAGGGAGGCCGGCCTGGCCAGGGCTTATGCCATGCGTTTGTTCCGCAAAAGCATGGGCGTGACAATACTGGAATACATCACGCGGGAGCGCGTTTCACACGCCCAGCGGCTCCTGGCAACCACGGACCGCGGCGTACTCGATGTGATGGGAGCATGCGGCTTCACATCCCCGACCCGCTTCTATGCAGTCTTCCTCAAGTACGCAGGCAGCACCCCCGGCAACTACCGCCGGAAGTTCCGGCCCGTCAGCCGAGTGCACCGGAGGGGCGACAGGTGATGTAGAAGGAGTGCCGCGCGACCTGCCTATGCCAGGAGTTTGAGGATCTCAGGCAAGGTCTCGCGGTATTCCCAGCACAGCCCGCGCGTGCCGCTGTCGTTGATGTTGCCGCCGCCGACCCCGATGCAGGCGAACCCCGCCAGCCGGATGGAACATACCCCTGCCCCGCTGTCCTCGATGCCAACGATCAGCGACCGATCCGCATCCGTCAGGCCGAGGCCAACCCTCGCCACTTCTGCATAGAGCCATGGGTGCGGCTTGGGAGACAGCTCCCCAAGTGTTCCAACTTCGCGCCCCCTGCGCATCGGGAAGCCCGCCGTGATTATCGCGTCATAGAATTCCAACGGATCTCCCATCTTGAGCGTGCGAAACGCCGAGATGATCTCAGGCATTGCCTTCTCGTAGAGTCCGGATGTCACCAGCCCGATCTTCGTACCCCGCCCCTTCAGCTCCAGCAGGAACTCCTTGAGCCCCGGAGCCGGCGTAAATGCGCCGGGCCGGCCCCGCCCTTCCATGATCTCACGCATCTCGCGGTGCACATGCTCGAAGTAGTATGCACGCGCATCCTCAACACGGCTCCCCGGTGAGTACTTGCGGATGCAATACTGCAGATGTTCCGAAACGCTGTGCCCTGACACAAACGGCAGGTCGGCTTCCTCCAACTCGAACTTCACCTTGCCCAGCAGTGATGCCGTGGTGAGCTGGATCATCCAGATCCAGAAGGCCTCGCTGTGAACGCTGGTTCCATCCAGATCCATGAGCACAGCCTTCAGCGGCTTCTCCACCGCAACCGGCAGGACCGGGTAGTAGGCGGGCGCACCCATCGCGGACAGCACATGGGCCATCGTATGGCGCTCAAAGGCAACAAACTCGACCTTCCGGTCGCCAGTGGCTGCAACAGCGCGAACGCCGTCGTGGCCCTGCCGAAAGCGCCCGTCCTTTGTCGCCTGCACCGTGCGGAACCCATCAGACTCACTCAGTACACCCAGATCAGGAAAAGTCGCCATGTCTCGCTCCTATCAGTCATCGTCAGCAAATCCCCGGTTTCACTCTTCTCACACATCCTCCGCGACCAGCTTCCAGGCATTCCCCCTGCCGGTGATCAAGTCGCCAGAGCCAGGAGCCGCCACCCTGAACTCAGAGAGCACCACGATCCTCTTCCCAGCGCGGTCATTGCCCGCGCTGTACTGGCTTGATGTGGACTCTCTGCTGCGTTGCAGCCGGCGACAGGATGCCTGTCCCTTCCGGGAGCGGTAACTTCAGCACCGCCACCGTCGCACTACGGGGGGGCAGGACGACAGTCATCACGCTTCCGCGAACCTGGGCCTTCTCCGTTTGCTCCGTCGCCCAGGCATTCGAGGCCGCCTGCTCGTCGCTCGTGTGGAAGCGCAGGCGGTGGAGATCCACCTCACCCGAAAGGGCCCCGAATCCGTCCAGGCGCACCTCAAGGCGGTGTGTCTCCTCATAGTCGGTGTTGAGGATGTGCAGGTAAACCGCGGCATCGTCGCGAGTCGCAAGCACGTCAACCAGCATCGCCTTCGCGCTCGGCGGCGTGGCTCGGAAGCGGACGGTCGACTGCCACTGCGGCGCGCCGGGCGCGTAGCGGACGGCAAGCCGGCTGTCGCCGTGGTGCAGATTATAGAGCGTTGTAACCTGCGCGGAGGGATGATAGCGAGGCGGGATACCACCATCCGGCGTTACCCTGATGCCGTTGATTCCCCACGCCTGGCCCACGAGCATGGACTGTGTGGCGATGTCGAACGTGTCCCCCGCGCGGATGATGTTGTGGAGCATGACCGCCGCACCCAGCCCGCAGGCCCCGAGTCCCGGCCATAACGTTTTCCCCGCTCCCAGATCAGCCATCCAGCCGTTCAGGTTCCACTCGGTCATGGCGATCCGGTAGCCCATCTCGCGCGCGCGGAGAAGCTGGGGATAATGCCATGATGCCACGCCCTCCTCGTCCGTCTCTGCACAGTGCACGAGTGCATCCCACATATCCTTTGGGGACACGCTGTTAAGGTCAGCGGCCTTTCCGTCTGCATCCAGGATGGCGTTCACCGAACAAGGAAAATAGTTATGAAAGGCGTACGCATCCACCTTCACCTTCCGGCGCTGCAGTTCATCCGGGATTTCCAGCGGAATCTGGTCGACGATGATCTTCACGTCCGGCAGGACGGCGCGCATGGCATTGACATAGGCCTGCACTGTGTCAGCCCAGTTGGTCACCCAGTTGTCGCCATGCTTCTGCTTCATGATCTCGCCGCTCCATCCTCCTATGAAGAAGGTTTCATTGCCGATCTGCAGGTACTCGACCGCGCAGGGGGCGGGATGGCCGTTGGCGGCGCGCAGGCGCGGCCATTTCCGCAGGGTCTCGGGCACGGTGGACTCCGTTCCGGCGCAATACGCGAGCAGCGCCGCGGCATGCTCCGCCGCCGCGGCCGGTGTTTTCAGGCCCGCAAGACCGTCGCGCAGATTGACGACCAGGATGGTCTTCCATCCCAACTCCTCAGCCAGACGGAGATACTCGTCATAGCCGAAATTGTTGGTCACGCTCGCTCCGTCGTTCTTGCGGCTCACGGGGCGGCCGGCCCCCTCGCCGTGGGCGTCGGTCACCATGTCCCTCCAATCCATGTAGTCCACGTCGGAACCGCCTGGGAAACGGACAATGGGGATCTGCATATCGCGCAGCATGGTCACGACGCGAGGGTCCAGCCGGCGGGTGCCCGGAAGCAGGGCCGCCTCGGGACCGGTCTCCCCGCCCCAACTGGGACGTTCCATGAATTGCCCGAACAGCAGGTCGCTGACCGGATGAAGCACTTGATTGGTAACGGTGACCCGTACAGAAGGAGCAGTGGCCGACTCCCTGGATGTTGCGACCGCGCCATGGCGACATCCGGCCAGGCCCATCGCAACGGAACAAAGCACCAGCGGAAGCCCCTTCGTCAGCGAACCATGCAACAAACCGGTACAGACGGCTCTCCAGAGCGACCACGGACCGGCAGGAGACCAGGCCCTGCCGTCACTGGCCCGCCGGAGGCACGGCGACAAGGCAGCGGAATGTGACGACATCGATTGATTACCTTTCCAGAATGCTTGCTCACGCACAGCTCTAACGTTGGGTGACACCCCCCCCTGTAGAGCCGAACCCAATATCACAAAGCTGTTCTCTCTTTCAGCAACACGCCTCGCCGCTGTGGCCGCCGGTACTGCCCTGCTGATCCGGGCCACCCTTCGCCTCATCCAGCGCATGCGGCAACCGGACTGTCGAGGCAAGGTGTGCCGCTCACAATCTGTTCAGGACCGGCCTGAGCGCCGGGAACAGCTGCCGGTAGAGCGCGTGTTTTTCGCGATAGATGGCGTGGCGGGCGGAGTCGGGCTCGAACACTCGCTCGCGCCGGACAAAAGTCGCAACAGCGTCCTTCGGTGCCTTGAACACGCCCGTGGCAAGTCCGGCCAACATGGCCGCCCCTGCCAGTCCGCCCTCTGAATTGTGCAGCCGTACGAACGGAACCCCGAAGATGTCGGCCTTTATCTGCAACCACTCATCCGACCTGGCACCGCCGCCTGAAGCCACGAATTCCGCTGTGGTGACCCCAATGCGCCGCAGGGCGTCTATTCCATCCACAAAATGGAACGTCGCGCCTTCCATGATGGCCTTGAGAATCTCACCGCGACGGGTTTCCGTCTTCAGCCCGACAATTGCACCCGCGGTATCCGGGATGTACTCCGGCCAGGGCGGCGGATCAAAGTGCGGAAGCACCAGCAACCGTGTAGGTTCGGACGGAAGTTCCGCGTTCAGGCGCGCGTAAACGTCGGCGTCCTTTGCCTCTGCGACGGCAAACGTGTCACGGAACCACCGCACGAGGCTGCCGGACTGGTTGAACAGGAACGCGACATAGAGTCCCGGCAGGACGTGGTGCTCCATGTTGAGCTTCTGTCTGAGCATCGACAACGGATCCGCCGGCTGTGCGAACACCGGCGTGAGGCATTCGTATGTGCCGATGCCGCAGACGGCGGACCCTGCTTCAATGCAGCCGCAGCCGAGTGCGTTCGGGCACTGGTCATGTCCGCCAGCCACAACCGTCACCCCCCGTGGCATACCCAGTTCATCCGCGACCCGATCAGCCACCGTGCCCACAACCGTGCCGCCGGCGACAACGCGGCCGAAGCGAGATCGTTCCATCCCCGCCCATTTCAGCAGCCGGTCCGACCAGTCGTTGGCATCCAGATCGAACAGGAGCGTGCGGTTGGCATGCGAGTTGTTGCACGTCGGCTCGCAGCCGAGCATGAAGTTGACGACGTCACTCCAAAGCAGGAACATGTCTGCGCCGGCGAAGAGCCTCGGGTCATGATCCCGCAACCACATGAGTTTCGGCAGCGAGTACTGGGGGCCCAGGATGTTCGGGTTGATGCGGTAGAAGTCATCCTGGCCGATCTCGCGGCGCAGCGTGTCCGCGTACTCAGCACCGCGCGGGTCGGAACTCAGGATGCTGCTGCCAAGAAGCCGCCGGTCGCGAGAGACCGGAACGACGGCTTCCCCCAGCGAACTGACGCACAGCGCTGTGACCGGTTCATTGCGAACGGCCGCGCACACTTCCGCAATCACCGCCCGCGTCTTCTCCCAGACATCGTTGCTATCGAGCTCCGCCAGCCCGGGACCGGGATGCAGGGTCGGGTATTCCCGCGAGGCCATGGCCAGTCGCCGGCCGTCTGCCGAGAAAGCGGCCGCCTTGCAACCGGATGTCCCGACGTCAATCCCCAGCAGGCTCATAGGCTTTTGGTCTCGTACTTGAGATACTTGGTGAAGGCTTCCCGGACCGGTACGGCAACGTGGCCGGCGGTCACGCTCACATGGTGGCGGTAGCCCTCCTGCCCGACGTGCGTGAGAACATCCTGCAGGTTGTCGATGCGGGCGACGCCGGCGCAGCCGAAGAAGTCATCCGCGATCTTGTCCTCCGTGAACTCGCCCTCGCCGAGGTAGGACCACAGCTTGCCGTCCGTGGTCTTTGTGCTGGCGAAAGTGAGGGGAGCCGGGGCAATCCGGCCGACATTGCAGCCCCACCCGCAACCGGCGCCCATCGCCTTCGCGAACATCGGGTGGTCAATGACCTGCCCCTTGGCGGTCATCAGGCCCTGTGGGACGGGACCACAGTGGAACAGGATGCATTTATCGGGATCGTCGCCGTAGTTGTTGTTCCAGTCCAGACAGGTCGCCGGCCGCTGCGAGGCGAGTTTGAGCGCATACATCGGGATCGCGTTGCAGACGTCGAGTTCGCAGGCAGCGGCGAAGCCGCGGTCATTGAGCTCACTGAGCAGCACGCAGGGCGACACGCCGAGCTCTTTCTCAAGCTCAATCCAGCAGCGCAGCGCCAGACAGTCGAGCTTGTAATCGGCAATGATGTCGTCGAGCACTACGCTCAGCCTGGTCAGTGTCTGGAACTTCTCCGCAGGCACTCCCTTCCAGCAGGTGTAATTCTTCAGCCGCTCGGCCTTGGCGGCATAGCGCGCGCCGCTCTTCTTGACATCATTGACCCTGAGGAAGACCTCCGAAAGATCAAGCGCCTCCGTGGTGATACCGTACCGCTGGAGCGTCAATTCATCAAAACGAACCGTCTTGAACGCGGTTGTTCTGGCGCCCACTGCACCAACCGTCATGCGGCGCATGGCATTGACCACCCGGCAGACTGCCGCAAAGTGGTGTACCTGTGTTTCAAACGTCTCGCTCGCCGGTGCAACGGTGTGCGGCTGGAAGGCCGTGAAAGGCAGCCCGTACTGGCAGAACACGTCCATGACTGAGAACTTGCCACAGAACGCGTCACGCCTCTCCGAGAACCCCATCTTGTCGAGCTCATCGGGATATGCGTGGATGAGGATCGGCACGCCGCAATCCTGCAGGGCGGCAATGGCGCCGGTTTCATCCCCGAAGTTGGGCAGGCAAAGAATCACGCCATCGTACTTGCCCCGATTCCTGTCAAGGAACTGCGCGTACTTGATGCCGTCGTCGGTCCCCTCGATCGCCCCGTACTTGGTCAACGACTCATCCATCAGCAGAGTCTTGTAACCAAGCCGTCCGAGAATGGACTTGAGTTCAGACCTGGCGCCCGAGATCAGCTTTTCAGGAAAGAAGCCGCGGTTGCCAAAATACAGCGCAAACGTAACATTGTTCTTTTGCATTCTTATTCCTCCGTTTCGAGACGCTTCGCAGAGTCCTGGACTTCAAGATCTTCCCTGATCACCGTCAGCATGGCCTCATAGACTGCAGCCTGCGCACTGCGCACGCCCTGCGGGAGCATGCGTTCGTAGGGCTGCCGTATCGCCGTGGCAACATTGATCTTCGCAATACCGTGCCTGATCGACTGCATTACATATTCTTTCCTGATGCCCGTTCCTCCGTGAAGCACCAGCGGGATGCCAGCGGCGCCGTGAATGCGGTCGAGCTGGTCGATGCTGAGCCGGGCCGCCACCTTCTGCTTGCCCTTGGCCGCCGCGGAAATGGCACCGTGGATGTTGCCAATGGCTACTGACAACCAGTCGACCCCGGTCTCCGCCACGAACCGCCTGGCCTCCACCGGATCGGTAAAACCCTTGCCGGAGGCAAACAGTTCCTCGTAAGGCGGAAGCGGGCCGGCCTCATGCCCCATCACCGCGCCAAGTTCGGCCTCCACCGGGACCTTGGCGGCATGCGCCATTTCCACGGCCTTGCGGGTGCAGTCGATGTTCTCGGCCAGCGGCAGGCGGGAACCGTCGACCATGATCGACTCGTAGCCGGCGGCGACGGCGCGGGTGAGGATTTCCATGAAGTCCACGCGCTTGTCGTCCTCGTCTATCACCGGGACATGGTCGAGGTGAAGGCGGGTGTGGGCAGGCAGCTTGAACTTGTTGTATTCATCCCGTATCGCCTCCAGGCTCCTGGACTCGAACTTCTCCCACTCAAGCCTGGCAACCACGATCATCCCCACGCTGTTGCAGTCCCTGAGCGCCCTCGCCACCGGTTCCACCATTGGCAGGTACGGAATGTTGAAGGCCGGTATAACCGTGCCGGCCTTGCGGGCCCGCATCATCAATTCGCCTGTGGAAACATACGCCATCTTCTTCGCCCCCCAATGTCCAACGATTTACCATTCAAAGCCGGCTCCTACAAGCCCGGCACATAACCCTGGCCGAATTTCACAGTCATTGGTGCCTTGAACTGCTCACCGAATGGCATCCACGACGTGGTCCCGCCATCCGCGACAATGGTCTGGCCCACAATGTAGCGGGCGCCTTCCGATGACAGGAACACCGCGATCCTCCCGATGTCTTCCGGGGTGCCCGCAAAACCGCAGGGGATCGCCTTACCGCAGTCCTTGATCGCCTGTTCCTTGTCCACGCCGGGCGTTGACTTGAAGTGGCTCGGCACCGGCACGGCACCCGGTGCCAGGCCTACAACCCTGACTCCACGCGGGCCGAGCTCCACGGCGAGCTGGCGGGTGAACGAGATGATCGCACCGCGGGTACCGGAATAGACCGAGTGCTCGGTGTAACCTTCCAGTGCGTGAATTGAAGAGATATTGATCACGACACCGCGGCTCTTCTCCAGCGCCGGCAGCGCCGTCTGGCACATGAAATACGGGGCGCGCACGTTCACCGCATAGAGCGTGTCGAACTGCTCCGCTGTGGTTTTGGCAATTGGCTGGTTCATGGTTATTCCGGCGCTGTTGACCAGCACGTCAAGGCCGCCAAGGAACTCAACCGCCCGCGGCACCATGGCCTGCAGCGGCGCAATCTCCCTGAAATCCGCCTTGAACGCCGCGGCCTTGCCTCCACCGGCGACGATCTCCCTGACTGTGGCATCAGCCCCGGACGCGCTTTGAGAATAGTGAACCGCCACCGCCGCGCCGGCCTTTGCGAACTCAAGCGCGATCCCGCGTCCGATTCCAGTTCCTGCGCCCGTCACCAGTACACGCTTGCCCCTCACGTCTGTCATGATCACCCTTTCCGGTCTTCCCCGCACTTGACGGCCTTTACGACTGTTTCATCATGGCTCGGTTCGACACGGTACCCGGGCTCGACCACCAGGAAGTCCCGCGGATCCCAATCGCCGGCAACAAAGCGCTCCACCAGCCGCGGATCACCCTGAAGCCTCTCATACTTCCACTTGAGCCACTCGGCGCATTCGCGAGTGAACGCCTCGTACTCGCGGGAACGTCCGATGCCGAGGTCGACATAGGCGGCCGTGCTGTAGTTTCGGAACCAATCCTGCTCCATCTCCATAAGGTATTGTGCGTTGTCCTCGCCATACTTCGCGGCGTACTGGCTGAAGGTGCTGTCATAGCGCTCCTTGCCAGGTGCCGGATGATTCTCGATCCAGCCCGGCGTGTACCAGTAGGCGCCGGGATTCCTGTCGAAGTACTCGCGATAACGCTCCTTGGAACCGAGGAAGCAGGTTATGCAGTCGTGCCCGCGGAATATGACAAGCCTCGTGTGCCTGGCCGTGATGCCGGAAAGGCCGTTGCTGCAGAGACCATAGCCGAGGAGTATGGCGTCACAGGTGTTTTCCGGTGTCGCGTCAACAGCCCGCTGCACCGCCTCCCGAAGCTTGTCAGGCTCGGAATGCAAGCCCCACGACAGGAACTCGAAGGTGAAGCGGTTGTCCGAGACGGCGGCGTAGTGGCAAAGCTCGCGCCACAGCACGTTGCACGCAATGAGCTTGAAATGCGCATTTTTCATTCGGATCCCCGCATCAGGTTCTTCGACCCGCCGGCGCCACGGTAAACCCTTCGCCGGGCCTGAGGAGCATTGCCTTTACATCCGGACACATCTGCTTGCAGGCGTTGATAAACCCGAATGGATCGCCTCCGCCCTGCTCGGCCAGCGTCCAGAAGTGGCACGGAATCGCGATGCGCGGCTTCGCCTCGGAAACAAGCCTCGCTGCATCGACATGGTTCATGTTTCCGAACACGCCGTTGATCACCGGCAACACGACATCTGGCTTCAGTGCGTAGAGCGGCTGGAACAGAACCGGCCGCCAGGATGTATCGCCGGTCACCATGATCCTGACCCCGCCGAAGTCGAGAACCATTGCCAGCGCGGTGGCGGAGAGGTCTCCGTGATCGGCCGGCACAGTGTGGATCACCAGGTCACCCAGATCATGCCGGCTGTCCGGCTTCAAAACCTTGCGGCGGGCGGGCGGAACTCCAGCCGCCTTGAGCCCTGCTGTGCAGCCGGACGGGGCCGCAAAACGGCAGGCCGGGTTGCGGCGCGCTATCACTGGAATGGCATCAGGATCAAGATGGTCGGTGTGCTCGTGGGTAAGCACCACCAGGTCGGCCTCCACCTCATCCGGCCGGATGGCCGGCAGTGAGAGGCGCTTGAAACCGTGCAGCCGTTCGCACGCATCGGACAGGTACGGATCCAGAAATACCCGCCGCCCGGCCGCGGTGAGGAAGGCGAAGCCTGCCTGGCCCAGCCAGTACAATCGAACGCCACCGGCAGGAACGGACGCCTTGCGGAAATCACTCAGCATGTTTCACCACCAGCCTGACACACGTCAGCACACCGGACCAGGGTGCGACCGTCTGGCCGCCACCGCATTCAACCCGTAAACGCGCAGACGATACTCCCAGCCATCCTTGTCGCGCCAGAACAAAATGGAACGGCGCAAAGCGGGTTGGGCGCGGGAATTCAGGGCGTCACCTTTCCGTTTGACATCCGCCTCCGGCAACCGGATTATCAGTGCGCAATGTGCGTGGCAGGCAAGTGAACATGCCGGATGAATTGTGTTTCACGCGCCGTGAGTGCTTTCATTAACATCGCGTGAGCAGGTTGCGCAACGCCTCGTCGAGGAGATAGACAGATGAAATGTCGCCTGATACCAGTGATAGCTGCCGCATTGATTGTCTCAACGACAGGCTGCAACACCCGGTGGGGGTTGGGCTTTTCCACACGCCCGGCGGCCGCTAGACCGGCAGCCAGGCCCTTGGCCACGGCTGACCAGCAAAAGGCGCAGAGCCGGCAACCGGCAACCTCGCTGAAGGACGCCACGAATGCCGCAGCCAACGCCATGGCCTGTCGCGCCGAGCTCATCATCACGTCAGGCGACGCCAGCGCAACCGTTGGCCAGCTCAAGACCATGACCGCATCCCTGAAGGGCACCGTACAGGAGTTGTCGCAGGACACGATAACCATCAGGATACCGGCAGCCTCATTCGACGAGGCCATGCGCCAGATCGAGGCAATGGGGACCGTGCAGCGTCGCAAACTGAGCGGCCAGGATACTTCCGACGAGGTGGCGGACCTAGAGGTTCGCATCAAGAACACTGAAGAGGTTCGCCTCAGGTTGTGCGAGTTGGTGAGGCGGGGTGGAAAACTCCAGGATGTTCTGGCGCTGGAGAAGGAATTGCAGCGGGTTACAGAGACCTCGGAGCAGCTCAAGCGCCGCGCGAAGGAGGCAGCCGTCAACGTCGCCCAGTCCCTCCTGAAGATCACAGTCGACACGCCCCTGCCCGACGTCGGGCCAGCAGGCGAAACGCCTTTCGAGTGGGTCAGGCAGCTCGGTTCGGATGTCGGCAGCGGGCCGACCCCGTTCTACAAGCCCGCCCGCCAACCGTCCTCCAAGATCCATTTTGAGTGTCCTGCCAACTACGTGAAGGCGGACCAGAAGCCGGACAGCGTACGCGCTCTCTCGGGAGAGAACGTTGTTGTGCTCGTCAGCCGCCACGCGAACTTTGAGAACGGCTCACTCGAGTTCTGGTCGCCGGTGGTACGCCGGTGGCTGTCTACCGCCAAGGCCCTTACTGTCGACGAAGAAAAGACCGTGTCAGGCTACAAGAACGCCAGGGGCAGGCTTTTCACGGCGACGAGAAAGATCACCGACAGGACATACCTGTACATGGTCGCCGTTTTTGCCAACAGGGACTTCGTCTACACGTATGAATGCTGGGGAATCGAGGACGCAGTGTCGGCCGCGCGCGACCAGATCGAGGAATCAATGGCCACGCTGCGGATAGACTGAAACACCGGCGGAAACGCGCAACATCAAGGGGGATAACTCAATGGCACCAACGGCAGATATCGCGCTCGTGGGACTGGCGGTAATGGGCGAGAACCTCATCCTGAACATGGAGAGCCGCGGCTTCACCGTGGCCTGCTACAACCGTACCGTCAGCAAGGTTGACGATTTCATCAACGGCAGGGGAAAAGGCCTGAAGCTCATCGGGTGCCACAGCGTCGAGGATCTGGTCGCAAACCTGAAGTCACCCAGGAAGATCATGCTGATGGTGAAGGCCGGCAAGCCCGTGGATGAGTTCATCGAGCAGATCCTTCCGCTCCTCTCAAAGGGAGACATCCTCATAGACGGCGGCAACAGCCACTTCCCCGACACCACCCGGCGCACCAGGTACCTCAGCTCAAAGGGCATCCTCTATGTTGGAACGGGTGTGTCGGGCGGCGAGGAAGGCGCACTGAAGGGCCCCTCCATCATGCCCGGCGGAAATCCGGAAGCATGGCCGCACGTCAAGCCGATCTTCCAGGCAATTGCCGCGCGAGTTCCGGACGGCACACCGTGCTGCGAATGGATCGGCCCGGAAGGCGCCGGGCACTTCGTCAAGATGGTCCACAACGGCATCGAATACGGCGACATGCAGTTGATCTGTGAGACCTACCACCTGATGTCGGCCGGGTTGGGGATGACCGCCGCCGAGATGCAGGCAGTATTCGCCGAGTGGAACAAGGGGGTTCTGGACTCATACCTGATCGGGATCACGGCAGACATACTTGGCGTGAAGGATCCGGACACCGGCAAGCCGACCGTAGACGTCATCCTGGATACAGCCGGCCAGAAGGGCACCGGCAAGTGGACATCCCAGGCCGGCCTGGACCTCGGAATGCCGATCCCGCAGATTGCCGAGGCGGTGTTCTCCCGGTGCATTTCGGCGCTCAAGGACGAGCGGGTTGCGGCAAGCACCCAGCTCAGGGGCCTGCGCAAGACTTTCCGCAAGGACAGGACCGCCTTCATCGCGCAGCTTCACGATGCCCTCTACGCCTCAAAGATATGCTCATATGCCCAGGGATTCCAACTCCTGCGGGCGGCGTCGGAAGAGAACAAGTGGAACCTGAACTACGGCGAAATTGCCCTGCTGTGGCGCGCCGGCTGCATCATACGCGCACAGTTCCTGGACAAGATCAAGGAGGGCTTCACGAAGCGACCCGGGTTGGCCAACCTGCTGCTGGACCCCTATTTCAAGAAGGTGGTCAACAAGTCCCAGCGACCGTGGCGCAATGTGATAAAGATGGCGGTGGACCTTGGCATACCGGTACCATCCATGGCCTCGGCATTAAGCTACTACGACGCATACCGCTGTGAGCGCCTGCCTGCGAACCTTCTACAGGCGCAGCGGGACTACTTCGGGGCACACACTTACGAACGCATCGACAAGCCTCGCGGCGAATTCTTCCACACCGACTGGACAGGCCACGGCGGAGCAACGGCCTCTACGGCCTACGTTGTGTGAAGGCTCTGCCTGAACGAAGAAACGGACTGAACAATGAGCGCCTCGTCCAAGGACGTACTGCGTAACTTCATGCCGCGGCACGATTCCTTTGTCGGGATCGATTCCGACGGATGCGTCTTCCCGACCATGGAGATCAAGCAGAAGCTCTGCTTCCACCCGGAGATCATCAGGTCGTGGGGCCTTGAAACACTGGCTAAAGAACTGCGCGAATGCGCCGAATTCGTGAATCTCCACTCCAGATGGCGCGGCCGCAACAGGTTCCCGTCACTACTGATGACCTTCGACCTGCTCAGGCAAAGGCCCGAGGTAAAGGCCTCCGGTCTGGATGTCCCGGCATTGCCTGACCTGAGGCGGTGTGTCGACTCCGGAATGGTCCTCAGCGATGCGACCCTGCAGACGGAGGCGGACAAGACAGGCAGCGCAGAGCTGCGGCAGGTGCTGGAATGGAGCAGACAGGTCAACGTCAACATCGAGAAGACCGTCAAACGCCTGCCGCCGTTCAAGTGGGTGATCGAAAGCCTGGAGAAGATGTCCGTCTCCTCGGACATGATTGTCATCTCCCAGACGCCTGAGGAAGCGCTGGCCAGGGAATGGAAGGCAAATGGAATCGACCGCTTCGTGACGGTAATCGCCGGGCAGGAACTCGGGACAAAGACAGAGCACATCACCATGGCGACAAAGAACCGCTACTCGCCACGGCGCGTGCTGATGATCGGCGACGCCCCGGGCGACCTCGCCGCGGCCCGCGCCAACAAGGCGCTCTTCTACCCCATAAACCCGGGGCACGAGGAGGAATCGTGGCGTGTGTTTCACTCCGAGGCGTACGATAAGTTCCTCAATGGAACATACATCGAAGAATACGAGAGAACGTTGATAGCGTTCTTCAACAGCCTCATGCCTGAAGTGCCGCCCTGGAACACAGACAGGAAGCACTAGCCTAGCGCGGCGTTCCGCCGCCCTTCTCAACCGCACGGAGATCCTCAGAGCGGTCTTTCGAGAGATCCGACACGCCAAACGCCTCGTTTTCCTGCGGCAGATAGAGGTGCAGCCACTCATGCACGGTATCGGCCTCCAGAACCCCGGCCGCGAGCTCGAAATCAAGCACATGCCCGCCGGCCGAAAGGTCGTCGGCAAGGAAGTGGATGTGATAACCCGGCACATTCACACCCTTCACAAACGGAGGACACCTGAAACCAACAAGCGTGCCGCGCACATTGGCAAGGGAGAACACCGGCTGGGTCTTTGTAACCTCGGCAAGCGGCGGATAGGGTTTCATCTGCGCTGGCACACTCCGCGTTCGGACGCTGTTGAAGGCACCGCGCACCATGAATGCACAGAAACGGTTCTGCTGCGGAACCATGGCGTCGACCCGCGCCTCGAGCGCCTTCATGTCCACCGGTTTCTCAATGATTTCACTGTGATCGGCGGCAAATCTCGTCACGCTCGCGAAAGGTGTTTTCACCGAGAGGTCAGGCCGGTACACCTTGCCGTCGGCACGCACCTGGTAGAACTTGCCGCCCAGAAGGATCATCTCGCCGTCCAGCGCCTCGAACGTCCCGATCCCGAAATCGCCATACCGGCGCAACGTCTCCAAGGATATGTGCCCGTCGTACACACCGGTGAGCAGCGCGTCAATGGTGGCGACCTGGGTGATACCGCCGGTCGACGGTGTCAGACAGCCCGGAAGCGTAAACACGACTCCGCACACGACCACAACAGCCCGCAAGATCCTCATCATGATCTGGATTCCCCCTGTTCCACGATTGGCACCACTCCGGGCCCGGAACGGCAGCGTAGCCGGATCCCGCACCTGTCGAAGCTGCGAAGCTACACCATCCGGCCACGTTTCTCCAATCCAATCCTCAGACATGCCCTTCACGCTCCCGGCGACAGGCAGGATCGACAACCAGGATCGACGCCACATCGGCATTGCCAGATTCGTGCGAGCTGGTATTGTGTCCGCCTTTCAACGCATGGTGACGGCCTTGAGGCCGGGCCCCGGAGAAAGCTCTACGATGCTCAAGAAAATGAAAAGCAGGCGGAAAGGGCAGTCCTGGCTTACATGGGTCATCCTCATTGCCGCCGGTGCCTCAGCCGCCATTGTGACCATACTGGTTCTTGAGCCGCTCATCCAGACCAGGGCAGCGACGCAGCCAGCCGACCGCACAACCCCGCGGATAAGGGCAGTTACACCGCCTCCACCGCCACCACCACCGTTCCACGGCCTGGTCTACCCTACCCCACAGGACAAGCTGCTCAGCCACGACGGTACCGGCGTGTTCCAGCCGACGGCATCGGGCCGCGCCGAATCAGGCCGCTATGGATCCGTCAGGACCGGCAAGTTCCATGAGGGCATTGACATAGCCGCCACGCAAAGAGACAGGCGCTCACGCCCGCTGGACCCGGTCCGGGCTGTTGCCGCAGGCGTGGTCGGCCACGTCAGCAGGGCCCCCGGCAACTCGAACTATGGCATCTATGTGGTGCTCATACACGACGATCCCATCGGCGAGGTGTACACTCTGTACGCACATCTTGCCGAAGCCACGGCCGGATTGAGCGCCGGGCAGAGAGTAGAGGCCGGACAAGTGCTGGGAAGAATGGGCAGCACCCCCGCATCGATCATCCCCGTCTCGCGGGGCCACCTGCATTTCGAGATGGGGCTCATCGCCAATTCCAGGTTCAGGCAGTGGTTTCTCGGCAAGCGCCTGAAGCCCGACCACGGAATCTACAATGGCTGGAACCTGCTGGCAATTGATCCACTGGGGGTGTTCGCAGCCCACCGGCTCGATAACAACTTCAGCTTTCGTGAACATATTCGCTCACTGCCCAAGGCGTTTGAAATGGCGGTGGCAACACCAGCACAGCTTGATTTCTTCCGCAGGTATCCGTCGCTCTGGGAGGGGGAGGCATTCAGCAACGGGGTGATGGTTATCTGCTGTACGGCCAACGGCGTGCCGCTGTCGGGACGGAACGCCACCGAAAAGGAGGGAAGCGCTCTCGCCGGCAAGAAGGCCTGTGTACTCAGCGTCGACACGGAGGCACTCGGCGCCAACGGCCTTCACATCATCACCAGGGACGGAAAGAATGGCTGGAAGCCGGGAAAGAACTCCGGGCAGTGGCTGGAGATACTGACCTACTAACGGCAGGCACTAGGTTAGCGTCTGCAGATGGGCAAAGAGGTTGACGTCCTTGTTGGCGACTCCGAGTTTCCTGCGGATGCGGTTGCGGAACGTATCCACCGTGCGCAGGGAAATCATTAGCGACTGGGCGACCTCCTTGCTGGACATCCCGTTCTTGATCATATTGCAGACTTCCATCTCCCTGGCCGACAAGGCGGTCGAGCCACCACCAAGGTTGATACCGAAGCGGGACGTGAGCTCTTCCACGCTGCCCAGCAGCAGGTCGCACTGCAACCTTTCCATCGGCCCCGCCTTCTGCCTCATCTTCTGCACAATCGGAACAATGAACTTCGTGGCATTGGCCGCGACTTGCTGCTTGATCTCCAGCTTCTCCGTCTCTATCTGGGCCAGAACCTCCTTGAGCGCTGCATTCTTCCCTTCCAATTCCTTCTTCTGTTCACGAAGTTTGCCGGCGGCGTCACCAAGCTTCTCTTCCGCATGTTTGAGGGCAGACACGTCCGTGACCACCCCCAGAATCGCCCGCTGGCCCTCGTAGAGAATGAGCTTCGTGCTGATCACGGCTGGAATTCGCTGTTTCGCTCTGGTGAGGATCGTGTACTTATAGGCCGACACATCCCTGCCCATTGAATGCGTTTTGAAAGCTCGTTTAGTCAATGCGTGGCATTCCGGGGCAATCAGGTTCATGAAGTTGAAACCCGGCGAGCAGATCTCCGCGCAGGTATAACCCATGGTCTCTTCACACTTCTTGTTCGCAAAGACAACCCGGCCTCTCTGGTTGATGAAGATCATGCTTGGCGACTGCTCGGCGAGATTTCGAAAAGTCTCCTGCGCCTCTTTCCTGGGCGTGATGTCCTGGAACATCATAACCATCTTCCCTGCCATGGGTGCGCCGAAGATCAGCATTGTCTTCACAGATTTATCCTTGCAGGTGACAATGTACTCGCTGGCCTCGATTCCGCGTCCGTTTGCCCTTGCGTTGGTGACAAGGCCATCCCATCTCTTCCTGACTTCATCACGGTAATTCCTGTCGGGATACGCACGGAGCCGCCATTTCTCCATTGTCGGGATTTCCTGCGGGGTATAGCCGAACGCCTCAAACACCTTTGCGTTGAAGTACTCTATCCTGCCATTCATATTCACAATGGCGGCCGGCATGGGCGCGTTGTCCAGAATCGCGCAGAAGCGCCCCTCTGTCAGCCCAATCCCGGAGAGATCCTGCATGGTAGTCACAACATCACCACCGGGCAGATGACAGTGGCGGGAGCAGAACCTCACCTGTCGGCCCGACTTGGTAGTCCCCGAGAAAGAGAGTGGCGCATTGACCCCGGATGCCTTGTCCTTCTTCCATCCGGCGAGCACGGGTCTGCAGCTGGCCTCATCGGGAATGAGAAGAGCGATCGCGTTCTTCACGGTCCGTAGTTCTTCGATGCCGCAGCCGAACATCTCCAGGGTCGCACGGTTGGCATACTTGA
>JBAXKQ010000012.1:0-38151 GCA_037135275.1 bacterium
TCGACAGCCACCTTGGCAAGGTGGAGCTCTACCACTGAGCTACGCTCGCTTGAATAACCAACGCGGGGAGCAATATAGCCGATTTCGCGGGAGGTGCAATATAATTTCTGAGGCAATACGCATTCGGTCCAGTATGCAGCACCTACCTGCCACTCGCCCTGCCGCGCTCTATCGTGGGGGTTATGCGGATCGGAACGCGTATTTCGCGGCCCTCTTCGTGGTCGGTCCGGATGATGAGTTCCTTTCCGTCGAGTTCCGGGAACGGCAGGATGTTGCTTATTTCGCAACGGTAGATCGAAGGCTTCAGACTGAGCACCTTTGTCTCGATGCCGCTTTCCGGCGGTTCCACTCCGAGAACTGTGAACGGGACACCCCGTCTCGAGCGCACCGCCAGATAGCGGGTGATCGTATCCACCCTCCCTGTCGCGGCAACCAGTGAGATTTCCTTCGGCACCACCTGGATGTCGCTTGTGAGGGTGGCGGTCAAATGAGCGTTGAACATGGGGTACCTTGTGTTGTCCGTGAGAATGCACATACTCCCATGCAAGACGCCTGGCTTCAGCGGCGGAACGGTCCGAATCCTTATGCAATAGCCGTCTTTGGTCCGTTCGTACTCTGATTTGAACCATGGCGCATTGATTGCGATGTTTGTGATGGAGAGCGAGACAGCCGGCAAGCACACCAGTCTCAGTGTCTGTTCCCGTTCGTCGTTCGGTCCCAGGTTTCCGAAGTTGACGTCTTCGGGTTCGATAAAGGCGTCCGCCTTGGCGGTTCCCGTCAACCGAACCTGAAAGTATGGTTGGGTTCGGTCGTTGCTGCCAACGTAGAAGCTCTTCTTTTGATCTCCTTTTCTGCCCTTTAGCGGAAAGATGATCTGCAGCGTCGCGTTGCTGCCCGGGGATATGATCTGCGCACTGATTTCAGCGGTGGCGCCGCAACACGACTTAACCTTTCCGATGGCAAGTGGTGCATCGCCGAGATTCTGAATTAAAAAGCCGTGTTCAACCGTGCCTGTATTCGAGAGCTCGCCGAACAGATACTCGGGTTCCTTGCAGCCAATCCTGGGTCCTTGCTCACCCCGCGATGATAGAGTGATGATGAATAGGACGGCTGCGGACACGAGATTGTGGCTTGTGCGGGAAAGGCTCATGCAGATCCACTCCTGGGAAATTTCCGTAAATCTACAGGTGTTGTTGGGTGCAGGGAAGAAGAAACCGTGATCCATGGGCGCGGATGATGCCAGGGCTATTCCCTGCGTTTAGCGCACGGGCTCGCGGAGTTCATCCATCCAGACGTGGCGACGGGGCGCGCGATGGGACTCCACTTGATGGCAGGGTTCCGGACGGCTTCAAGACGCAGAGGCGGCCGCGGCCGGCAGTTGATCGATGGCTGCAAGCCTGCTCTTGACCGTATTGATGATCTGGTTGCTTGTCATGGGTTTGCGGATAAGGCAATGCCGGTGGCCGTCACCGATTATCTCGTTCAGCGAATCTGGAGGTGCAAAACCTGTGCAGAACACGAAGGCCGGTATTTCCCAGTTGTTCTCCAGGCAATGGTTGTATATGGCGGTGGCGGCCTGTGCCCCGTCCATTTCGGGCATCCTCAAGTCCATAGTGATGACGGCGTGATGGTAAAGCTGGAAGATCCTGACAGCTTCCAGTCCGTTGCATGCAAGGTCAACCTTCATTGATGGCAGCCCGTAGGCTAAGATGGTCTCGAACAGGCTCCTGATAGGGGCCTCGTCATCAACTATAAGGATTCGTTGCCGGTCGCCGGCAATAACATCTGGTGTCATGGTTGCTGTCTGCCTGTCAGTGTGTTTCTTCATACAGAGATGGATAGAAGATCGCGAAATGTCTCACGGATGTCTCGCAGTGTAAAGAGTAATCAGGAATAAAGGTGGCGTTTTGTCAACAAGTCGGGATTCCAAGCCCTGCCCCACGAGGATAGGGGGGGCGGCATGTCCAGGGCTGCCCTTTTTTGTAGTATTATGCTGGCTCTTCAGAAGTGCGTATAGTATAATGGCCCATCGTAGCTGGTACTATCTATTGCAGGTAATACCTCGCAACCGCGTTAGGTTTTGCCGTCCGGCGAGGATAAAGGACAGGCAGGGTGTGGAGTGACCGTAAAATGGACAGGAAGGACTTTCTAAGGAATTTCATGCAGGTCGACCGACCGCTCCGGTCGTACCTGATGGGTATTTCCGGAAATCCGCATGATGCCGATGATATGCTGCAAAGGGTATGGCAGACCCTTTGGGAGAAGCTCGACGAGTTTGACGAGAAACGTTCATTCAGGGCGTGGGCATTCGGGTTTGCGAGGCTTCAGGCGCTGAAATGGAGGCAAAGCAAGGCTAGGTCTCGCGAGGTCCTGTCGGAGGAGATCGTGGCATTGCTTGCAGACACGGTCGAGGAGGCCACGGGAGAGCTCGATCAGCGGCGCGAATTCCTAGCTGGTTGTGTGCAGAAGATGGGGTCCTTGCAGCGGAGTGTTTTGCAGATGAAGTACGTCCAGTGCATGATTTCGCGCGATATTGGTGAGCGAATCGGGCGGAGTGTGCCGGCTGTCGACATGATGCTCATGCGCTTGCGGCGGATGCTTCGGGAATGTGTGGAATCCAGGCTGGCGGAAGTGAGTCAGACACCATGAGAAGGCGGCTTGAAGAGCTGAGCGAAGCGTATTTTGATCAGACGATCACTCCTGAAGAGTGCCGGCACCTCGATGAACTCCTCCGCGACACGGATGCCCGCAAGGAGTTCATGAGAGCTGCCGCCATGGAGGTTGAGCTGCCTTTTGCCCTTGCGGAGGCCCCGAAAAGGATCTCCGATGAGGTCTGGAAGCCCCTACGTCCGTCCATGAAGGCTGTTTTTGGCGCTTCCGCCGTTCCCGGCGTACCCGGCGCCCAAGCCCCGATACGGCCTGTTTCCTGGCGCAGGATAGCGTTTCCGTCCGCCATTGCGGCCGCCGCAGCCGTGGCTATCGTCTCTGCGGTGTGGTACTCCACCATCTATGTGCGATTTCAAGTACCTGATGCGCAATTAGTTGCGAATGTTATCCACGTAAGCGGAATCGTACGGGTGGCGTCCTTGAGTGAGGACGACGTTGTGCGCCTGTCGATTGGCGACTCGGTTTCGCCGGATTGTAGAATGACGGTAGAGCCCGGAGCCAAGATAACGCTCGGTTTTCCTGACGGCAGCCGCATCCAGGTCATGGAAAAGACGAGGATAATGACATCCGCTGGCCGCAAAATAAGGCTGATTCATCTGGATTCCGGCATTCTATACGCGACTATTGCCCCCCAGCCTGAGGGTCGGAAGCTCATATTTGCCACTCCGCATGCCCTTTTGCGCATAGTTGGCACCCAGTTCAGGCTATCGGCGGACGAAAAGGGTTCGCGAGTGGATGTGGATGAGGGAAAGTTGGTTTTTACGTCAAAAGAAGACAACAGGTCGATAGTGGTTGCGGGGAAGGACAGTGCTGAAGCCAACGATGTGACATCATCGCCGGATCGGGCCAGCGGGAGCCGCTAACAGCGGTTTCTTTTTTATTGGCATGATCGAAGCGATTCTGCCACAATCCAGGGTTTTTGCCTTTAGACACTTCATAAGAACATGAAAGGTATAATAAGCATGAAAAGCGAAAGAAGTATTGGCGCGGTTAGAATTGCAGGCATGATGGTCGCTACGTCCCTCTGCCTGTTTTTTGTTTCATGTCGCGAGAAGACTGGTGACGCCAAGCCGGCGACGCCTGAGAAAAAGCCCGTCTCGAACCAAGTGGCGAACGCAGCGCAGTCGGTTGTTGCGCCCGCGAAGGCCAGCGCAACCAAACCACTCGACGCAACAAAGGCCAGGTTTAATGAGGTCCAGCGTGAAAGGATGACGCTCCAGCGACACATCACCGACGCGAAGCAGAAGGCAATGGCTTCCGACCCGGCAATAGCGGCGCTTGTGGAGGCTGTCCGGGCTGCATCCGCTGCCAGGCAGGACAAGATAAATTCGCTGCCAGCCATGGTTGAAAAGCTCAAGGAGCGGGATGCCTTGGTGAAGCAGATTGGCGATATCCAGGCTCGTAGAAAAGCGCTTGGCGAAAAGGTGGCCGGGCAGGCGGGCAACCCGACGAATTCGGTTGCTGAACTCGGGAATATCGACCGACAGTTTGCCGAAACGAGGCAGAAACTCTCCACTCTCAGCCGCGAGATTTCCGGCGTCTCCATGGATGCGCAACAGAAAGATCCCGGCGTCAAGGCTGCCTCTGAAGAGCTGCGTGCCAGGAATGCCGTGCTTGATGCCGCGTTGGCCAAGCTGCCCGGTATCGCCGCACTCATAAAGCGTGATGATGAGCTCAAGAAGGAAGAAATGGGCTTTGCCGGTGAGTTGGATAAAACGGCCGGGAATACCGGTGCACAGTGGAATAACCAGCAGCCCAGGGGGTTGGTTGACGGTGAGACCGGCAAGCTTGCTGTATTGCGCCGGATAGAGGAGGTAAAGAAGGATGCGGTGCGTACCAATCCTGAAATCGCATCCCTTCAGAAAGAGCTGGCCGACCTGAAAGCGGAGCGCATGAACAAGATACAGAGCATGCCTGACATTGTCAAGAAGCGGGACGCGAGGGATGCCCTGATGAAGGAGCGCAAGGAGCTCCTTGAGAAGCGTCGCGCCGCGGCCATGCAAGTCCAGTCCACCAACGCTCCCGCCGCTGACGCGGCGCAGATCGAAGCCAGACTGAAAGTCGTCAGCGAGCAGGCTGGCGAGGTTGGCCGAGAATTTTCCAAGGCGTTCATGGAGGCAAGAAAGAGCCCGGAATTCATGGCGCTTGACGCACAGATTCAAGAGAAGCAGCGCATGCTGAACGAGAAATTCTCCAAGCTGCCTGCGGTAGAGGAATTGCGGAAGAAGTTGGTTGAATTCGAGGGCAAGGACGCAGCGGGAGATCAACAGCCCAAGGCGGCTGTTTCCAAGTAACTGCAAGTGCGATAACCAAGAGTGGGGAGACCCAAATGAACGCATGTAGTGCGAGATTCCTGCGCCTGCTGAGCCGGGTGTTCCGGCAGGGCGGCGTTGAAGCGTTGTGCCATGGCGTCGGGGAGATACATCGACCGCCCGCTGCGCCGGTGCCGTCATGGCTCCTGGTGTGGTCCTCCATCGCAGTCCTGCTGCTTGGCATACCAGCAGGGACAGTAATGGCCCAGGATACAGACGACGACGGCTTTCTGGATGACGACGAGTTGGATACGTCCATCCTGTGCGGTGGCCGCCAGCTCACCGATGAGCAATACTCCCGCAGCCCGCTGATCCAACGCAGCCTGGCGCTTGATGGCTCGTCGTGGACTCTGCCGGACCCGAGTTCGCGGTTTGACCTCGCTGAGTGGGCGATTGAGTGTTGGGTGAGGACGACAAACGGCCCACAAAGCGGCATACTGATCCAGCGCGTGACAACGGCGGGGCTCACCAACTTTGCCCTGTATTTGTCCAACAACGTTCCGTTTGTCTCATTCCAATCCACCAATAACGCATCAGCAAGGAAGAACACCTTTACTGCCGGCGGCAGTGACTCATGGGATAGCCGCATACCGGAAAACGAATGGACGCACATAGCCGGTGTCTGGGATCCCCTGAACAAGAGCCTTTCGCTTTACGTCAACGGTCTAACCTACAGGGCCCGATACGTTTTCTTCCGGGACTCGGACAACTACAACCGTTGCGCCATGGATGCGGCTGGCGTCACCACCATTGGTCGCGGTGTGCATGGCTTCATAGATGAAGTCAGGGTCTTTGGCCTTGCCGAAGAAGCCGGTAATGTGCGGACTCAGGCCGAGATTGAGGACGGACGCTTCAAGTTCGGCGCCGGCGAACTTACGCTCAGGGGCCTGCCAGACAACGAATTGATGATCTGCTGCTATTCTTTTGATGACGGCGGAAACACGGCCGAAGACTTTGTGAATCAGCTTGACTGGACCTACGGCATTGCCGGCGTCGGTGCGTACATGACGAATTCCGCCTATGCTGACCTTGGCGACGACATTGACACAGACGGCGATGGACTCAGGGACTGGTGGGAGGTTCTTCTTTTCGTCGATATCGCTACCTACACGGGCGAGGATGACCCGGACGGTGACGGCTTCAACAACCTCAATGAATACCTCTACGACAGCAATCCCCTTGCGCCCGATACAGACAATGACGGCCGGACCGACCCGAACGAGGACGCCGATAGCGACGGCCTGCTGAATTCGCGCGAACAGGTTCTGGGCACCGATCCCTTCAATCCCGATACCGATGATGACGGCATCTGGGATGGCGATGAAATCAACCCGGCAACAGGTTTGTCGGTGATATCCTCACCCCTCTATTCGCGAAGCCCGCTTATTCCGCGCAGCATGGTGCTCACCGGCACTCCCGTGATGGTTCCGGCGCCGGGTGCACCAAATGCCGACACCGGCATTTCGGAAGAGCGATTTACAGATCTCAGCCGGTGGGTTGCTGCCTGCTGGGTGAAGACAGCCAGCAACGAGACTGGTTCGCTCATATACAGGTTCACCGAAATGGGCGGCACAAACTTTGATCTGTTCCTCTCGAACAACATCCCAGGCATCAGGTTCACCTCCATTGACGGGAGCAATTACTCCGCAATGGCATCCACGCCCATCCCGACAAACACATGGACCTCCCTCATTGGGTGGTTCCAGCCCTCGCTCCAGACGCTGACGCTCTACGTGAACGACGTGGTGGTTGCCGGGCGAAGTGTAATTGCCGAGTCGAGCTATGGACAGGGGCGCACGTACCTGGGACGAGGCGTGAGGGGTAATGTCGACGACGTCTATATCGGCGACACGCTTCCGGGCGTGGCCGAGGTCCCTGACTTCGTCCTGGTACTGGACAGCTCCGGGAGCATGGATGGGCAGCCTCTGCTTGATGAGCAGACCGCGGCGCACTCAGCCATTGACGCCATGCCTGAGGGCTCGCAGATGGCGATCATTTCATTCAACGGCGCTGCTACGAACGACGTTGGTTTCACGACCGACAAGGCCATTCTCCACGCGGCGGTCGACGCGCTGGTGGCAACCGATGGGACTGATTTTGATATTGCCCTTCAGCTTTTGGTGGACGTCTTCTCGACGCAGCCAGACAACAGCCGTCCCCGCGTGGCGATCTTTGTTTCTGACGGTGGCGCAACCACCGATCCGGCTGTCATCCAGAATGTCGCCGATGCCGGAATCATCGTCAACACGGTTGGGTTCGGAGCCACCCCCGATGCTGCCGAGCTCACGGCGATTGCGGATGGGACCGGCGGAGCATACTACTCGGCGCCTACTGCAGACGAGCTCGCGGCAATCATGGCCGGCCTGGTGGGGGAACAGATCGGCGTTGCCGCATTCTATCCGTTTGACGACGGCGGCACCTCGGCTGAGGACTACATGAACCTGTTGAATTGGGACTTCGCCCTCAGTGGCATCACTTTTGATGCCACGACGTATGCCTGGCGAACCACCCTGTTCAACTGGATGTTCACCGACAGCCGGACGGCCCTGCCGGACTGGTGGGTGACGTTCTTCTTTGGCAACGCCGGAGCTGACGAGGCCGGAGATGAGGACGGTGACGGCCTCAACAACCTCCAAGAATACCTGATCGGCAGCAACCCGCTTCTTGCCGACACCGACGGCGATCTGCTTGACGATGGCGCAGAGGATACTGACGGTGATGGCATATCCAATGAACAGGAACAGGCCGCAGGCACCGACCCATCCAGCCCCGACTCGGACGACGATGGTCTGAGCGATGGCCAGGAGCTCAACCAGGCCACGGATCCCAACGATTCCATCAGCCCGTACGTTCAGCGGTATGTCCGCAACGACGGTCAGGGCTGGCTGTCCGTGCCAGGGGCTATAGTCGGCAAGGACTCCACCGGGGATAGGTTCAACCTCGACCGGTGGACCATCGAAGCCAATGTGAAACTCGAAGCCGTGCCGGCCACCAATGTGGTCCTGATCCACAGGGGGGTCCAGCCCTTCGACTATGCGACGTTCGAGCTGGGCATAGGCACCAACCTCTATCCCTATGTCCGCTTCCAGACGGCGAACGGTGTGGAGTACAAGGTCGAAGGCTATGCCCCCGTCGAAACCAACAAATGGGCCGCGCTTGGCGGGGTGTGGGATGTCGATGAACGGGGGATAACTCACAGCCAGCTTGCGCTGATTCATGACGGCATACGCCGTACGAGGGACGTTGCGGATGTTGTCCCTGTGCAGGGGACCCAGAACGGCGATCTCGTGATTGCAAAGAATCTGACCGGGTGCATTGACGAGGTCCGGATCTGGGCCAAAGCCCTGACGGAGGAGGAAGTGCTCAGGCGTCACAACAAGAGCCTTCTGTTCGGCCAGGATGTTGCGTCCATGGGCGCCCTGTTCCCCAACGGTGGCAGGCTCTCCCGCTACATGCCGGCAGACCCCGCGCTTCTGGGCGCACCATTCACGGTGGAGGCGTGGTTCAAGACCGACGGAAACGGCGTCATTGTTCAACGTGAAGCCGGCGCGGCGGCCGATAACGAAACCCTCTACAACTACAGCCTTTCCATTGCGGCAAGCGGCCTGGCAGAGGTCAGGTGGGACGTGCAGGATCTTGTGACCGACGGGGCTACATATGTAGCCTACCTGTGGGGCTCGATAACCATGATGGGGCAGACCGTCATCAATGACAATGCCTGGCATCACATGGCGTTTGTCCTGACGGGCGGTGGCGGGATACTCTATGTCGATGGTTTTGCTGAGGATCAGGCCAACTATTTCCTGAATGTCACGGATATCGACTGGCACGTGCCTAACGGCGTCGCCCAGCCAGTTGCCTATGTCTTCCCGCCCTCGCCCTTCCACGGCATCGCCGCCGACGTTGGCCCTCTCCATATAGGAAACGGATTCAACGGCGAGGTGGATGAGGTCGCGATCTACGCGACGGCACGCACCGCTGACGAGATTAACGCGGATATGTACAACAAGGCCGATCCGGCCGCCGGCCTGGTGGCCTACTTTGATTTTGACGATATTGTCATTGGCGAGGGCGGGTTGGTCCCGGATTCGATGGACAAGTTCGACAGGGCCCTTGATGCCAGGCTGTACGACGGTGCCGAGGTTGATTTCAGCGCCGGCGTGAACGCTCCGATCCTTGCCCAGCCTCTCGAGATCGTGACTGCCACGCTTGCGGGCTATTGGCCTTTTGACGACGGTTTGTGGACGAACAGGACCGATGTCGTCGGCTGTATGGAAGACTTCAGGCATCGTATCGACTGGGATTATGGCGCCACGCCGATGCCGTCGACGAACAACATATTCTTCGCGTTGTATGCGAAGACCAACAGGTTTGACGCCTCGAACCCGTACAATGCCGGATACGAGGCCGCCATGGCATACCCGCGCGATTTCCCGATGGCCATTGACGAGGAGGTTCCATTCCGGTTCGACTCCGACCTCGACGGCATGCCGGACGCTTTCGAGGTGTACTTCTGCCTGGATCCCAACCGTGTTGAGACCCCCGAGAATCGTGATATGGAGGCGCTCGGTGATCTGGATGGCGATGGACTCCAGAATGTCTTCGAATTCTATGCCAAGACCGATCCGACGTTCCATGACAGCGATTCCGACGGGATAGACGACGGACAGGAGGACAGCGACGGCGACGGAATGGGCAATGCCGACGAGCAGACGATGGGCAGCCATCCGGGTCGTGTGGACAGCGACGACGATGGCTTCCTCGACTCGGAGGAAGTGGCCGGCGGGACAATGTACAATCCCGGCAACTCGGCTGCGCCAAAGGACTACCAGGGCATGGGGTATACCGACAGGCGTTTTGCCTTCAAGTCCATGGTGCTTGACGGACAGCGCTACCAGATACCCGTGGCGGGTGACCCGAGGCGCTTTGTTGCGACATCCTGGACGGTCGAGTTCTGGGTGATGCCAACGAACGGCGCGGCAAACGGTGCGATCATATCCAATGAGGGAAGGTACTGGTCCAACGGAGTGGCATTGCCGGTTTCGTTCTACGAGATCGGTCTCACCAATGGTGCCCTCTATGCCCAGTACCAGAGTGCCCAGGGGACAATAGTCCGGACATCCACCGGGGCCGCACTGTCAGGCGGACTGTGGACGCACGTCGCCGCGGTGTTTGAGGAGACCACGCGCACATTCTCCCTGTATCAGGATGGCGTGCTTGTCAGGCAGCTGACCGGCGTGAATTCACCAATGCTCGGAACGACCACTGCACACAACTGGCCGGGCAAGGTCTATGTCGGCGGCAGCGGAGTCCTGGGCAGCCTGGACGAGCTCCGGATCTGGAACGTCGGCAGGACGGCCAGCGAGATTGTCACCGGCCTGTCCGAACTCGTGCAACTCAACGAAGTTGGCATGGTCTGTAACTTCCGGTTCGATGATGGCCGCAGGTCGCTGGATTCGGTGACGGAGGTTGCCGATGGCCTTGGCGCCAATGAAGGGCAGGGCGCCGAGGATTACATCCACAGGCCGCTGACTGGCGACCTCGAGACCTGCTGGCAGTATTCGCTGCGCGGGATCACATTTGACTACTCCAATGCCGTACTCAACACCTATGACCAGTTCGATGACCTGGACATGGACGGTCTGGCCGACTGGTGGGAAGGTGCCAGGTTCAACGCGACACTGACCTACTACGTCCCGGTCAGGAACACCGAAGGCAATATCGAGGACACTCCGCCGGTTGAGAGGACCGAGGTGGTCCACGGCTACGAGTCAGCCTCCTTCAATGCCGTCTACCTTGGTTGGACGGTTGACTATACGCCGGTCACCGTCCTCCCGGATCACCGGTGGACCGAGTCGCCTGACGCGGGCTGGATGTTCAAGGATTTCATAGTGCCGGCTGATTTCAGCTTTGCAGAGATGCGGTTTGCAATCACCGTCATTGGCGATACCCGCATCTACATCAACGGCGTTGAGCTTATGGGCGCGGCCGGCATCGTTCCCTCTGATTCCACCTTCGTACTTCCGCCTGCGGCGAATGCGATGACCTACTACGTGCCGAACGACGTCCTGTCTTCCTATCTTGTCGCCGGCAGGAACCGTATCTCCGTCCAGGTCGTCAACGAGGATGGCGTTGCCGGCGAAGAGTATTTCAACCTCGAACTGGTCATTGACGGTTCGGTCTTTGTCATCCGCAGGGGTGACGACCCGCAGAGGACCGACAAGCTTGAGAGCCGCTGGTGGGCCTATGCCAAGCCCGGCACCATGGATCCACCGCCGCTGGACTGGCAGGGGCGCGAATGGTGGCACAAGGACTATGCCCTCGATACCGACCAGGATCTTGATGGAGACCTGCTCATCAACCTCCTTGAGTTCTACTGCGGTACTGATCCGCTTTCGGCCGACACCGACCTGGACGGCGTCTACGATGGCGATGAGGATAACGACAGCGATAAGTTGACCAACCTCGATGAACTCCGGTACGGATCCTCCCCGTGGCTGGCCGACACTGATGACGATGGGCTCGAGGACGGCGAAGAGGTTGGGGCAGGGTTCGATCCGGCCAACTCACTGCGGCCGCTTGTGTGGCGCGCGGTGTACCTGAATGGAACCTCGAATTCCTACGTTGAATTGCCGGTGGAGGAGCGCTTCCAGACGGCCGACTGGACGGTCGAGGCATGGATCTGCCCCTCGAACGGATGGACCGGCGGCGGCATGATCGTAGAGCGGGATGTTGCAGCCGGCGTGACGAACTACTTCCTCGGCATCGATTCCAGCATGCGGCCGGTTGCCGGGTTCAACGGCAATGTCGTGACGTGGCCAGTGACTATCCACGCCGATGGCTCCACGTGGACACATCTTGCGGTTTCATACTCCTCATCTGAAGACCACAGTCTCTGCCTGTACCTGAACGGGCACATGGTGGCCACGGTTTACTGCTCGGCTGACCCGAAGTCCAGGGGTGCGGGCCCGTATCTCCAGAGAATAGGCCAGGGATTCGCCGGCATGATCGACGAGGTGCGGATCTGGTCGACCGCAAAGTCGGAATCCAGCCTCAATTCATTGCGGAAGTCACCGCTCTTCGGGTCAGAGGATAATCTCGTGGCGTACTACAGGTTCGACGACGGCACGTCGTGGGATCCTGTTGCCGGGGTGGGTGTGAGCATGAGTCCGGCCCTGAGAAACGGGCGCGGCGCCGTCCAGGACTTCGTCGAGATTATTGAGCGCACGACGGGCTCAGGCACGGTACCGCCGGTTTCAGCCGGGTTGGCATGGCTTGATAGCTGGTCGCACGGCGGCACATTGCACGGCTCAGCAGTGTTCACGAACCTCGCCAAGGGCATGAGTCCGATGTACGAGGATTCCGATGCCGATGGCCTGCCCGATACCTGGGAAATGTCGCATTTCGGCAGCGCCACCCTGGCCAGTCCGACCGCGGATGATGATGGCGACGGACTCAACAACCTCTACGAGTACCACGCCGGTACGAACCCCCGGATGCGTGATACCGACAACGACGGCGACTTTGACGGCAGTGAGGACACCGATGCCGACGGCCTGACGAACCTCGAGGAGCAGGAGAAGGGCACCCTGCCGGACACCGATGACACCGACGACGACGGCCTGAATGACCGCGAGGAGATTACGGGTGTCGACGATCCGGCCACGGTTGATGTGGCTGCCCGCAGGTCTGATCCGCTGGTATCCAATGATCCGTTCACGCCGCGATCCCTGAGCTTCGACGGCGCCGATCGCGTACTGATCCCGCCCCAGGACAGGCATGCGTCAGTTGCCTGGACAATCGAGGCGTGGGTGTGGCCGAGCAACAATGCCAACGGCATTGTGATCCGCAGGGCATCTGAGGACGAAGTCGGCAGGGCGGGTGTGAACTACGAACTGGGCGTGACCAACGATGCAGGCACGCTGCGCCCGTACGCAAGCTACGTCGGCCTGAACACTGGCATGCCGGTTGAAGTCAGGCTGGATGGCACCGGGCCCAACGAGGCAGCACCAGTGGCTGTCGAGATCCCGGCGCAGCGGTGGACGCACCTTGCGGCCTCGTACAACCCGACGAACCATGAGATCAGGTTGTACGTCAATGCGGTGCTCGCGACATACCGCGTAGACGCGATGGAACTGCCGGTTGTTGGCGCCACGAACGAGCCGTCACTCTACTCCGAGCTCACCATCGGCGGCGGCTCGATGGTTGCATCGGTCGTCCAGGACGGCTTTGAGGGCTACATTGATGAGGCCCGGATCTGGAATGTCGAGCGGACTCCGGCAGAGATACTGTCACTGTACCGCGGTATTCCGCTGCCTGATGCCGGTGAGGCTACCGAGGGGCCGGCGTACCAGCAATTGTCGGTTGCGCAGAAGACGGAGGTTGATGCGACCCTGGCTGCGGCGCGGGCGGCCGCTGCGGCGGGCGGAAGCCGGTATGAGGTGGCATACAGTCCTGTCCTGACCAGGCCGTTGAGCGTACTTGCCGGGTTCGGCAATGGCGCTCTGGCGCCGGCGGTGGATGCGGCGCACTCAGGCAGGATTCCCACGCCGGTGGGTCTCCCGACCAGGTTCGACTGGCGTGATACGGATGGCGTGACGCCGGTCAAGGACCAGGGCGGGTGCGGCTCATGCTGGGCGTTCTCGTCTGTAGTGCCGTTCGAGTCACGTATCCTTGTGGTTGACAAGCAGGTCGTCGACCTCTCCGAGCAGTACCTTGTATCCTGCAATCTGGACGGCTACAGCTGCAACGGCGGGTTCTTCGTCCACCAGTACCACTGCGACACCGCCTCCGCGGATGGAAAGTTCGGGCCGGTCGATGAGACCAACTTCGTGTACCAGGCTGCCGACCTGCCGTGCGGCGGGCCGTATGAGCGGCTGCCATACCTGCTCGAAAACTGGGCCTACCTCGGCGACGGGCCCGGCGACCTGACCATTCCGGATGAGTCAATCAAGCAGGCGATATACCAGTACGGACCGGTCTCCCTCGTCGTGTACGTGGGCCCGGCGTTCCAGTCGTATGCCGGCGGCGTGTTCAATACCGACGAAGTGAGCCCGAGCGGCTACGGCAACCACGCGGTGGCGGTGGTCGGCTGGGACGACGAGCAGGGTTGCTGGATCATGAAGAACTCGTGGGGCAACGGCTGGGGTGAACAGGGCTACATGCGGATTGCCTACGGATGCAGCGGCATCGGCCAGGGCGCCTGCTATGTAGTCTACAACGCTACGCCAGGCCCGGGCCCGACGCCCGACCCCGTGCCCGGTGTCGGCGGTATTGTCGCGGATCTGCGCTTTGACGACGGCGGCACCTCGGTGGAGGACTACACGACCCTCACCGACTGGCTCACCGACTGGCGGCATGCCGGCATCCTGCAGGGTGCCTCCTTCTCCGCCAGCATGACGGCGCCGCTCGACATGGATACCGATGGCGACGGCCTGCCGGATCAGTGGGAACTTTCACAGGGGCTTGATCCGTTGAGTGCTGATGGCGCCGATGGCGCGGGTGGCGATCCGGATGCCGATGGCCTGTCGAACCTGAGCGAGTATCGCGGCGGGACCGATCCGTTCCTGGCCGACACGGACATTGATGGCGTGCTCGACTATAATGAAGACTCCGACGGCGACGGTGTTTCCAACGGTGACGAGCAGGACGTTCACGGGACCAACCCCGGTGCGCAGGACTCGGATGACGACGGCCTGAGCGATAAGCAGGAGGTCGACCAGGGCACTGATCCGCGCGATTCGGTCAGTCCGTATGTCATGCGCTATATGCGCAACGACGGCAATGGCTGGCTCAGTGTGCCGGGCGAGGTTCCGGGCAAGGACGACACCGGCGACCGGTTCAACCTTGAGGATTGGACCCTTGAAGTTGCCGTCAAGCTCGAGGCCGTTCCAACGAACAATATCGTGCTGATCCACAGGGGTGTGCGGCCGTATGACTATGCCACCTTTGAACTTGGCATCGGAACGAACCTTCTTCCGTATGTCCGGTTCCAGACCGATCTCGGCGTCGAGTACAAGGTTGAAGGCTATGCGCCGGTCGAGACCAACAAGTGGATATTCCTCGGCGGCCTGTGGGGATCAGATGAGCGCGGTGGCGATGTCCGCCAGCTGGCGTTGCTGCACGACGGGCTTCGCAGGACCAGGGATGTGACCGGTGCGGCCCCGGTTCGCGGGGCGCAGTACGGCGACCTCATCATCGCCAGGAACCTGACCGGCTGCATTGATGAAGTCAGGATCTGGGCAGTCGCAGCCACCGAGGAGGAGCTGCTGAGGCGGCAGGGTAAGACGCTGGTGTTTGGTCAGGAGGTTGCGTCGATGGGTGCCCTGCTGCCGAACGGCGGCTCGTTGCGGCGCTACAGTCCCGAAGATCCGGCGATGCGCGACGGTAACTTCACTGTTGAGGCTTGGGTGAAGACGGAAGGCGGCGGCCTCATCATGGAGAAGGAAGGCGGAACCGCGGATGACGGGGCAATCACGTACAACTTCAGGCTGAACATCACCGCCGAGGGTGTGGTGCAGGTGCAGTGGGATGTACAGGCCCTTGTCTTCCCGACCTTCGCTGATCTCCCGCCGGCCAGATACAGGTGGGGCACCATTACCCTGCTCGGTGAGACCATCATTAATGATGGCGGCTGGCACCATGTCTCTTTTGTCATGCAGAATGCAATACCCGGTGGTGGTGTCCTGTATATTGACGGCTTTGTGGATGGCCAGGCCAACTACCCTGTGCCGGTGGACTTGATCGCGTGGCACATACCGCCGGGTGAGGAATACCCCGTCCGGTATGCCGATGCCCAAGTCCCGAATCCGGCGGTTCCCCCCTATGCACAGGCATCGGGCATGGGCTTCTACACCATGGGCCTCGCGATGAATGGCCAGCTTGATGAAATCAGGGTCTACGACGCGGACCGTACGATGCAGCAGATCCAGGACGGGATGTACGAGAAGGCCCTGGTCGTCGACGGACTCGTCAGCTACTTCGACTTCGACAACATCACGGTCGGCGACGACGGGATGGTGCCGGATTCGATCAGCCCGTTCAACAGTAGCCTTGAAGCCAGGCTGCGCAGCGGGGCGGAAGTGGACTTCAGCAGCGGGATCAATGCACCGATTCGGTCCTCGCCAATGGACGTCCTCAGGGTGTCGCTCGCGGGTTACTGGCCCTTCGACGACGGCACATGGACGAACCGCACCGACATGACCGGCTGCATCGAGGATTATCGGTATCAGCTCGACTGGGACTACGGCGCCACGCCGATGCCCTCGACGAACAACATCTACTTCGCCATGTATGCGCATACGAACCGGTTCGACGGCTCGAATCCATACGCCGGATACGAGGCTGCGATGGCATATCCGGAACTGTTCCCGCTTGCGGTCGGCGATTCGCCGTTCCTTGCCGATTCGGACCTGGACCGCATGCCTGACAGCTTTGAGGTATACTTCCACCTTGACCCGAACCGCATCGTGGCTCCCGACAGCCCCGAGACGGAAACATTCGGCGATCTTGACGGTGACGGTCTCCTTAACCTCTACGAATACTATGCCGGCACCGATCCGACATTCCGCGACAGCGACGGCGATGGCATAAGCGATGGCCAGGAAGACAGCGACGGCGACGGCATCTCCAATATTGACGAGCAGACGATGGGGAGCAATCCGGGCCGCCTTGACACCGACGACGATGGATACTCGGATGCCGAGGAGATGGACAACATCACGGCCTCCAATCCGTCAGACTCCATGGCCCCGAAGGACTACCTTGGCTCCGGCAGTGCCGACAGGCGCTACGGCTTCAAGTCCATGGTTCTTGACGGCGGCCGCTATGAGATTCCCAGGGCTGGCGAGGACAGGCGGTTCAATGCCGCGTCGTGGACAGTTGAGTTCTGGGTGATGCCCACCAACGGCTCGCCGAGCGGTGCACTGGTTTCCAACGAGGGGACCTACTGGTCCAACGGCGTTGCACTGCCGGTCTCGTTCTACCAGATTGGCCTGACTGGTGGCGTGCCGTACGTTCAGTATCACAACACCGAGGGCGAGACCATAAGGGCGACTGCCGGTGTTGCATTGTCCGCCGGCAGATGGACCCATCTGGCCATGGTGTTTGATGACACCATGAGGTCGTTCACCCTCTACCAGGACGGTGTGATGCTGAGGCAGTTGTCGGCGCTGCAGAGCACCATGCTTGACTCGAACACAGGCTACTGCTGGCCCGGCCGGGTCTATATCGGCGGCAGCGGTGTGCTCGGCAGCATCGACGAGATACGGATCTGGGATGTCGCCAGGTCTGGAACGGCATTGCTGCGTGGAATGTATGAGCTTGTCCAGCTCGATGAGCCAGGCATGGTCTGTAACTTCAGGTTCGACGACGGCCGGCGCGCCCTGGACCCGAACACCGAGGTGGCGGATGGACCGGGCGCCAACGACGGGCAGGGCGCGGAAGACTTTGCGAACAGGCTCAAGACGGATGACCTTGAGGCCGGCTGGCCGTATTCCCTGCGCGGTATCACCTTCGACTATTCCAACGCGGTTCTCACGACGGCAGGCCAGTACGATGACCTGGACAGGGATGAACTCCCCGATTGGTGGGAGGGGGCCCGGTTCAACGCGACCGTCGCATACTATGCACCAAGGCGCAGCGTGGTGGGCAACGTGATAGCTTCGGTCCCGAGGACGGCAGTTGTGCATGGCTACGAGGCTGCGGCCTTCAGCGCCGTGTATCTCGGCTGGAGCGTTGACTTCACCCCGATAACAGTCCTGCCGGAACATCGCTGGACCGAGGCCCCGGACGGCGGCTGGATGTTCAGGGACTTCATAATGCCCGACGATGTCCGGTACATGGAGATGAGGCTGGCGTTCACCGATGAAAGTGAAGCGATCATCTACATCAACGGCAAGGAATTTGACCTGATGGCCTCCGGGATCATGGAATCTGCGGAAACCTTCGCCCTGCCCGAGTTTTCGAACGCCAACACGTACTACATCCCGCATGAAGTGCTGATGGAGTACCTGGTGCCGGGCCGTAACCGCATGTCCGTGCAGATCATCAATTATGACGGCGTTGAGGGTGAGGAGTACTTCAACGTGGAGTTGGTCGTGGACGGCACGACCTACGTGCTGCAGCGTGGTGATGACCCCTTGCTCGAAGACAAGGCCCTCTGCCGGTGGTGGTCGTACGGGCTGCCCGGAACCCTTCTTGAGCCGCCGCTGGACGGCCAGGGCCGTGAGTGGTTCGACAAGGACTATGCCCTTGATACCGACCAGGACCTCGATGGAGACGGCCTGAACAACATGGAGGAGCTGCTCCTCGCCTGTGATCCGCTTTCCAGTGACACTGACGGCGACGGCGTTCCGGACCGGAGCGAGGACGCCGACGGCGACGGGCTGAGCAACGGTGATGAACAGGACATCTTCCAGACCGATCCGACCAATCCCGACACCGACGACGACGGGGTGAGCGACGGTGATGAGGTTGACCCCCTTGTTGCCAAGGCCGACGGCCGAAGGCTGACCAGTCCGCTGCACTCCCGCAGCCCGCTGGTGCAGCGCAGCATGGTGATGAACGGTACGCCGGTGGGCCTCCCGCTAGCCGCCGGCGGTGTGGACCGGTTTGATCTCGGCACATGGTCCCTTGAAGCCTGGGTGATGCTGTCCTCTGGCAGTGAAACCGGCGCCGTGATCGAGCGCAGGACGGTATACGGCCAGACGAACTTCTCGCTGAGGATTGACGCGAACGTGCCAAGCGTGCAGTTCACGACAACCAGCGGCGACCTTGTCCGAGCCGGCGGGACGACGCCAATGCCGTCCAACGTCTGGACGCACCTGGCTGGTGTATTTGACGCGTCGAACAACACTGTGCAGCTCTATGTCAACGGCATCGCCTACCAGGCGCAGGTTACACTGCAGGCCTGTGCGCGCGGGATGGGTGAAGCTGTCCTCGCCGACGGCCTGAACGGTTGGCTGGACAACGTGACGCTCTGGGACAAGGCGCGCGCACAAGCATCGATCGCGCGTGACATGTACCAGTTCAAGTTCGGCGGGGACGATGGGAGTTCCGGGTCGTCCACCAATGATACTCCATCCGATCCGTCATCGGGCGACCTCTCCGGCGCGACGGTCAGGGTGAATCTCGGGCCGGCGGAGCCGGGTGGTGAGGATGTTATGATGGATTTCGTGCGCGTTCGTGCGGGCGAGTTCCAGATGGGCACCGAGGAATATGCCTACGATGGCGTCATCCACACCGTCAGGATAACCAAGTCGTTCTATATCGCCAAGTACGAGACGACGATGGCGCAGTGGTCGGCCTTCAAGACTGCCACCGGCTACGAGATGATCTCGGAGATAAACGGCGAAAGCTGGGGTGCCGGCAACTTTGGTTTCGGCCATCAGGCCGGCCTCACCTGGGATAACCTGAACTTCGATGTGACGCCGCAGAATCCGGTGTCGTGCCTCGACCTGGCGGATGCCCAGGCGTTCTGTGCGTGGGCAGGCGACAAGGCAAACCAGACCATTCGCATACCCCATGAAGCTGAGTGGGAATATGCGGCTCGCGGGCCGGACAGTCTTCAGTGGCCGTGGGGTGAATGGACCGAGGAGAGCTTCACAATCTTCAACCAGGGGGATGCGTCGCTCGCGGCAGCAGGCTACCCGAACAACCAGTGGGCCAATCTTGGTGACGATGGCTATCCATTTACCGCGCCTGTCGGTTCTTACCCTGAAAGCAAGAGCTGGTGCGGCGCCTACGATATGTCGGGCAATGTGATGGAGTGGACGGATGATCAGTATGATGCCGCCTTCTATACAGACGGCCCCGAGGAGGATCCATGGAATCCGGCACAGGGCAACAGCACGGTCCGGCGCGGCGGCAGCTATGCTGATCCGTTCTTCTTCAGCATGCCTGGCCGGCGGAGCGAGCATCCTTCAAATAACAATGCCGACTTCCTTGGTTTCCGTGCGCTTATGGAAATAGGCACCGCAGGCGGCGATACGGGCGGCGGCGGCACGGGCGGCGGTACCAATGACACCAACGTGGTAGTGGTGGTGGACACCAGAGAAACGCCGCTGGCATGGTATCCGTTTGACGACAGCCAGAACACGACTGTGACCAACCGGATAACCGGCCGGGTCAGGGGTTATGGGGCGGAGGATTTCACCCATCTGCTTGACTGGGACCTCGCCATTCCGGCCGGCGTCACGGTCACAACCAATGTGTATGTGGACCTCAGCGGCGAGATTGACACCGATGGTGACGGCCTGCCGGACTGGTGGGAGAGCCTCTATGGCCAGGGCGACATGAAGGCTGATGCCGATCCTGACAACGACGGACTCAGTAACCTGTACGAGTTCTACTGCGACACAAATCCCGGCGATCGCGATTCCGACAACGATGGCGTGTATGACGGCTCCGAGGACTTCGACGACGATGGCCTGCAGAACCAGGATGAGCAGGCCCACGGTGCGGATCCGCGACTCAGGGATACGGACGACGATGGACTTGGCGATCTTGAAGAGAAGCTGGGGGCCACCGGCATTGCCAGTTCGCTGGTGCCCAGCATCGCACGCTCCATGAGCTTCCCCGGGAATGCCACATCGTACGTTGAGCTGCCGCTGGAGGCGAGATTCGGGCTGCAGGAGTGGACCATTGAGGCGTGGGTCAGGCCTGCGGTCAGCAACAGCGCGATGATCATGCGGCGTGTTGTCGATCCGGCGACCACCAACTGGTTCATGGCCCTGAATGACACAATGCACCTTGTGGCCGGGTTTGGTGACAATGTGCTGACGAGTACAAATTCGCCAGTGGTTGTAAACGGGTCGAACTGGACACACCTTGCGGCAAGCTACAGGATTGACGGCCAAAGCCTGGCTCTCTACGTGAACGGCGACCTGGTTGCGAACACGACTTGCTCGGCCAACCCGCGATTCAGCGGCGTCGGTCCGACGATCCAGCGCATCGGCGAGGGCTTCAGCGGTGAAATCGACGAGGTACGAGTGTGGAGCGAGGTCAGGTCCACAGTGAATATCGACAGTATGCGCTCGCGGACGCTTAGCGGTACGGAAGAAGGCCTGGTCGCGTACTACCGGTTCGACGACGGCAGCTCGTATGTCGCCGGATTGACCGGCACCAGCATGAGGGCTGGTTGGGACTTCGGGCAGGTTGAGGACTTCGTGAGCGCGTTCCGGAACGACTGGCCGGCGCAGTGGCGTCACGCGGCCTCGGTCGTTGGCGGGGTTGCATGGACCAATGTTTCGCCGGTGACGGCAGCATCGATCGATCTCACTGCGATTGACAGTGACGGCGACGGCCTTCCCGATGTGTGGGAAGTTCTATACGGCCTGGATCCGAACGACCCGACGGGCGACAACGGCGCCGACGGCGATCCGGATAATGACCGGCTGAGTAATATATGGGAATACCGCCTCGGTCTCAACCCGGTGGATGAGGATACCGATGATGACGGAACGCTTGATGGAGATGAAGACTTTGACGGTGACGACATCAGCAATGCTGACGAAGTCATTATTTTCGGCACCAACCCTCTCTATCCGGACACCGATGACGACGGTATGGATGATGGCGACGAAGTGCGAGCCGGGTACGATCCCGCGAATGCGATCAGCCGTCTCTATGCCAGGGCGGTAAGTCTTGGCGGCACGGCCGATGACTATGTTGAGATGCCGCTCGGCACCCGCTTTGATCTCGAGTCGTGGACCATTGAGGGCTGGGTCAGTCCCTCGAACGCATGGGCTGGCGGTGGCTCGATCATCTGCCGGGATATCGCCAACGGGACCACGAACTACTTCCTCGGCATAGACTCGAATATGCATCCGGTTGCCGGTTGTGGTTCGGAGAATCTCTCATGCACTGGCACCGTGGTTGCGGCGGACGGCTTGACATGGACGCACCTTGCGGCGGCATTCGACAGAAGCAACGGAATGCTCCGCATTTACGTGAACGGCGTTGAAAAGGGGAGGCGCATCCTCATCAAGGACATCATCTCGCATGCGACCGGAAGTGTTCGCCAGAGGATCGGCGCAGGTATTGCCGGCAGGGTCGACGAGGTGCGGGTGTGGAATACGGTCAAGTCCATTGCAAGCATTGATATATCAAGGGAATTTGTGCTTGTTGGCACCGAAGAGAACCTCGTCGCCTACTACCGCTTTGACGACGGGTCGAACACGAACGGCGTAAGTGGCAATCCCGCGTGGGTGGAGGGGCAGGTTCAGGACTTCGTCTCGGCCTACCATGCTGACTGGAATAGGGCATGGACGAATGCGGCCACACTGAACGGGAATGCAGTCTTCACGAACGTTCCTTCGACCAACAGTCCAATCAATGCCGATACCGACAGCGATGGAATGGATGACTGGTGGGAGATTCTCTATGGCCAGCAATATACCATCAACATCGATACAAACTCCGACGGCATGGTGGATGTCGTGGAGGTGGTGAGTGCGCTGAACTGGCTGGACGCGACCGACGCAACTGCGGATCCGGATGGCGACGGACTCAACAATCTGGCGGAATTCAAGGCCGGCCTGAATCCTCTCGAAGTCGATTCTGACGCCAACGGCGTGCTGGATCAGTTTGAGGACAGCGATCATGATGGGCTTTCGAATCGTGACGAAGTCGAGCTCGGGACCGACCCTGGCAATCCGGACACGGATGATGATGAGTTGTCGGACGGCGATGAGATGGATGGTGGTTTGGTCAAGGGCGGCAGAAACGTAACGTCCCCGTTGTATTCGCGCGATCCGTTGATTCCGCGGAGCTTGCTCCTCAGCGGTGGATCGGTTGTTGTGCCTGACCCGAAAGAGTGGAGCGCCCTCACTGGTTTGAGGGAGCAGCGTTTCGGCGCGCTCAGCAACTGGGTGGTGGCCTGCTGGGTTCGTACCGACGGCAATGAAACCGGGTACCTCGCCCGGAGGACGACAGAATACGGACAGACGAATTTCTATGTCCGGCTCGACAACAACGTACCGTCGGTCGGCTTCTCAACGGTGGACGGTGTCAACTGCTCCGTCAGCGCGCCGCAGGCGATTCCGACAAACGAGTGGGTTTCGGTGATGGGTTGGTGGAATTCGGCCCAGAACCAGCTCTCCCTGTATGTTGACGACATCAAGACGGCATCGGCCGGGTTCCCGGACTCGTGCGCGATCGGCGTTGGCCGGACGACGCTCGGAGGAGGTGTTGTCGGTAACATGGACGATGTCCTCATTGCGGACAATCTGCCTACTCTGACGGTGGCCGGGACTGTGACCACGAACATCGTGGCGCCCGACTACGCACTGGTGCTCGACAACTCCGGCAGCATGATGGGGCAGCCGTTGACGGATCTCCAGAACGCCGCGCTGGCGGCCATCAACGCCATGCCGGACGGCGCCGAGATGGTGATCATAAGTTTCCAGGGTACTGCCCTTCTAGAGCAGGGCTTTACTTCGGACAAGGCTCTTCTGGCGGGAGCGGTGAACAGGCTGACTGCCAATGACGGGACCGATTTCACGGCGCCGCTGACGTTGCTTGACAGCTCCGTGGTACAGAGGAACTCCGGCCGGTCGGCCGTCGCAATATTCGTCTCCGACGGCACAGGCGGAGCCGTGGCTGCGACCCTGCTCCAGCAGTTGACCTCGCATGGAATCATCCTGAACACGATTGGCATTCCGGGAGCATATGCCGCCGACCTCATGGCCATGGCGAGCGGCACCGGCGGGCAGTACTACAACGCGCCGACGGCCCAGGATCTCAAGACCATCATGGGTGGCCTTGTGACCTACAATGTTGTGATTTCAGGTGCGCAGAATGGTGCCACCGTGAAGGCTGCAGCCTTCTATCCGTTTGATGACGGCGGCGATACAGCCGAGGACTTCTACAAGCCGCTGAACAGGAACTACGCGATAGACGGCGTGACGTTCGACTTGACTCGCTATGCCGAGAAGGAAGCAATGTTCAACTGGATGTTCACCGACGAGAGATGGGTGTCCGGTGACCAGTCGCCGACAGTCCCCACATGGTGGCTGGACTTCTTCTGTCCGGGTGAGACGAACGTCGATCTGCTAGCCGACGCTGATGGCGATGGGCTGGACAATCTCTACGAGTACATACTCGGACAGAATCCGAAGCTGGTTGACACCGACGGCAATGGCAGCAGCGACGGTCAGGAGGACGCCGACGGCGACGGATTGGCGAATGCGTACGAAAGAACGATCGGCTCCGATCCGACGTCGGTCGATTCGGACGACGATGGGCTCAGCGACGAGAAGGAGGTCGGCGGCGGCCTCGATCCGCTCAACTCCATCAATCCCTATGTGATGCGGTATGTCCACAACGGCGGCTCAGGCTGGATCGCCGTCCCTGGCACCATCCCCGGCAAGGATGCGGATGGCGAGAGATTCAACCTTGAAACCTGGACGATCGAGGCGGCGGTGCGCATCGAGCGGGCGCCTGTCGGTGGGGATGCCATTGTTATTCAGAGGAAGGCGATGCCAGGCTTGGTCACCTTTGAGCTTGGCATACAGACCAACCTCGTGCCGTACGTGAGCTTCCAGTCGGACGCTGGTCTTACATACAGGGTCCTTGACTATTCGCCGATCCTGACCAACGAGTGGGCTTACATCGGCGGAAGGCTGGGCACCGACGAGCGCACCGGACACAGGCAACTCGCTGTATTGCACGAGGGCGGCCGCGCGGTACGCGACATGAACGACATCTCACCTGCGATGGGGCCACAGTTCGGCGACCTCATTGTTGCCTCCAACTTTGTCGGCGATGTTGACGAGGTGCGGATATGGAAGACCGGCCTGACGGATCATGAAATAGACAAGAACCTCTGGAAGTCCCTACTGTTCGGGGCGGATGTTGCTAACATGGGTAGCCTCTCGGTGAGAGGTGGCGCGTATATGGCTCGAATGGTTGACAACGAGCCGACAAGTCTGCCGGCATGGACCATCTCGGCATGGTTCAAGACCGATAGCTCCGGCACGATAGTTCGACGTGAGGCCGGCACCGCCGACGACAACCAGATCATCTACAACTACAACATCGGCGTTTCTCCGGGCGGCGCGGTGTACGCAATCTTCGATGTTCAGGATGACCTGGTTCTCCAGGATGTCCTCGGGATGAGCAGGCCTGTCGTGAGATTCGGCACGATACGCATGAACGGGCTCACGGCGGTTACGGACGGCAAGTGGCACCATGTCGCCTTTACGTGCGGTGGTGCGGCCGCCGGTTCGCAAGTAATGTTGTATGTGGACGGATTGGCCGAGGCTGCGCTCGTCTTGTATCAGCCGGTTGGCGCAATCGACTGGCATCTGGCGCCTACAGACGGACCGGTTCTCCGCTACCGGTCACCAAACGAGCCAGTTCCGCCTCCCGGTGCATTTGTGGGGCCGGGCACATCGCCGCGGAATACGATGTCGCTTGACGGTGGCCAGCTGATCATCGGCCAGGGCCTGAACGGGCTTGTGGATGAAGTGGCGTTCTACAACGCCCCCATGACACAGGTGGAGGTGCAGGACACAATGTACCTGAAGGCTCTCGGCTCGGCATTGGTCTCCTACTTCGACTTTGACGATGTCGCAGTCCGCTTGGAGAAATTCGTGCCAGACTCGATCGACAAGACCGATATCGGTCGAGATGGCAGGCTCTACGATGCGCTCCTCACAACAGAGCAGGGAGTGAATGCTCCCATATTTGTCACGCCGCTTGAGGTTATCGGGCCGAGCATAGCGGCGTATTTCCCGTTTGATGACGGGCGAAACACGAACCAGGTGACCGGGGCCGGCGCGTCCGACTTTGTCCAGGAGCACGACCTCAGGTTCTCCGGGGTGTTGACGTCCCCGGTTGGCGACATCGACTTCGCCCTCTACTCAACCACGAATACGTTTGATCCGTCGAATCCATATGATGGTGCCGGCTCGGAGCTGGTGCTTCCAAGCTACGACCTGATTCCGTACGACGTGCCGTGGCGGACGGATTCCGACAACGATGGAATACCCGACTTGTTTGAGGTGTTCTACGGCATGGACCCAAACCGTAATGAGACGCCGGATGATCCCGATCTCCAGCCGTTGGGCGACATGGACAATGACGGGTTTGCCAACCTGTACGAGATCTACGCGGGCACGGATCCGACCTGCTGGGACTCCGACAGTAACGGTATGAGCGACGGGGACGAGGACAGCGACGGTGATGGTGTGCCCAACAAGGACGAGCAGGGCATGGGTACGAATCCCGGACGCAAGGACACGGACGACGACGGGTACACCGACTTCGAAGAGTCCCGCGCGCTTCGGTCGGATGGCTCAGACTCCATGGATCCCAAGGACTACTGGTTCAGTAATCCTTCGGACCGGCGAAAGCGCTTCAAATCAATGGTGCTCGACGGCATGAGGTACCAGATTCCGGCTCCGACAGAAGACAGGCGGCGCTTCAATTCGACGAACTGGACGATAGAATGCTGGGTGCGGCTCACGAACTCAGCCGCCACCGGTTCACTGATCCAGTATGTTGGCAGTGTCCACTCCAACAATGCGGTCAGCGACGTGCTGTTCTACGAACTGGGCGTATCCAACGGCATCCCATACGTTGCGTTCCAGTCGACCCACGCGTATCGGGCGTTTGACCTCGCCGGCACTGCACTTGTGCCCGGCGAATGGACCCATCTCGCCGGCGTGCTCGACAAAGAGAAGAATCTCCTGGGCCTCTACCGCGATGGGATTTCGCTGGTGCAGTTGGAGGTGTACGAGACTCCGCTGAGCGGGTCTGAATCGGCCAATCTGTGGCCGGGTCGTGCGTACATAGGTAGTGGCGGGGTGCTGGGGAATATTGACGAGGTGCGGATCTGGAACCTGGCGAGGACGGTTGAACAGGTGTCCGGCGGGATGTATGAACCTGGTCAACTTACCGAGTCCGGGTTGGTGTGTAATTTCCGCTTCGACGACGGGCGTAGCGCCGTCGATGCCGTGACTGAAGTGCCCGATGGCCACGGCCGCAATGACGGCCAGGGCGCCGAGGACTTTGTCCATCGGATTCAGCCAGGCGACCTCGAAAGCTCCATGAAATACAATCTGCGGGGCATCACATTCGACTATGATATCCCCGTCCCGCGCACGGCGGTGGAGGAGTTCGACGATGCCGATGGCGACAGTCTCCCCGACTGGTGGGAGCACACCCGGCTTTCGGTGCTTCTTGACTACCGGATAGCCGTCAGGAACAGCATCGAGGTCGTTGTCGGCAGTCAACCCGCATCCATCCGGCTGTGGGGTGATGATGACCCGGCGTTCAGCGCGAATTATCTCGGGTGGAGCATTGACTACACGCCCATTGTCTCGATTCCGGAATATCGATGGACAAAGGCGCCTGACGCCGCCTGGATGTTCAGGGACTTCTTCCTGCCGGCGGATTATCAGTGGGTCGAAATGCGGGTCGCGATCAAGCCGGGTACCACAACGATCTTCATCAACGGTCAGGCGGTTGACGTTGAGGGTGTCGGCGTGGCGGCAGACGACTCGTTCTACATCCCAGGCTTCACCCTGGCTGATACGTACTATGTGCCGTATTCCGCGATCAGAGACATGCTCGTGCCGGGCAGAAACAGGATATCGGTCCAGTTGGTCAACCTGGACCCCCTCGCCATGGAGTTCCTGAACGGTGGGTTGGACGAATACTTCAGTGCGGAGATCTTCTGTGATGGTGACAGGTACGTCGTGAGAAGGGGTGACGACCAGAACATTTCCAGCAAGAGCGAAGCGCGGTGGTGGGTATATGCCCAGCCCGGCAGCATGCAATTGCCGCCGCAGGACTTCACGGGAAAATACTGGAACGACAAGGACTACGCTATTGACACCACCCAGGATATTGACGGTGACGGCCTGAATAACGTCGAGGAGTTCATTGTGGACGGGAATCCGTTTGCCATGGATGCCGACGGCGACGGCCTGCCAGACGCAGATGAGGATCTCGACGGTGACGGTCTTTCAAACGCAGAGGAGTTGTTCGGTTTCGGAACGAGTCCGAGGTTCGCCGATACGGACGATGACGGCATCAGCGACGGCGACGAACTTGACTCGCTGCGACCGGGCGGCATTTCCGGCCCGACAGATTCGAACAGTCCTGAGATCCGCCGCAGCCTGGCGCTGGCAGGTCGCAGACTCCAGGCCAATGACGCGCAACGGTTCAGGTTTATCACCGACGTAGGTGTGGATAGCGGACCGGTTGTCGCGATCACCGCTCCGGTGAACGGCGCGATGGTGGACGTCCGGTATGCCGATCTTGCCGGCTCGGTCCAGAGCGTGCTGCCGGTCGTATCGACGCGCCTCTACATCAATGGCAGCTTTGCTGCTAATCTGTCCCTGGACGCCCTCGGCCAGTTCGCCATGACCATGATCATCCGGTCGGGCCAGAACGAGATCACTGTGGTTGCGACGGACCAGGAAGGTGGCACCGGGCAGGCAACAGTGACGCTGACCGGTACATTTGCGGCGGCAGATATCCGTATAACGCAGACATGGGACCAACCCGGCGATCTTGATACGTGGCTGGTTGATCCGCAAGGGCGCCACAGGGGTTGGACGGTGTTCGGTCCGGGTCTGCCGGATGACGCCGGCGCCGGCCAGCTGATTCCGCACTCGCTCCTTGATATTGACGACACTACCGCCGTAGGCCCGGAGAACATCACCCTGGAGCAGGGCTATGCCATAGATGGCGACTACCAGGTCTGGATGAACAATTACTTCAACATGAACAACGCCAACTCGACCGTCCGCGTACTCGTTCATGAAGGGCAGCCGAATGAGCGGTATGTCGAATTCGGCCCGCAATCGATGCCGGTGCCTGACGCCAATGGCAGTGATCCGGCCGCTTGGTGGAATACGACTGTAATATCCTGGCCATCAGGAGAGATGACGCCCCCTGGCACGCCGGTGGGTGGCTCTTCCAGCAGCAGCAATTCCACCCTGAGCCTCAGTGCGGAAACCGGCTGGACCGTTGAAGCATGGGTCAACCCGCTTGCGACCGGCCAGTCCGGCGCCCTGGCGGTGTACCGCAGCGGTACGCAGGAGTTGTTCATGGTCGGTCTTTCCAATGGCTGCCCGGTCGCACGAATTACCAGCGCGACAGGCCTCAGGTACGTCGTGGCTGGCCTGGCCCTGCCGACGAACCGCTGGACTCATATCGCCGCAGTCTACAGCGAGTCGCAGATGAGCGTTCGTTTGCATATTGACGGCGTACTGGCTGCATCTGTGGGCATGGCGCAAGCCAGGCTCAAGATCGGTGGCCGGCTCTATATCGACGCCGACTTCGATGGTAGCTACTTCACCGCCGCAATGGCGGACGAAATCCGCTTCTGGAACCGTGCGCGCAACGGCGGTCTGATAGCGTCCCAGAAGAATGCGCTGGTCGCCAACATGAATTCGCTCGTCGCCCGGTACAGTTTCGACGACGGCGGCCTTGGCATCGAAGACGGCAAATACCCGACTGACAGGGATTATGACCTGGTCTACTCCGGCTCGGGTGTGCTGCCCGATGTCAACACGGATGCCACTCCTGGCGCCGACGGCGTCTGGGGCACTGGGGATGACGTGGCGGCCGTTGCAGGCGCCGACGGGCAGAACGATCTTGTTACCCGTACCGATGCCGCGCCTGTCTATGGGCTGCGCGACAGTGACAGCGATGGTCTGCCGGACTGGTTTGAGCTGGTCTATGGCGGCGACGAGACCGGAATGCGGGCATTCGATGATGAGGATAGCGACGGCCTGTTCAACCTGACGGAGTACAGGTGCGGAACGAGTCCCCTGGAATTCACCAGCGACAACGACGGCATTCTCGACACCGAGGAAGACGCCGACGGTGATGGTCTGGACAATCTGGCCGAGCAGGATGCCGGCACCGATCCCAGGCTGGCGGATACGGACGATGACGGCACTACGGACGCTCTGGAAGTGCAGTTCGGCTCCGATGGCGCCGATTCGGCTCAGCCGTTGCGCCTCCGCGCCCTTGCGCTTGACGGCGCCGTGACCAGCTACGTACGCGCCCCGGCTTCGCCGCGCCATGCGCTCCGCTCCTTCGACATCAGCGCCTGGGTGTGCCCGGTAGCGCTGCCGTCGGCGGAAGCAGAGGTGGTGGCCCGCGATGTGCAGGAGGATGGCGCCGGGAGCTACTATAACTACTACCTCGGCATCAACTCCAACGGCGTGCCGTTCATCCGATTCACCGCCGGTGACGACCTGAGCGACGTGCTCCTGAGCGCGCCCGGCTTCGTGCGGCTGCAGCTGAACGATTGGAGCTACCTGCGGGCAACGTTTGACGAAAGCACCGGCGCCCTGGCGCTCTATGTTGGCAGCATGGATGCGGCGCCAGAGCAGGTCGCGTTCGTGAACACGGTCAAGCGGCCGAAGACGGTCGGACTCAGTCCGGTCGAACTGCGCATAGGTGCGGGGCTCCGCGGCTTGATCGACAACGTGATGATCAAGGGTTCGCCTGAAACGGTTCTCGACTACCGCTTTGACGATGGCACCGCGGACCTTACCACCAGCGGGACTGAAGGCTGGACGGGACGCGCCGGTCCGATGGGCAGGGAGCCGGCCGGCCAGGTACAGGACTACACCGCCGGTGGGTCCGAATGGCTGAATCACTGGCTCACCGCCGGCACGCTCGTGGGTGGTGCGATGTTCTCGGATCGCGACTACACCTCGGCGTATCCCGATCTGTCGGACATCGATACCGACCAGGACGGTCTGCCGGACAGCTGGGAAATCGACAACGGACTCAATCCTTTCGCCGCCGACACCAATGGCAACGGTATTGACGATGGCGATGAGGACAATGATCTCGACGGCCAGGACAACCTCAACGAATACCTCGCCGGGACCAACCCGAATGATCCCGAATCGTCCACGGGTACACCCGACGGCATGGCGGATACCGACCACGACGGGCTGAGCAACCGGCTGGAGCAGGATAACCTGAGTGATCCGAAGCGGGCTGATACCGATGACGACGGCGTCAGCGACTACAACGAAGTCATGGGCACCAGTGCGCAGTATCCGGGCTGGTACACCTTGCCCAATGCGTCAATGTCCCCCGCCAAGGACGGCGTGTTGCGGATTTCCGCCGCCGGCCAGTATGTGGAGATGCCGACAAATCAGCCCAGGTTTGCCCTTGAGCAATCATGGACGGTTGAGGCCTGGATCAACATTGACCCGGTCTTCAGCGGAACGGGCACAGTTATAGAGCGATCGGTCGGCCCGATGGTCAACTACCGGTTGGGTATTGCGGCTGGTGTGCCGTACGTCCGGTTCGTCGGCGTCTACAACGCGAGCTCGTACGCGGTTCAGGCGACGGGTACGACCGTACTCGGCAGGCGGAACCAGTGGTACCATCTGGCTGGCGTGTACGATAAGGCAGCCGGGGAGCTGCGGTTGCTGGTGGACGGCTCTGTGGTAGCCACTGCCGATGCGTCGGTCCATCCGGCGCTGACTGATGGGGCTGGCTCCGTTGTGGCCAGGGTCGGCGACGGGTTCAGGGGCCTGATAGATGACGCGCGCATCTGGAGTACCGCCAGGACGGTTGTGGAGATTGCCGACAACGCGTACGCGCAGCCCGATGGCGTGTCCGACAGCCTCGTTGCGTACTACAGGTTTGACGACGGCCCGTTCAACCTGAGCACCTACACAAGCTCCATGGTGTTCACCAACTACTCGGGAAGCATCACCACCCAGAGACAGCTCAGGGCAACGGCTGAGGATCTCGCCATGCCGGCGGGAGACTGGAACAACAACTGGGCGAACGCCGGTAGCCTTGTGGGTGCGGTGATGGTTGCCGCGACCAATACGCCTGTTCCGGCCACAGACCTGCTGGATGAGGACAATGACAGGTTGCCCGATGCCTGGGAGATCGCGGCGTTCGGCTCGATATCAACGCAAACGGGCGCTGATGACGCCGATGGCGATGGCCTCTCGAACTACAATGAGTATCGCGCGCACCTCAATCCGAGGGATGCCGAGACGTTCACGGCCGGGATTGGCGATGCAAATCGCGATTCGGACGGCGACGGCCTGTCCAACCTGGCGGAACAGGATGCGCTGACGCTGCCGGACAAGCTGGATACCGACGACGACGGCATGAGCGACGGTGCGGAAGTGACCGGTGTTACGTCCAACGGGGTCCATGTTGGCGTGAGTGACCCGCTCAATTCGCTCAAGCCGCTTGCGATGCGGGCGCTCTCCCTGGACGGCAATTCCCGTGTGGTCGTGCCGGCACAGGGCCGCCACGCGATGGATACGGAGTGGACCGTCGGGGCATGGGTCTGGCCAAGCAATGCGGCGAACGGTGTGGTTGTTGCCAGAACGCTTGCTGATGGCTACGCCAACTACGAGCTGGGCGTGGTCAGCAGCGGCGGAACTCTGATGCCGTACACCCGATACACCGGTGTGCTCAATGGTCGGACCAATGATGTCCGGGTGCAGTCCGGTCTGGCGAATGTCACATTTATCAATGCCGACAGCACCTACGCCCGGATCAACGCCGGGGAATGGACGCACCTTGCGGCTTCGTACTGCGCGGCATCCAACACGCTGAGCCTGTTCGTCAACGGCTACCTTGTTGCCTGGCGGCTCGACGCAGTGGAGTTGCCGCTCACCGGATCAGGCGCAGGCCTGCCACTCGGCGGCGAACTCACCATCGGCGGTGGCCGCAGGACGGTCCCGGGCACGGCCGTGGCGGATGGATTCGAAGGCTACATAGATGATGTGCGGCTTGCGGCGAAGGCATACTCGGCCGCGGAAATCCGGGAGATGGCCACGGGCAGGATGATTGTGTCCGGTGGCGACTCCACCAATCAGACCGCCGCGGTCGCCACAGTTCCCCAGTCCGCGCCGCTGGCAGATGTCCACAGCACCTCCGAAATCATTATCGGCCTGCAGCCCGGAGTAGACAAGACAGCGGTCATGGGCGCCATGGCCGGGCTTGGTCTGGAAGTTGTGAAGAAGTACGACATTGTGCCGGCCATGCACGTGAAGATTACCGATGGCACGAGCATGGGGGCCAAGATGCTGGCTCTTCGAGCCGACAAGCGCTTCGCGTACGTTGAGCCGAACTACAGCCTGCATCTCTTTGACACCCTGCCGAATGACACCAGGTTCACGGAGCAGTGGGGCCTTCACAACACCGGGCAGAGCGGTGGTGTGACGAACGCCGACATCAATGCGCCCGTGGCATGGGACGTCAGCACTGGCGATGAAGGTGTTCTTGTGGCCGTGATCGACACCGGTATCGACTGGGGTCATGAGGACCTCACTGGCAATATGTGGCACAACCCGGGCGAGGTTCCGGGCAACGGTATTGACGATGACGGCAATGGCTACATCGATGACTACTATGGCTATGACTTCGGGGCCGGCGACGCCAACCCAATGGATGATGTGGTGGGGCACGGCACGCACTGCGCCGGAATCATTGCGGCAGTCGGCAACAACAGCCTCGGCGTGTGCGGTGTGAACTGGAACGTCAAACTCATGGCGCTCAAGATCGCCGACAACGCCGGCGGCCTTGACGTCGCAGCGGCTATCGAGGCGATCCAATACGCCTGGAAGATGGGAGCCAGGGTCAGCAACAACAGCTGGGGCGGCTACGGCTACTCACAGGCGCTGTACGACGCGATCAAGGTTGCAGGCGAAAACGACCACCTCTTCGTTGCGGCTGCGTCCAATGACGGCCTGGATAACGACGTTACGCCGGCCTACCCGGCCTCCTATGATCTCGATAACATCGTCGCAGTGGCGGCTACCGACCGCCGTGACGCCCTGGCCGACTTCAGCAACTACGGTGCTACGACCGTTGACCTCGGCGCACCCGGTGTCGATATCATGAGCACTCTGCCGACCAATGCCGTTGAGATGGGCGCAAACTATGGGCTGGCATCCGGCACCTCAATGGCGACACCGCATGTGGCGGGCGCAGCCGCTCTGGTGCTGTCGGTCGATGGCCGCTTGAGCAGCATGGCCGTCAAGGCGGCGTTGCTGAATAACGTGGATCCCATACCGGCTCTGGCGGGCAAGACAGTAACGGGTGGCCGGCTCGATATCGGCAATGCACTGCCCGGAGTCCCCGGTGGCCCCGGTGCCGGCATTGTCCATGGACTGGCCGGCTGGTTCAGGTTCGACGACGGTGGCGCTACTGTCCAGGACTTCACGATTACGAAGGACTGGCAGCGTGACTGGCGCTATGCCGGCGTTCTTGACGGCGCGGCCTTCAGCGGCTTCGCCTACGTTCCTGAAGGCGACTCAGACGGCGATGGCATGCCCGACTGGTGGGAAGAGGCCGTGGGTCTTGATCCAAGGAGCAACACTGAAGACGCCGATCCGGATGGCGACGGCCTGCTCAATCTGTACGAGTACCTTGCCGGCACGGATCCGTTCTCCACCGACTCCGATAATGACGGCATAAACGACTACAACGCCGATGGTGTCGACGGTGATGGCCTGTCAAACGGCGCTGAGCAGGATCTCTACGGTACGGATCCGTCGGCCTGGGATACGGATGACGATGGTATCGGCGACGCCTCGGAATTGACCAGTGGGTCGGATCCGCTCGATTCCAAGAGTCCGTATGTGATGAGGGCGCTGAGGTTCTCCGGCGGCAGTGACAATACCGTCGTCGTCAGCGACAAGATCAACCTCGAGGAGACGGAGAGGCTGAGCCTGCCTGTCTGGACCATTGAGATGTTTGTCAACCCCGACAGCCTGCCTGCCGGCAGCGGGAACTGCCCGATCGTGAGCAGGGAGGTTGATCGCACCGGCCAACTGAACTACGAGATTGGCATTACCAACGGACACCTCTACGCAGCGTTCAACAACCATGATGACGGGGCTCTTGTCAGTGTTGTGAGCGGGGGTGCGCTGCCTGCTGGTAAGTGGACGCACGCTGCGGCCCGGTTCGACGGGGGTGAATTGTCGCTCTTTGTTGACGGTGAGCATGTTGGCGGCACGGATGTAACCGGCGGTTGCGCCATCGGTCCGGGCGACTTGACGTTCGGCAGTTCCGGCTTTGCGGGCAGGCTCATGGGTGTGAGGATCTGGAAAATCGCCCAGGCGGATGCGACGATCAAGGAGTTGATGAACCAGAATCTATTCTACGGCGATGTGAATGCGCTTTCAGGCTACGTGCGGGTGGAAGGCGATGGCCTTTTGAAGGAGACCGCAACGACGCTTGGGCCCACTGGCGTGAGCATAGATGCCCTGTCTGAAAACTGGACCATCGAGGGATGGGTCCGTACAACAGGCGACGGCATCGTCATCGCCAGGCGCTGCGAAGCCGATCCCGATACCGATGCATTCAACTATTACCTTGGCATTGAGGGCGGGACGCTCCTGGGGCGCTTCTCAGCCGGCTATCTGCTTATGAACACGGTTGACGGCTCATTGGGGCTCGTTGGAAGCACCGTCGCCAATAACATCGTCGGCGAGATAGTCGTGAACGACGGGAAGTGGCACCATGTTGCCTACGTCCGTGACGAGAGCAGCTGCTACCTGTTCGTGGACGGGAAGCTCGACACGAAGCAGGCTCGCATGATGTTCCCGGCTCCGCCGCCAGCGCCGTGGGTCTGGTATGACGCGTGGGTGGACACAGCCGATGGTCCGATTGTGATGGGGCAGGGAATGGCCGGGTCTCTCGATGAGATGCGCGTTTGGGATCATGGTCTGACGACTGAGGAACTGAGGGATTACGGCAGCCGGAACCTGATCGGGACGGAACAGGGCCTGGTTACGTACTTCAACTTCGACTTCCAGGCCGGTGATACGGCGGATGAGCGTGCAGAGAGGCGCAATCCAGCGTACGAATATGGCGTGTATGTCGGCGACGCCCAGTTGGTGAAGGGCGACGGCGACGGCCCAGCTATAACGAAGGACCCGCTCCGGACGTTTGCACGTGTGGCGCTGGTCGGCTACTACGGCGCCTGCGACGGCGGCGATACGATGGAAGACTACATCTTCCCGATGGGAGTACCACCGTTCAACTTCGAAAAGTATGCCGGCAAACTCGGATCCGGCGTGTCGTTTGAGGATCTCGGCGATGATGTGCCTTACTTCGCCGACGGTGACAGCGACGGCCTGCCTGACTGGTGGGAAACCCAGTGGGGAACGGATCCAAGCAACTCAAGCGGCGATGACGGAGCCTGGGGTGATCGAGATCTGGATGGCCTGAACAATCGTGACGAATACCTAGCCGGCACCGATCCGCGGGACTTCGACACACCGGATACCGGATTCAGTGACTACGACAACCGCGCATCGTCAACGAATCGGACATACGGCGAGATGTACAACGATGGCGATGGCATGATGGACTCATGGGAAGCTCAGTACTCCGATATGCTGAGTCCCCTGTTGTACGACGGCAACCAGGACCCGGATGGGGATGGCTGGAGCAACTATGCCGAGTTCATGTTCAATGAGGCCGGTGAGAACAGCACGGATCCCACCGACCGCAACCTCCATCCGACGCCTTCCATCACATTCAAGTTTGAGTATGGCGGACTGAATGGAGCCTCCCCGATCATAGTCAACTCCTATGACAGCGGCAGGATGGATGGTGTTCCGATGGCTTCGACGACAATCGCCAACTCTGGGCTGCCGTTCGAGGTGCGCACGAATAGGTTTGATGCAGGCTACCTGAAGGAAGGCCCGACCTGGTTCTTCGCGTTCGTCGATAACGACGGCGACGGCAACTGGACCGCCGGCGAGCCAGCCGGCCTCGCCCAGGGGCAGCCCGTCAACGTGTCGTGGGGCGAGATCCCCACCGTGACATTCGACCTCACCGATGCCGCCCCGTACGGGTATGTACGGTTCTCGTGGCCCGCTGTTGCCGGCACCAACGCTTATGATGTCTCGATCCGTCGGACGTCGTCGACCGGGTCGCCGATCATCTACACCAACAGGCTTGTGGCGCCCCGGAACTACATACACGAGGGCGACTTCCGGGATGTTGGAATGTATGGCTTGGATGCGCACACCTCGCAATCGCCGGGCTTCCAGTGGTTCGCCGGCGGTGTTAGCGGCACGTTCGTAATCAACTGGTCCACCAACCAGGCGACGCCCGCGGCTGTCTGGCCGCTCGGTGGCGAATTGGTGTTCGCCAGGAATCCGTTCTACTGGACCATGGATGAGAAGGCGACGCGGTTCCAGATTCAGATAAGCACCAACCCGGCGTTCACAACGACGGTGGTCAATCTGATCACGAACGCGCCGATACCGGACGCTGACGGGGTTTGCACGTATGTGCCGTTTGACGGGAACAACGGGGTGGTGTCCAACGGGCTCAGCTACTTCTGGCGAGTCCGCAGCTACACGGCGTTCACCAACTCCGCCAACCCCACCGGGGTCAGCGCATGGATGCCCAACAGCTCGTTCCGCCTGAACATGCAGGAGTCGCTTGCAGGGGCCTACACCATTGGCGGTGAAGTGTTCTACTTCGGCCGTGCCACGAACCTGAACATCATCGTCGAGGTGTCGGAATCCCGCGGATTCAGCGGTCCGTGCGTCACCCGCACGCCGCTGTCCAAGCTGGGTGCGTTCAAGCTGAGGGGATTGAGGCCCGGCGGCTACTGGCTCAGGGCGTTCATTGACCAGAACCGGAACGGTGTGCTGGATGACTGGGAGTCGTTCGGGTACACCAAGGAGGTCGGCATGTTCGCTAATGACTACGAGCCGCAGCTTGTCGGTGTGCCGCCGAATATCGTCGAGCGGAGGATCGTGATCCGCGACAGGGATGTTGATAACGACCGGATTCCGGATGCCTGGGAGTACGAGAGCTTCGGCAGTCTCCTGACTGCTGGCGCAGGAGCGGTGTACAGCAGTCCGGGTTATACGGATACCGATGGCGACGGGCTCAATGACCTGCGCGAGTACGAGATGGGCACCGACCCGAGGCGTGCCGATACCGACGGGGACGGCATCTCGGACGGCGTTGAGGCATACATGGCCGGAATGAGCCCCACCAATACGGACGATGATGGCGATACAATCCCGACAAGTGTCGAGATCTTGTGGAACGGCACGGTCGGCTACCAGGCATCGGACATGAACCCGGGCTCAGTGGATGGCGATGGTGACGGGGTGCCGGACCTGATGGAGCTCGCATCGGGCAGCAGCCCGACCAATGCCGCGAGCAAGAGCACTGT